>CAZSDD010000039.1:23580-27069 GCA_964605505.1 uncultured Gemmatimonadaceae bacterium | reverse complement strand
TGCCATCTACTCCACCGTCACCGACTTCGCCAGGTTTCTCGGCTGATCCACATCGCACCCCCGGATCATGGCCATATGATAGGCCAGGAGTTGCAGGGGAACCGTGGAAAGAACCGGAAGAACCACCGGATCGGCCTCCGGTATCGGAATGAGATGGTCGACCTTGGATCTGATGTCCTCATTCCCACGGCTCACCACGGCGATGACCCGGCCCTTCCGGGCCCGGACCTCCTCGATATTGGATAGGACCTTGGGGTAGATGGCGTCGGAGGGGGCCAGGAAGACCACGGGCATGTCCTCGTCGATGAGGGCGATGGGCCCGTGCTTCATTTCCGCCGCCGGGTAGCCTTCGGCGTGGATATAGCTCACTTCCTTGAGCTTCAGCGCCCCTTCAAGAGCCACGGGAAACTGGTATCCCCTGCCCAGATAGAGGAAGTTCCGGGCGTCTGCGTAATGCTCTGCCAGCGCCAGGATCTCGCCGTTGAGCGCCAGGATCTCCTCCACCTGTCCAGGGAGAGCCTGTAGTGCCTGTACCAACCTGAACCCCCGCTCGATGGAGAGCTCTCTTCGCCGTCCCAGATAGAGGGTAAAGAGAGCCAGAGCCACTACCTGGCTTGTGAAGGCTTTCGTCGAGGCTACACCGATCTCGGGACCGGCGTGAAGGTACACGCCGAAGTCCGTCTCCCGGGCGATGGTGGATCCCACCACGTTGACGATGCCCATGGTGGGAGCTCCCCGGCGCTTGGCTTCCTTCAACGCCGCCAGGGTATCCGCCGTCTCACCGGACTGGCTGATGGCGATGACCAGGGTCTGGTCATCCAGGATGGGGTTCTTGTAGCGGAATTCGGAGGCGTACTCGACCTCCACAGGGATCCTGGCCAACTCCTCCAGCATCAGCTCTCCCAGAAGGGCCGAGTGCCAGGACGTGCCGCAAGCGGTAATGAGGATCCGGCGAATCTTCAGGAGGTCATCGTCGGGCAGGGTCACACCACCCAGCCGGGCGGCTCCATCCTCCGGGAGCAGCCGGCCCCTGGTGACGTCCCGGAGGCTGGAGGGCTGCTCGAAGATCTCCTTGAGCATGAAATGGTCGAACCCACCCTTCTGGATGGCTCCCAGGTCCCAGGTGATCTTCTGGATGGGCCGCGTCACGATGCCCCGCTGAAGGTGGAAGGTGGAGTAGCCATCGCCGTTCAGCACCGCCACATCTCCATCATTCAGATAGACCACATCCCGGGTGGAGGAGACCAGGGCCGCGGCATCCGAACCCACCAGGAACTCCCCTCCGTTTCCGATGCCCAGCAGGAGCGGAGATCCGTTCCTGGCCGCCACGATCTTCCCCGGATCCCGGCTGCTCACCACCGCTACGCCGTAGGCGCCTTCCACCTGGAGCAGAGCCGCCGCAACGGCATCCTCCAGCTTCTCGTTCTCCTTGAATCCCTCATCCACGAGATGAACCAGGACTTCCGTGTCCGTATCGCTACGAAACAGGTATCCAAGCTTTTCCAGCTGGGTCTTGAGTATCTGAGCATTCTCGATGATTCCGTTGTGAACCAGGGCGATGCTCTGGTCCATGCTCACGTGGGGATGGGCATTCGGTTGGTTGGGAGGCCCGTGTGTGGCCCACCGGGTATGTCCGATTCCACAGCGGCCGGAGGGGCCCAATCGCTCCAGGGTCTCTTCCAGGCACGCGATCTTCCCGGCTTCCTTCACCGTGGTCAGAACCCCGTCATCGGCAAGAATGGAGATTCCCGCCGAGTCATATCCCCGGTACTCCAACCGGTGAAGCCCCTCCAGGAGGATGGGTACGGCCTCCCGGGACCCCAGATAGCCTACGATTCCACACATGCTTTCAGTCTCTTTCGGCGATTTTCCGGCCTCGAAAGGCCGTTGGATGATTCAGTGCACAATGAAGGGCGGGTGGGCGAGAAAACCGGCAGCGGCCTCAGGCCACGCCTTCGAGCACCCGGGAAGCCCGGCCCATGAGAGCTTCCACCTTCCGGCTGGTGGGCGCCTCGGCGATGAGCCGGACCACAGGCTCCGTCCCCGAGGGCCTGACATGGAGCCAGACCTTCTCTTCAGGCCAGGCCATCCGGAGTCCATCGGATCGGTCCAGCTCCGGTGGAGAGAAATCCAATGTCAGTGCCTCGTATGCCCCCTCCAGTGCCTCCCGGATGAAGTACACCTTCCGCTTTTCTATGACGTACCCGGGCCAACGGGCCGCCGCCTCTCCCAGGCCCGCACCTTCGTCCAGAAGGTGCTGCAGGATGAGGGCTGCACCGAGAGGGGCATCCCGGGTGAGATGGAGAGCCGGGAGGATGACCCCGCCATTCCCCTCCCCCCCCACCACGGCGCCCACCTCCTGCATCCGTCGGGCCACATTGATCTCCCCCACGGGGGCCCGGATCACAGATTCCCCGAAATTCCGGGCCACATCCTCGACCACCTGGCTGGTTGACAGGTTCGTCACCACGGGGCCCGGGCTCCGTCTGAGGATCACGGCGGAAGCCAGGGCCAGAGTCAGGTCCTCTCCCAGGGGATCCCCCGCACCGGACACCAGGGAAAGCCGGTCCACGTCGGGGTCCACGGCCATGCCCAGCTCCGCACCGGAGCTCAACACGGCCCCGCAAAGCTCCCCCAGGTTCGCGGCCGTGGGCTCCGGATCCCGGGAAAAGAGCCCGTCGGGCTCCATTCCGATGCCGTATACCTCACACCCCAGGGCTTCCAGAAGCTGGGGCATGATGACCGCTCCGGCTCCGTTCACACAGTCCAGCGCCACGCTGAACCGCCGATCCTTCAGAGCGGGCACATCCAGCCAGGGGAGGGCCAGGATTCGCTCCAGGTGCCTGTCCACCGCCTCGGAGTCCCGAACCACGCTGCCGATAGCGTCCCAGGATGCCCTGGGAGGATCCCGGGAAAGAAGGTATTCCTGGAAGGCCGCCATGATCTCGCCGTCCAGAAAGAGCCCCTCCCCGGAAGCGAACTTCATCGCATTCCATTCTCCGGGATTGTGGCTGGCCGTGACGGCAATCCCCCCGGCGGCTCCGGCCGTTTCCACGGCAAGCATGAGGGTGGGCGTAGGCACCATTCCCAGGTCCACCACGCGGCATCCCACAGACTGGAGTCCCGCAGTCACGCTCCGGAGAAACATGGGTCCGGAAGTCCGGGAATCACGACCCACCAGGACGGTAGCCTCCCCGGCGTCTATTTCACCCCGGGATCCCCTTCCCGATTTCCGGAGGAAACCACCGAAACCTGCGGCCAGGGCCGTCACAAGCTCCGGAGTGAGAGAGGCCCCGACCCGACCTCTGAAACCGGAAACGCTGACCATCAAGTCCGGGGGAAAAACAATTGCCATGCTCGAAGCTTGATCCGGTGGAAGAAGGCCCTTTCGGGGAGCAGGGTTTCCTGCCCGTAGGATGCTGGTTTCCGGAAGTCTCCAGGAAACGCCGGAAGGAAGTTAGCCCTCTTCTCGGGAAAGGGTCAACGAAT
>CAZSDD010000039.1:0-23480 GCA_964605505.1 uncultured Gemmatimonadaceae bacterium | reverse complement strand
CTCCAGGAAACGCCGGAAGGAAGTTAGCCCTCTTCTCGGGAAAGGGTCAACGAATCGGGAAAGGGTCAACGAATTGCCTCCCGAGGGTGGGCGTGACCCCGGCCATGCTGCCCCTCACGATGGCGACACCCCATAAGGCTCATCGGAAGACCGGAATGAAACCTCTCTCCCGGCAGCGGCGTAGGACGGTACATTGGTATTGGTGGACGGACGTTCACCGGCGGAGTGACGTTCGCCGCTGGAGAGACGTCCATCGCCGGAAGAGGACTCGCGGCAGGGTAGGCCATGGAACCGGCCGCCCCGACCGTTCATCCGATCATCCGAGAACCCGCAGGAGAGGACATCCCCATGACCGAGGAAATGAACGGAAACGGCCAGGCGCCCGGCGGAGACGAGGCTCGGACCAGACGGATCCTGACGGACATTTCCTCCCGGGCCTGGGAGCATCCCGCCGACCGGGCGGCTTTGCAGGCTCTTCGGAGGATCCCCGTGTTCGACGAGGTCCTCAGGAGCCTCTTCGGCTTCTTTGGCGAGAAACCCATCAGGCTCGCATTCCAGGCGAACGCCGTGAAGATCTCGGAAAGGCAATTTCCGGCTGTTCACGGGCTGTACAAGGAAGTGTGCCGGACGCTGGACCCGGACCGGGAGTATCCCGTATTCGTATCCCAGACCCCCATGGTGAATGCCGGAGCCTACGGGATGAATGAGCCCTTCATCATCATGAATTCCGGAACCATCCGGTTGCTCAGCGATGAGGAGCTCTCCTTCGTGCTGGGTCATGAGCTTGGGCATATCATGAGCGATCATGTCCTCTACCGGACCATGACCGTCCTCCTGATCCAGCTGGCCGGCATGGGATTCCCGGTGGTGGGGTTGGCGGCCAGGGCCGTGCTGGTGGGTCTTCTGGAGTGGTACCGGAAGTCGGAGCTCTCCAGCGACCGGGCCGGCCTCCTTTCGGTGCAGGACCCCCAGATCGCCATGAACGCCATGCTGAAGATGGCCGGGGGGGGAACGTCAGAAGAATCGAACCTGGACGAGTTCATCCTCCAGGCGGAAGAGTATCGCACCGGCGGGGACGTCGCGGACCAGGTCTACAAGGTCCTGAACCTCATGGCCACCACCCATCCTTTCTACGTTCTGAGGGTTTCGGAGATCAGACGTTGGATCGAAGAGGGGGAATACGACCGCATCCTGCGGGGCGAGTATTCCCGGAGAGGCGACCCGGATCCGGCTTACAAGGAAGACCTGGCGGCAGCAGCGAGAGCATACTCCGAAGGGGCCAGAGGCATGATGGATTCCATGACGGATGCCGCCCGCCGCATGGGTGACTCGTTCATGGGGGGCTTCAAGAGGTAGGAGGGGAGCTTTTGACATCCCTCGAGTCTTCGCCCTACTCTTGGCCGGAAGGGTTTTTCACAGCCCCGCGAGACGGGGGAGATCTCCTGCCAGAACGAGCCCGAGCACACCATGCGGATCCTTATCGTGGGAAATGGGGGGCGGGAGCACGCTCTCCTCTGGAAATTGAAAGCGGACGCCCCCGAGGCCCAGTTCTTCGCCACTCAGCCCAATGGCGGCATGGCCTCTCTGGCCACGGGGGTGGAGATGGGAGTCGGAGATATCGAGGGCCTGGCGGCCTTTGCCGCTTCCCGGTCCGTAGATCTCACCGTGGTGGGGCCTGAAGCCCCCCTGGCCTCCGGGATCGTGGACGTGTTCAGGTCCCGTGGGCTCCCCGTCTTCGGTCCTACAGCGTCAGCCGCCCGCATCGAGTCCTCCAAGGCTTTCGCCAAGGAGCTCATGCGGTCGGCCGGCGTTCCGACGGCGGATTTCCGGATTTTCCGGGAGTTGACAGCGGCTGAGAACTACGTCCGAAACCTGGGAGCCCCGGTGGTGGTGAAGGCATCGGGTCTGGCTGCGGGAAAAGGGGCCATCGTCTGCACGCGAATGGACGACGCTCTCCAGGCTTTAAGGGAGATGCTCCAGGACCTGCGCTTCGGCGAGGCCGGTCGGGAAGTCGTGGTGGAGGAATGCATGACCGGGGAGGAGCTCTCGGTCTTTACTCTCACGGATGGGCGGGACATCCTCACCCTCGTTCCCTCCCAGGACCACAAGCGCATCGGAGAGGGAGACACGGGTCCCAATACCGGGGGAATGGGTGCCTACGCCCCGGTATCCGTAGCCACTCCGGATCTGGTGAAAACGGTGGAGGAAACCGTCCTCCTTCCCACCCTCCGGGCCATGGAAGCGGCCGGGGCACCGTTCCAGGGCCTCCTCTATGCCGGACTCATGCTCACCTGGGACGGGCCCAAGGTAGTGGAGTTCAACTGCCGCTTCGGAGATCCGGAAACCCAGGTGGTTCTTCCCCTCATGACCAGCTCCCTCCTGGAGCCGTTGGCAACCATCGCCCATGGTGGTTCCATTTCCGGGATGTCCGTCAAGCAGCGGGAGGGGGGGGCCGTCACCACGGTTCTGGCCTCCGAAGGCTACCCTGGAAGCTACGAGAAGGGGAAGAGGGTCGTCCTCCCGCCATCTGTCGAGGAGGATCCCCGGCGGATGGTTTTCCACGCGGGGACCAAGCTCCAGGAACAGGGTCTGGTGACATCGGGTGGAAGGGTGCTGGCGGTGACGGGAACGGGGGATACCCTTGGGGAGGCCGCTCGACGAAGTCTCCTGGGCGCCGAGTTGGTGGAATTCGAGGGAAAGTATTTTCGAACCGATATCGGGTGGCGGGAATTCGCCAGGGATGAAGGAGAACGACCATGATCGTGACGACGACACCCACGCTGGAAGGCAGGCCGGTGAAGGAGTACCTGGGAGTGGTCACCGGAGAAGCCATCATCGGAGCCAACATCCTCAAGGACATCTTCGCCAGCGTCCGTGACGTGGTGGGCGGACGCTCCGGAGCCTACGAGGACGCGCTTCGTTCCGCCCGGGGGGAGGCCCTCCGGGAAATGGCCCGGGAGGCCGAGTCCAGGGGAGCTCACGCCGTCATCGGGATGGACCTGGACTACGAGGTCCTGGGAGCCAAGAACGGCATGCTGATGGTCACCGCCTGCGGCACGGCGGTGAGCCTCACGGAAGGCTGACCCACCTCAAGGTTCATCCTCCGCAAGCGCAAAGGTACTGCCGATCATGCCGGAGCTCCCGGAGGTCGAAACCATCGTCCGGCAGCTGGCTTCCGAACTACCCGGATGCGGCATCCGGAAGGTTCGGGTTCATCACTCAGACCTCCTGGCTACCCCCCCGGATGACTTTTGCAGAGATGTGGCCGGCCAGGCAATCCAGGCCGTATCCCGGAGGGGAAAGAACATCGTCATCTCCCTCTCCCGCCCCCAGTTCCTGGTTGTGAATCTGGGGATGACGGGCCGCCTCCTTCTCCTCCATGGTGCGGGGGGGAGCGCCCCGCCCTCCCACCCGGGGCTGACCTTTTTTCTGGAACCTGCGGGAACTCTGGTCTACGCCGATGTCCGCCGCTTCGGCCTCCTTCGTCTTCTCTCGCCAGGCTCATGGAAGGAGGAGTCTTCCCGCCTGGGTCCGGAGCCTCTTTGGACCGGCCTCTCCGCATCCAATTTTCACAGTGCGCTCCAGAGATCCCGGTCTCCCGTCCGGTCCTGGCTCCTGGACCAACGCAACATCGCCGGAGTGGGAAACATCTACGCCTCCGAAGCCCTGTTCAGAGCAGGGATTCATCCGCGAAGGCCGGCCAACACCCTGAGCTTTCAGGAGGGGAAGGCGCTCCTGGCGGGAATCCGGGTCGTCCTCCGGCAGGCCATCCGAGCCGGGGGGACCACCTTGCGGGACTACCGGACGGCCACAGGGGAGAGGGGGAACTTTGCAAAGGCCCTCCGGGTCTACGGAAGGGACGGCCAGCCCTGCCTCCGGTGTGAAGCTCCGGTGGAGAGAATCGTATTGGGCAACAGATCTGCCTTCCTGTGTTCCCGATGCCAACCGGAGGTACCTTGAGAGCGCTCCTCCCATTGATCCTCTTCCTTCTCGCCTCCCGGGCCCTCTGTGCCCAGGAGCCGGCGGCGCCGCCCGCTCCCGTTGAAGAACACACGCTGGAGAACGGCCTCCGCCTCCTGATCCTCCCCCGGCACGCGGTTCCCACCGTGGCCTTTGTGGTGCAATACAGAATTGGAAGCGTGAACGAGAAGCCCGGGGAAACAGGGATCGCCCACCTTCTGGAGCACCTCCTGTTCAAGGGAACCACTACGGTGGGTACCCGGGATTACCAGGCAGAGGCCCGGATTCTGGAGGAGATCGACCGCATCCAGGAAACCCTGGTCCAGGTGAGGGAAGACGGGAATTCTCCGCAGGACTCGGCTCGAATCCGGATGCTGGAGGGCCGCCTCCAGGGGCTGAGGGAGGAGGCGTCGGAACTGGTGGTGTCCAACGAGTTCGATGCGATCCTGACGGAGAATGGAGGCAGGGGGCTGAACGCCAGCACTACGGCGGAATCCACCACCTATTACCTGGAGCTCCCTGCCAATCGAGCGGAGCTCTGGTTCGTCATGGAGGCCGATCGGATGCGGAACCCCGTCTTCAGGGAGTTCTATGCCGAACGGGATGTGGTTCTGGAGGAGAGGCGGTTCCGCCTGGAAACCAACCCGGGAGGACTCCTGTATCAAGCCCACCTGGAAGAGGCGTTCAGGGTCCATCCCTACGGTCGACCCGTCATCGGGACCAGGGAAGACCTCCAGAACCTGACCAGAAGAGACGTCCGGGAGTATTTTCGGACGTTCTACGGCCCCAACAACGCCGTCGTGGCAGTCGTTGGGGACGTGGACCCCCGGAAGATCCTGAAGTGGGCTCGAACCTATCTGGGAACCATTCCCAGGGGTCAGTCACCGCCGCCGGTGGCGGTCACAGAGCCCGTCCAGCGGCGAGAGCGTCGGATTCGAGTCCTCTTTGATGCGGAACCCGGTCTTCGTATCGGGTGGCGAATCCCCTCGGCCCTCCATCCCGACGCCCCCGCCCTCTCCATGCTGGCCGCCATCCTCACCGGCGGTCGGAGCTCCCGGATCTACCGGCGTCTGGTGGTGGAGGATCGAATCGCCGGCAGCGTCACCTCCGGCACGGGTCCCGGCTACCTCTTTCCCGGGATCTTCTCCATCGATGCTTCCCCCCGGTCCCCCCACACGCCGGAGGAGGTGGAGGCAGCCATCTACCAGGAACTGGAACGCCTCCGGAAAACTCCTCCCGAAGAGGTGGAGCTCCAGCGAGTGCGTAACCAGTTGGAGGCCTCCGCCGTCCGACGGCTCCGGTCCAATTTCGGGCTGGCTGTCCAACTGGCGGAATCCGCTTCCCTGTTCGGGGATTGGGGCCACACTTTCCGATTTTTCCATGCCATGGAAGAGGTCACTCCCCAGGACATTCAGCGCGTGGTCCGGGACTACTTCAGACCCGATGGGCGGACTGTGGCAACCCTGGTCCGGCCCGAAGAGCCGGGGAGGGAATCGGGAAGATGAAGCCCTGGAGGTTTACGCCCTTCCTTGCGGCCCTGGCCATCGCGCTTCCCGTTCCAGCAGCTGGACAGAAGGCTCCGGAGGTTGGGCGGGACGTTGCACTGGCCCTGGAATTCGAGCCCCTGGATTTCCAGGC
Organism: uncultured Gemmatimonadaceae bacterium; assembly: GCA_964605505.1. Taxonomy (GTDB): domain Bacteria; phylum Gemmatimonadota; class Gemmatimonadetes; order Longimicrobiales; family Gaopeijiaceae; genus CAZSDD01. Next base: position 17,882 of record CAZSDD010000039.1, on the reverse strand, counting down.
TCCGGAGGTGGAGAGGCGGACGCTGAATTCCGGAACTCCCGTCTTCCACCTGGAAGACCGGTCTCTGCCTCTGGTGGTCCTCTACGCCCGGTTCAAGGGCGGCTTCGCTCTGTTCCCCCGGAAATACTATGCAGCGGCAACCGCCGTCCCAGCCCTCCTGAGGTCCGGTGGCACACTTCGCCTGTCACCGGATTCCGTGGACCACCTGGTGGATTTCTACGCTCTCCAGACGGTCTTCGGGGGTGGAGGTGAAAGTACCTTCAGCTCCATCAACACTCTGACCGAACATCTGGAACCCGCCCTGGCCCTGTGGGGGGAGATCCTGAAGTTCCCCCGGTTCGATTCCCTGGCTTTGGATGTCTGGAGGGGCCGGCAGGGGGAGACCATTCGAAGGAGGAAGGACAATCCATCGGGACTGGCTTTTGCGGAATTCAACCGCATCATGTTCGGAGACCACCCCATCGGTTGGGAAATGGACCAGGCTGACCTGGATCCGACCCTCCTCTCTCCGGGAACCCTGGCCGAAGTTCACTCCCGTGTCCTATGCCCCGAAAACCTCATCCTGGGAGCCGTGGGAGACGTTGATTGGGAGACCCTGGAGCCCCTCCTGGAAGAGATGATGGCCGGATGGCCGCCTTGCTCCGGTCCCCTGCCGGAGCCCAGAAAGCCGGAGATGAGACAGGGTCCAGGGGTCTTTCTGATCCCCAGGGATCTCCCGCAAAGCACTGTGATTCTGGGGCAGGCCGGAGGGGTATCACAGGGCTCCAGCCAGGAATACTACGCCTCCCGCATCGGAAACTCGATTCTGGGAGCGAGCGGCTTCTCCAGCCGACTTATGAGCCGGATCCGAACGGAGCGGGGATGGGCCTACAGCGCCTCTTCGGTTTGGACCACCCCATCCCGCCGCGAGGGATTGGTGGGAGCCGTCACCCAGACCAAGAGCGAGACAACCATAGCCGCCGTCCGGTTGATCCTGGACACCATGGAGGAACTGCGGAATGTGCCGCCCACCGAGGCAGAGGTGGACGGGGCCATTTCCCGGATCGTGAACGGATTCGTCTTCAATTTCCAGGACCTGGCCCAGATCGTGTCCCGGGAGATGTACTATCTCTCCCAGGGCCTGCAGGCCGACTGGTTGGAGAAGTATCTGGAGGGAATCCAGAGGGTATCCCCCCAGGACGTGCTGGAGGTCTTCCAGGCCCACGTGGATCCGGAGGAGATGATCATCCTCATCCTGGGGGACCCTGAAGACTTCGACCTTCCCCCCGAGATCCTGGGGCCGGTTCAGATCTGGGACGTGGATACGGGATCGGGGAGACCCCGGTCCGTCACCGGACCCCGACGTGGAGTGCCACGATCCCTCCGGTGAAGAATTCCCAGCTGGCCTCCCGGAAGCCTCCTTTCCGCATCATCTCCGCCAATCCCGGAGGATCCGGGAACTCCCGGACCGACCGGGGGAGGTAGGAATAGGCCCAGGGGTGCCCCGATACCACCCGGCCAACCAGGGGGAGGATCCGGTGAAAGTAGAAGAGGTAGAGGTGGCGGAGGAGCGGGTTGGGGGGCTCGGTGAATTCCAGGACCACCAGTCTGGCCCCAGGCCGCAGAACACGGGCGAATTCCTGAAATCCGCTGGTCACGTCCGAGAGGTTCCGGACCCCGAAGGCCACCATGACCCCATCGAAGACACCATCCGAAAAAGGGAGCCGAAGGGCATCACCGCAGACGGGATCAACCGGCTGGCTTCTGATCTTGTCGAGTCCGGCCGCAAGCATGGGTTGGGCGAAATCCGCAGCCACTACCTGACCCTGGAAGCCCGCTCTCCGGGTGAGCTCGAGACTCAGGTCGTAGGTCCCGGCGCAGACATCCAGGAAACGGCCCCGGGGGGAGTCCTCCCACCGGAGTTGATCCACCGCCTTCCGACGCCAGCCCCGGTCCACATTGAGGCTCAGAAGGTGGTTGAGCAGATCATAGCGCGGCGCGATCTCGGAAAAGATCCTCCGCACCTGTCGCTCACGGTCAACCCCCCTGGAGGGCCGGGCCTCATCGGACTTGCTCATGAAATTCGTGCCTGGCGCATATACGGGTTCCGGCAGAAGCGGCGTCGGCCTGCCGAACGGCTGGCGGAAGAAACGAAGAAAACGGTACCCGCGAAAGACCTTCGGTTCCATTATGATGCGACGGAATCGCCCACCGGGAGTCCCGGAAAACGGGTGAAAGGCAGGCCTGCGTTCTGTTAGACTTGTGACGGGTAGCGACTCCGGGGACCGTTGACGGCCCCGGAGCCATTCCTCTTGATGACAACCGGACACCTGAGCACCCGTGGACTACGCCCGACTGGAAGACAAGGAGCTGGCGGGATTGGCAGCGAAGGGCCGTGAGATGGCCTTTCGCGAGCTCCTGAGCCGTTACGAGCGGCCTGTCTTCTCGCTGGTCTACCGGATGGTACGGGATCGGACCCTGGCTGAAGACCTGGCACAGGAAGCCTTCATTCGGGCCTTCAACGCCATTGATAGCTACAAGCCCAAGTACAAGTTCAGCAGCTGGATCTTCAAGATCGCAAACAACCACACCATCGACCACCTCCGGAAACGGAGGCTGGACACGGTTTCCATCGATGGGTCTCCCCATGCCCGGACCTCGGAGGAAGAGGCCCAGACCCGTCTGGTGGTAGAGTCTCACGAGGAGGCCCCGGACCGTTATGTGGAGGCCAGGGAGCTGGGGGGGCAGATCGAGGAGGCCATCGGGAAGCTCCGGCCCGAATACCGGACCGTGGTTCTCCTGCGGCACGTGGAAGGGCACAGTTACGACGAGATCGCTGAGATCATGGAGCTCCCTCTGGGTACGGTGAAAACCTACCTCCATCGAGCCCGTGCGGAGTTGAAGGAGCTCCTGGCCCATGCCGGGTCCTGACCGTTCCGGACTGGAGGTGGAACAGGATGGAAACGCATGAAACTTTCGGGGACGAATCCCCGTAATGGACGACAACAAGCCAACAGGAGCGAACGGCAGTGACAGAGCGTGAGGAAACGAGGCATCTGACCTCCGAACAGATCCAGGAGTTCCTGGACCGCGGGCTGACTCCCAGGGAGGAAGCCATGGTCCAGGCGCATCTGTCTGTTTGTCCGCACTGCCAGGAGGAGCTGGATGGCTGGGGCCTTCTCTTCTCAGATCTGGGCTCCCTGGAAGAGCTGGTCCCAGGACCTGATTTTGCTGAAAGCATCATTTCTCAGCTTCCCGAAAAACAATCCCTGCCCTCCAGGGTTCGAGGGTGGTTCGGAGCCGCCGGCGCTTCTGGTTCGTCGGAAGTCCATCTGCCGGCCGACAGGATCCAGGAGTACCTGGAGGGCGGCCTTTCGGACCGTGGGGCTTCGGAAGTCCGGGAACATCTGGCGGCGTGTGGGCCCTGCGCAGGGGAAGCACGGGGTTGGGAATATCTTTTCGGCGCCCTGGCCGCTCTGGGCCACCTGGCCCCGGCACCGGGTTTTGCCGAGCGGGTCATGGCCCGTGTCAGGATCCCCTCTCTCGCTCCAGCCCTCCGGGCTACCGCCGGGAGCCGGATCCTGAGTTGGGCTCGAGGGCTCCTTCCGCAGACCCGTCGGGGGTGGGCGGTGGCCGGTGGCGTGGCTTCGGCTCCCACCATCACGGTGGCTGCCCTCCTCTACCTGGTGTTTTCCCATCCGCTTCTGACCGTGGGAACCTTCACCACCTATCTCTCCTGGAAGGCTTCGGCCGTTCTGGTCACCGTCTTCTCCACCGTAGCCGGTGCCGCAGTGGACAGCGTGACTCTCTTTCGGGCCTACACGGTCCTGGGGTCGCTGACCGAATACCCCTTCCTGGTCGGGTTCGGCGGGCTGGCATTTTCTCTCGCCAGCGCCGTAGCCCTCTGGGTCCTGTATCGAAACCTGGTTACCACCCAAGCCCCGGAAAGAGGCTATGCACGTGCTCGGGTTTAAACGCGTCCTTCTGATTTGGGCCCTTCCCCTTCTGCTCCTTCCGGGGGCGGGGAAGGCCCAGCTCCGGTCGGTGGTTTCCAGTGAGATCGCCGTCTCCAGTCGGGAAGCAGCCCTGCGCCTGGATTTCCAGGATGGGGAGCCTCTTTCCATGGCGCTTCGCGCAGGGGACGTGCTGGTGGACGGGAAGACCGTGGGGAGCTACACCCGGGGTGACGCCGTGGATTCCGCATGGCGTTCCCTTCTGGGCCAGGTCATTTCTCTCGACGACGGTCCTCTCGCCCGGGCGCTGAGTGATTGGAACCCGCCGGAAGACCTGACCGGATCCGCAGCCGAGGTGGCCGAAGCTCTGGACCGTGCTCTGGAAACCGCTCTGACGCTTCCGGAGGTGGCCCGGGACACGGCGGAGGGGCAGGAAACCAGCCTGTCTCTTTCCCTTTCCGACGAAGACTCCCTCATCGGCGCCCTCCTCCGAAGAACAGGCGCCCTGGAAGGTCTGGCCGAGGCTCTGCATGAAGCGTCCATCGACCACTTTCTCCTGAAGATCGGGGAGGATGTGAAGGTGGAGAGGGGAGAAACCCTGGACCGGTCCCTTATCGTGGTGGACGGAGATCTGGACCTCCGGGGAACGGTGCAGGGAGACGTTGTGGTGAGCAATGGAACCGTTCGCCTTCGGGAGGGGAGCCGGGTCACCGGAGATCTGCGGGTGGCCGATGGTCGCCTGGAGTCCCTGGGCGGAGAGGTGGAGGGCTCCATCCTGGATCTCGGAATGGCGGGATCGGCAGAGATGAGCCAGGAAGAACTCGAAGAGCTCAGAGAAGAGCTCAAGAGAGATATCAGAAGGGATATTCTCTCCTCCATGGAGAGGGAAGGGAGATCCCGCTCCACCCCCTTCTTCGGCATCTTCGGGAACCTGGGCCGGGCCATCGCCGGCCTCCTGGAAAACCTGGCTACCTTCCTGGTGCTGGTGATCCTGGGGGTTCTCACGGTCCACTTCGGCGGGAATCGGCTGGAGGTCATCGCCACCACCGTACGCAGAGCTCCGGCCCAATCCGGGATGGTGGGACTGGCCGGCGGATTTCTCCTGATTCCGGCCTGGATTCTGGGAATCGTGGCTCTGGCGGTGTCCATCATTGGAATTCCTCTCCTCCTGGCCTGGATTCCCCTCTTCCCTCTGGCGGCGGGTCTCGCCGCCTTCCTGGGCTATGTGGCCGTGGCCCGGAACGTGGGCGAATGGGTGGCGGACCAGGAATACCGGGGCCTGGAATGGATCCGAGGGTCCAACACCTTCTATGTGTTGGTGGCGGGCCTGGCCGCTCTCATGGTCCCGGCCGTGGCTGCCAGCCTTGTTCGAATCATCGGATTCGGGTTCCTTCAAGGCCTTCTGACCTTTGTCGGAGGTGCAATCGGCTTCGTGGCCGTTGCCGTGGGCTTCGGCGCCGTGCTGCTGACCCGAGGCGGAAAGATCCGGCCCTATGCGGCATACTATGACTTCGAGGAAGAGGTCTGGACAGAAGATGAGGCGCCCGCTTCTCCCGGGGACCCTTTTCGCGATGACCCGACCGCTTCTCCCGGGGACCCTTTTCGCGATGACCCGACCGCTTCTCAACCCCGGCCCGGGGGAGAGGGAAAGACGGCAGCGGCGGATTCTCCCCGGTCGGAAGCCGGAGGGGGCTCCGAATCGGAAGCCGGAACGGAGAGTGAGGTCCGGTCCGAGAAGACCGACCACGAAAAGAAGGAGGATAATCCCCATGCGTGACCGCCGTTTCTCCGGGATCACACTCCTCTTTCTGGCCTTTCTGTTCTGGCTTCCCCGGGCCGGGATCGCCCAGGATTGGAGGACCGTCACCATCTCCCGCCAGCACTCCGGGGAGTCGGACATGAGGGTGAGGGTCCGCTACGGTGCCGGCAGGTTGGATATCCGGGCTGCTGATCCAGGATCCCTCTATCGCATGGAGCTCCGCTACGACGAAGAGACCTTCGAGCCCGTCGCGGAGTATGAGGGAGACCGGCTGGAATTGGGGGTGAGGAGCATCCGAAAGAACATCAACTGGCCGAGAAGGAAGGATTCCGGGGAAATGAACCTCCGGCTGGCCCGGAATGTTCCCATGGACCTGGACCTGGAGTTCGGCGCCGTTCGAGCGGACCTGGATCTGGGAGGCCTGTACCTCACGAGGCTGGATCTCTCCACGGGAGCCTCCGAATCCCGGGTGGACATCTCCGAACCGAACCCCATCCGGATGGGCTCCGCTGGTTTCGAGGTGGGGGCAGCGGACTTCCACGTTCGTAACCTGGGGAATCTGAACGCCGAGACCATTACCGTGGACGCCGGGGTGGGGAATGTGGTTCTGGACTTCAGGGGCCGGTGGCAGGGAGACGCCGCCGTTTCCGTGGATATGGGTTTGGGATCCCTTGAGCTCCGGTTTCCGGAAGGTCTCGGAGTCCGGGTGATGAAGAACACCTTTCTGACCTCCCTGGACTCCGAGGGGCTGGTGAAGCGAGGTGACTCGTATTATTCCATGGACTGGGAAGAAGCGGAGAATCGGGTGACGGTGACCGTCGATGCCGTCTTCGGCAGCATCGACGTGGTCTGGATTCGTTGAAGAGGACTGAAAACCTCTGGGAAGGAGAAGATCATGGGTACATTGCTCACGTTCCTGGCCGTTGGATTGGTGACCCTCATCGCTGCGGGAGTGGTCCTCTCCATCATTGGGACGGTCTTCTCCCTCACATTCGGGCTGGCCTCCTTCCTGCTGTTCAAGGTGGCCCCCATCATGTTCGTGGGCTGGGTGGTCCTGAAGCTCATCGACCGTGCCTCGGGAAAGCGGCGCCTCTCGGCAGAGGATCGGAAATGGCTGGAAGAAGGATGATGGGGTCCGCGTGAGAGAGGGATGACCCTTGCGGCTTATGGCGGAGGGTGGCCCCGGGAGGGGTCGCCCTCGTTCACTTTTCTACCCCCCCTCATCCCCCACCCGAACCGTGCCGCCCAAACCTACCCCCAGGCGCTCTTCGGCCGATCCATCCCGCACAGCGATTTCGACGAGGCCGTCGGAGTTCAGCACGGACACCAGTCGTCCGGAGGGCACGTCCCCGTAAGTCCGTCTGAAGGGAACCTGCCGCTGGCTGACCATCACTCCTCCGGCCCGCTCCACATCGGACAGGGGAAGGTTCGTGGCCAGGTTCCCGAACCGGTCCACCTCCACGATCTCCCCTTCCCTGCTCCCGGATTGGAGGGGAGCTTCCGGTAGATTCAGTCGTACCGGATCCGTGAGTGGCGGTCCCAACTCCTGAAGAGGGGTACCCCGGGCCAGGAGTCCTGCGGCGGGGGCAAAGAGGTCCCGCCCGTGAAACGTCGCGCTCACAGGCGGGGAAAGACGAGCCGAGGGCAGTAGCTTCACACACACCGGCTCAGAAGACGAGGCCATTACCCGGGACAGCACCCCATTGTCCGGCGCCACGAAAGACTGCCCCCCGACCTCCAGAGCCAGGCCTCGTCGTTGGGTTCCGACCCCCGGGTCCACCACCACCAGGTGAACGGTTCCGGCGGGAAAGTTCTGCCACACCCGGGCCAGAACCGCCGCAGCTTTTCGGATGTCACCCGGCGGGATGTCGTGGGAGATGTCGTCCAGGATCAGGTCGGGCATGAGGGAGGCCAGAACGCCCTTCATGGCGCCCACATATCCGTCCCGGGTTCCGAAATCCGTCAGGAGCGTGACCCGGGCCATCTTCTCCTCAACGCCCTTCCAGGTCTCTCCAGGCCAGACGCCCCATGAGCTCCGCCACCCAGGGCCCTCCTCCCGGCAGGAGCTCCCCCAGGGTCAGGACTCCCCCTCCTCCAACGTCAACCCCCCTGGCCAGAAGAGGAGGGAGGAGCTCCGGATAATCCCGCAGCAACTCGTGCGCCTGCCGGCTCCGGAGCTCCTCCTCCGAAGGCGCCGGCAGAAAAACCCGCCTCATTGGCTTTCCCTTCCAGCGAGGATCTCGGCCACCGCTGCGGCGATCTCCCGAAGGGCCTTTCCGGCAGGAGAGTCCGGTCCCGCGTTCACCGTAGGCACACCGGCATCGCCGGCCTCCCGAACCTGGGTGTCCAGCGGAACGCTTCCCAAAAAGGGAAGATCCAGCTCTCTGGCCAGGGCCTCACCACCCCCCTTTCCGAAGATGTTCACCGTCTCACCGCAGTGGGGGCACTCGTAGCCGCTCATATTCTCGATGATACCCAGGACCGGGGTGTTCACCTTCTCGAACATCTTCACACCCCGCCGGACGTCCCCGGTAGCCACGTTTTGAGGCGTGGTCACCATGACGGCTCCGTCGATATCGATGGTCTGGGCCAGGGAGATCTGGGCATCTCCCGTCCCCGGCGGAAGGTCCACCACCATGAAATCCAGGGAACCCCATTCCACCTGCTCGAGGAACTGCTTGAGGATTCCGGAGATGAGGGGGCCACGCATGATGGCCGGCTGCTCAGGATCCAGCATGAAGCCCAGGCTCATGAGGCGCACGCCGTGGGCCTCCACCGGAGCGATGCGTTCCTCCCCCTCCTTGCCCACTACTCCCGGCCGACTGAAGTCGCCGAACATGATGGGGATATTGGGACCGTAGATATCGGCGTCCAGGAGGCCCACTGAATGACCCTCCAGGGCCAGGGCCGCCGCCAGGTTCGTGGCCACCATGGACTTGCCCACCCCGCCCTTGCCCGAGCTCACGGCAACGATGTGCTTGACCCCCGGGAGGAGGCCCGGCATGGGAGTCGGTGCCGGAACCGATCCGGGCTGGAGGCCTCCCCCGCCGGCGGATGGAGCCGGTCTGGAAGGGGTCTGGGGAAGCTGGACGTTGACCTTCACTGCGGTGACGCCCTCCACAGCCTCCGCCGCAGACCTCAGGTCCTTTACCAGGGATCCGGGGTCATCCTGAGCCATGCGGAAGGTGAAGCGGACAGTTCCGTCATCCTCCACCACCAGATTCTGCACCTGCCCCTTTGACACCACGTCTCCATCCCCCGTGGGAGAAGCCACCGAGGACAGCGCCGCAAGGACCTGATCCTTCTTATTGTTATCGGACATGATCATCTCGATTGAAGTGAACGGTCTGTGATCCTATTGCCATTCCTTTCCGGCGTCCACACCCGGTACACTCCAACCCGGAAAGTGTCCCGGACACGGAAGAAATGCTGCCAATTCCAGGACGGAGGATCACCGGGATCGAGCCCTCCAACCGAGTGTAGAACGGCAGGTGGAAGGACCGGTTTCGTCCCCACGCCTTTTTTTCTTAGCTTATGGGGTTTCCCGTGGCCGTCCATGGGACCGGAGATGACGAAGTCAGAGCCCCGCCAACATAGAAGGAGAGTTCATCATGAGTGGAAGGCTGCGCGTTCCGAAGGCAATCAACGAGCCCGTGTTCGACTACACTCCGGGAAGCCCGGAAAAGGCCGAACTGAAGAAGAAACTTGAAGAGATGGCCGGCCAGGTGGTGGATATCCCCCTTATCATCGGCGGGGAAGAGATTCGGACCGGAAACACGGCCCAGGTGGTGATGCCCCATGACCACGGCCACGTTCTGGCCAACTATCACAAGGCTGGACCGGAAGAGATCCAGAAGGCCATCGAGGCGTCCCAGGAAGCCCACAAGAAGTGGGCGGCTTTCCCCTGGTTGGATCGGGTGGCGGTGTTCCTCCGGGCCGCGGAGCTCCTCTCCTCCACGTGGCGGGCCACTGTGAACGCCGCCACGATGCTGGGACAGAGCAAGACCGCCCACCAGGCGGAGATCGACGCGGCGGCGGAGCTCATCGATTTCTTCCGTTTCAATGCCCACTTCGCCCAGGATCTCTACGAAGAGCAGCCCATCTCCTCCAGGGGGATCTGGAACTGGTCCGAATACCGCCCCCTGGAAGGGTTCATCTACGCCATCACGCCCTTCAATTTCACCTCGATCGCCGGAAATCTCCCCAGCGCTCCTGCCCTCATGGGGAACACGGTCCTCTGGAAGCCCGCCAGGACTTCCCTCCTCTCCAGCTATTACATCCAGAAGCTCTTCGAGGAAGCGGGCCTTCCACCCGGTGTGATCAACTTCATCATGGGGAACTCGGCGGAGATCACCAATCGGATCTTTTCGGACCCGGACTTTGCAGGCGTTCACTTCACTGGCTCCACCCCCGTCTTCCAGAGCATGTGGACCGCTGTGGGAGAGAATATCAACACCTACAAGGGTTACCCCCGACTCGTGGGCGAGACCGGAGGGAAGGACTTCATCATTGCCCACACCTCGGCCGATCCCCAGGCTCTGCAGACCGCCATCCTCCGAGGAGGATTCGAGTACCAGGGCCAGAAATGCAGCGCGGCCTCCCGAATCTACATCCCGGAGAGCATCTGGGCTCAGATCAAGGATTCCCTGGTGGAGGAAACGGAAGCCATCCCCATGGGAGATCCCTCGGATTTCCGGAACTTCATGGGCGCGGTCATCGACAAGTCCGCCTTCGACAAGATCTGCGGGTATATCCAGAGGGCGAAGGAGTCCCCGGATGCGGAGATCATCGCCGGCGGCGTGTGTGACGATTCCAGGGGCTACTTCATCCGGCCCACCCTCGTCCTGGCCAAGAAGCCGGATATCGAAAGCATGCGGGAAGAGATCTTCGGCCCGGTGGTCACCATCTATATCTACCCGGACAACGAGTGGGCGGAGACCCTGGATCTCGTGGATCGGACCGGAGAGTATGCTCTCACGGGAGCGGTCTTCAGCAGGGACAGGAAAGCGACCAGGGAGGCTTCGCATGCCCTTCGGTTCGCCGCGGGGAACTTCTACATCAACGACAAGCCTACCGGCGCGGTGGTGGGCCAGCAGCCCTTCGGGGGAGCCAGGGCCAGCGGGACCAACGACAAGGCCGGCTCCAAGATGAATCTCCTTCGCTGGGTGTCCGCCCGGAGCGTAAAGGAGACCTTCGTACCGGCCACCGACTACCGGTATCCCTTCCTGGCGGAGGAGTAGCCGGGAGCGGGAGAGCCCCACCGTCCGGGGAGAAAGATCAGAAGTGGGCCCGGGAAAATTCTCCCGGGCTCACTTCTTTTTCACTACGCCTGATGGGCAGCCCCGGTCAGAGGAGGGAGCTCAGGGCTCGATACTCTCCTCCGGCGGAATCCAGGACGGCCACGCGTCGGGCGACCAGAGAGTCCATGACCTCTTTTCCACCCCCGGGAGAGATTACCCGGTCTACCTCGGCCTCCAGCACGACTCCCCTCTCCTCCAGGATCCGCCAGGCCTCTTCTTCCCGGGGGTTCGGAGCGCCAAGAAGCTCGAAGACCCCCTCCTCCGTTTCGGCCACGGCCATCAGGGACTGCCGCTCGAGAACCACTTCGATGGGGTCTCGATGGAGCTCCTTGATTCCTCGAAAGACGAAGAAGACCTCCTTGGGGCGGCCTCCTGCCTGGAACCGAAGGAGGAGCTTGGCCACCACCTCGTCGGCACAGGAAAAGTCTATGATGGTGACCCGGGAGAGATCGATGATGGAGAGACTGAAATCGCCCGGCTCCTCCGCCAGAGCGTTCTCGATGGCCAATCGAACGGCCTGTCCTGTGGGCCGCGTGACGAGGGAGGAATAGAGAGAGGCCACGGTCCTCCGGACCAGGTGGCCCACATCGAAGGAGAGCGGGCTGGTCCCCATTTCACCCGTCTTCCGCCTGCCGTGCCGGCAGGACGATATGGATCTGGGCTCCGGGAAAGGCTTCCAGGTTCTCTTCAAGAGGGGGAGAATCATCCCAGGCCGGCACATCGGCTATTCTCGCGGTGCCACTTCGGATCGAGATGGCCCCCTCCCATCGCCGGACCTGCTTGCGGATCTGCTGGATTCCCTGCCCCCGGCCCGAATCCGGGAACCGGGTCAGACCCTGCATGAACGCCGCCTCCAGGGCCGTGGCGTCTCCCCAGCGGCTTCCGAAGCGCGCCGCATGAGTGTCGGCCAGAGATCCCCGAAAACCCTTCCCCACGTCGGCAACGCTCAGGATCAACACCTGCCGCCCCAGCCGTTTGGCCCAGTTGTAGCTCTGGGCCGCCACCCAGCCCGGAGCTTCGGCGTGCTCGATGATGTTCTGGCAGACCTCCGAGAGGATCACGCTGAACTGGACCACAGCCGAGGCCGGGTAATCCAGTGTCCGACTGAGAAGGTTACCGGCCTGGCGCTGGACCCGATCCACCACAGCATGTATGTCGGTGTTGGTAGTGATGGGGGTTATCTCCAGCAGGACGTCGGAACTGTTCCAGGCACGACGAGGGGGCCGAATGTCCAATTCGAAGATGGGCTCGGCGGCTTCAAAGAAATTCATCCGGGCCAGGTACGTGGTGACATCCCCTGCCTCCACCAGTTGGAGGCGGGGAGGGGAACCCTGTCGATCTCTCACCACGGCACCGGCAGCCAGGAGGCCGAGAATTCCTCCTGGGTCCACCCAGCGGAGATGCCGGGCATCGAACAGGACCTTCTCTTCCCCCCCCTTGGCCAGTTCCCTGGCCAGGTGATCCACCGCAGAAGCCTCCAGGTTTCCTGGAACGGGGATGATCTGCAATCGCTTATCCTCGGGTTCAGCGTTCTTGGGGTCCTGTTGGCGCCCCCGGGAACGGGACGGCACAGGCTTCAGAGGCCCACCAGACCTCTGAGATGACGGTGGAGGCCCCCGGCCCCCCGATGCTCCACATTTCTCCCCGCCGTTCGATTGGCCGAGGCCATGGCTGTCTCCAGGGAGTCCCCAGCCAGGAGCCGCCCGAAGAAAGTAGCTCCCCAGACGTCTCCGCATCCAGTGGGATCCCCGCTCCCGGGTTCACCCGCCAGAGGAATCCTCCCGCTCCGGACAGGCCCCCCGACCCCAAGGAGGTCCCGGGTTCGGGGCCAGGCCAGGGGATCTGGTATGAACTCCGGGGCTGCAACGAACGCAGCTCCACGTCGAGCCAGCGTGACGATAATGAGCTTGAGCTCCGGTCCCACGGTGTCTGCAGCCAGGCGCCAGGGATCGCCCCACGATCTGCCCAGGAGCTCGAATTCGATCTCGTTCATCTGCACGGCATCGAAGGCCCGAAGCCATCTGCCCCACTTCGGAAGCTCCTGTTGCACCCGCCTTCCCTGGGCGGTGATGCCCAGAAAGAGAGAGTGGAGGTCTGCATAGGTAGGCCCGTCAAACCCCTCACGAAGGCGAAGAGCCGTCTCCAGCTCCATCTCGAAGCCGCTGATGAAGTTCACGAAGAGGCAGTCAAGGTCCTTCAGAATGGGGTCGAGCTCTTCCCAGGACCACGTCGGCACATTCCCGGTGAGACGCTCCATCCGGCGGTCATCGTTCTGATACCGCAGTTCCACCCTGGTATTGGGAAACGGGACGACCCTCACCCCCGGATGTGGGTCGATCCCGGGAATGGACCGAAGGTATCGAAAGGCGGCTTCCGCGAAATCCTCCCCTACCTTCAGGATGGGAGTCACCATCCAGTTGTCCGGCAAAGCGGCGGCCAGAGCCTCCAGGGAATAGGAGATCCCTCCCCATTCCTGGATGGGCTCCTTCCGTCCGTCCCGTTGATGGATCCGGTCCCAGATGAGAGTTCCGACGACCCCGAGGGCCCGGGGGGAGCTCTCCCTGTTTTCCTGAGCCCCTCCTTGCATGGAGGAATTGCCGACATCCTTCATGAGCCGATCTCAGACCTTTCCGAAACGTTCCTTCTTGAAAACCCCGGCCGCGCCGATGACGCCCGCCGTCTCCGGAAGGGCCGCCGGTTCGATTCGGCATGCGTTCACCGCGGAGCGGAAGGCCCGGCGCCGGACCTCCTTCCGGAGGGGCTCGAAAAGGTGATCTCCAGCCCGGGTAACCCCTCCGGCAATCACCACCGCGTCGGGATTCAAAACGTTCAGGAGATTGGCGATTCCCACACCCAGAACCTTCGCCGTCTCCTTCATGACCTCATCGGCGAAGGCGTCTCCCAGTACGACCGCTTCATAAACGGTGGCAGCGGTGATGGATCCCAAATCTCCCTCAACAAGCTCGGTCAAAACCGATTCTATCCCGGCCTGCAATCCCTCCACAGCCCTGGCGGCGATATTGGGGCCCGAGGCGTACGCTTCCAGGCATCCGTAATTGCCGCATTTGCACTTTCGGCCTGTGGTGTCGATGGTCATGTGGCCGAATTCCGCCGCCGCGTCGGACGCTCCGTGGTGAATCTCCCCGTCCAGAACGAGGCCTCCCCCGATTCCCGTGCCCAGGGTGAGGCCCACGAGGACTCTGGCACCCTTCCCCGCCCCCTGCCACCATTCTCCGAAAGTGGCGCAGTTGGCGTCATTGTCCAATGTGGCCGGATAACCCGCAGCTTCGGAGATGAGGTCTCGGAGAGGAAAGTCCGTGAATCCCAGGTTCGGGGTTTCCAGGACCCTTCCCGTCTTCCGGTTGAGGGGCCCCGGAGAGCCGATCCCCACGCCCAGGACTTCTCCCCCCTCTCCCTCCAGGACTTCCGCCACCGCATCCTTCACCATGGTGGCAGCCCGGTCCACCACGTCCTCTCCACCCCTTTCCGGATGGGTCCGACGTTTCCTGAGTCCCCTGGGCATTCCACCCTGGAACGGCACCAGGCCCACCACCATGTTTGTTCCCCCGATATCCAGCCCCACGATCCAGCGTTTTGTGTCCCCCACTGTCAACTCCCTTCTCTTATGGGACCGGGGACACCCTCCCAATCCGTGGGAACCGGGCCCCAGCGCGGAGGCCCTCCCTCCGGCGTCTCGGGACCGAACTCCAGGATACCGCTCTGGTCCCACCTCAGGGAAAGCTCCCTGAGGCCGTCCCGAGCCCTGACCTCTCTTCGGCTTACGATGCGACGCCGGATCGCCTTGTTCCTCCGGATGGACTCCCTGGTCTTGTAGGGTCTGGAATGATCCAGGTGCAGGAGGACGGCTCGGAACCGGGCTCTCTTTCCACTGAGGCCCAGATTCTCCAGGCGGGAGCCCAGGGCTCGGTCCGCCCCACCATACTGCATTTCCATCTCCATCCCGTTCACGGCAAAGAGAAAATCCCTCCAGGTCGAGGCGTTGTTGAGATTCCAGGTCGGGTTGGTGGTTGTAAGGCGATCCAGAAGGCGGGCCCGAAAACCACGGGGAACCAGCCGGAGCCGGTGCCTCCCCATGCGCTGGCCATTTCTCCGGAGCCAGCGGGAATCTGCGAAGCGTCCTGACCTCACATCTTCTGTCGTGATGGCCTTGCTGACCTCCATGGAGAGATAGACGGAGCCGCCGGAGAGGAACATTGCGTCCTCGCGAAGAGTCACGTGGGCATCCACGAAGTCCCGCCTGGGAATGCAGTCTCCATCGGAGAAGACGAGATAATCTCCCCGGGACGCCAGAATCGCCGCATTCAGGATGATGGAGCGCCGATACCCTTCGTCGGCGTGCCAGATATGCCTGATGGGGAATGGGCTTTCCAGCGCGAAACCGGCGATGAGAGCCCGGGTTTCATTCCGGGAGCCGTCGTCGGCGATGAGGAGCTCGAAGTCCTTTCGGTCCTGGTTCACATAGCCAACCAGGACCTTCTCCAGCCAGGCCGGTTGGTTGTACGTGGAAACAATGACCGAGGTATCCATGTCAGTCAGGGGGCCTAGTCTCCAAGTGAGAGGACCGCCAGAAATGCCTCCTGGGGGATCTCCACGGCCCCCACCTGTTTCATCCTCCTCTTACCCTCCCGCTGCTTCTCCAGGAGCTTCCGCTTTCGCGTGATGTCTCCCCCGTAACACTTGGCCGTCACGTTCTTCCGGAGGGCCTTCACGTTGGCCCGGGCGATGACCTGAGGGCCGATGGCCGCCTGGAGGGCTACCTCGAATTGCTGCCTCGGAATCAGCTCCTTCAGCTTGACCACCAGGTCCCGGCCATACTCGTAGGCCTTATCCTTGTGGATAATGACACTGAAAGCGTCCACGGCCTCTCCATTCACCAGGATATCCAGCCTGACGAGATTCGCCGGCCGGAATTCCAGAAACTCGTAGTCCAGACCGGCGTAGCCCCGGGTCCCGGACTTCAGCTTGTCATAGAAGTCCAGAACGATCTCCGCCAGGGGGAGCTCGTAGTCCAGCTCCACCCGCTTGGGATCCAGGTAGTGCATCCCCTTGAAGATCCCCCGACGGTCGTGAGCCAGCTTCTGAACGTTACCGATGTAGTCCGAGGGGCAGACGACACGGGCCTTCACCACGGGCTCGGAGATGGACTCGATCCCGCCCCGCTCCGGCAGACTGGCCGGATTCTCCACCACCAGGGTCGAGCCATCGGTTCGGGTGACGTGGTACTCTACGTTGGGAACCGTTGTGACCAGCGCAACACCGAACTCTCGCTCCAACCGCTCCTGGATGATCTCCATGTGGAGGAGACCCAGGAACCCGCACCGGAAGCCGAAGCCCAGGGCGGTCGAGGTCTCCGGCTCGAAATGAAGGCTGGCATCGTTGAGGGAAAGGCGGTCCAGAGCGTCCCTCAGGTCCTCGTAGTGGTCGGAGTCGGAGGGATAGAGGCCGGCGAAGACCATGGACCTGGCCTCCTGATATCCCGGAAGCAGTTCGGCCGCCCGGTTATCGGCGTCCAGGATGGTGTCACCCACCCGGGTCTGGGAGACTTCCTTGATTCCCGCTACCAGGTAACCGACCTGCCCCGGGCCCAACTGTGGTAGAGGAACCCGCCCCAATCGGAGGGACCCAACCTCGTCGACTTCATACCTGGCTCCCACATTCCCGAAGGTGACCTCCATTCCGGGCTTGATGACCCCGTCCACCACTCGGATGCTGGGAACGGCCCCCAGATACTGATCATAGTAGGAGTCGAAAATAAGAGCCCTGAGGGGGGCATCCGGATTGCCGCCGGGAGCAGGCACCCGGTCCACGATGGCTTCCAGGATCGCTTCCACCCCGGTTCCCTCCTTGGCGCTGGCCAGAAGGACCGTGTCCGGGTCAACCCCCAGGAGATCCGAAAGCTCCTCCCGCCGCCGCTCCGGCTCGGCTCCAGGCAGATCGATCTTGTTCAGGAGGGGGATGATCTCCAGCCCCGCATCCAGGGCCAGAAAGAGATTGGAGAGGGTCTGGGCTTCCACCCCCTGGCTGGCATCCACCACCAGGATCGCGCCTTCACAGGCCGCCAGGGAGCGAGACACCTCATAGGTGAAATCCACGTGACCCGGAGTATCGATGAGGTTCAGCTCGTACAGCTCTCCGTCTTCCGCCCGGTAGTCCATGCGGACGGCGTGGAGCTTGATGGTGATCCCCCGCTCCCGCTCCAGCTCATTCGTGTCAAGAACCTGTTCACGCATCTGGCGCTTCTGGAGGGTTCCTGTTCGCTCCAGAAGGCGATCGGCCAGGGTGGATTTCCCGTGGTCGATGTGGGCGATGATGGAAAAGTTCCGAATATGATCGGTACGCACGTGGGGATGCCCGCCGTCCTCTAAGTCCGTGTGAAAATTAGCCTTTGAGTATAACCGGGCCGGAAGGGAGGATCAATCGAGACAGGGTGGTGGAGTTTCCCCACCTTTTGCGCCCAAGAAACCTGTTCCACTTTCAAAACACCCCAAACGACAGGGCCTGAATGGAGTACATACCCCCCCGCCCTCGTCTCATCCGGTTCGGAATTCCTTATCCCGGACCGGACCCCGATCTCCTTCCCCGAGAGAAACCCGTTGACGCCGTCGGCGTGCCCGCCTCCAGCCGGAGGACCCGCCCGCGGCCAAAGTACCCGCCCCCAGCCGGAGTACCCGCCCGCGGCCAAAGTACCCGCCCTCGGCCGGAATATCCGCTTACCGCCCTCAG
The DNA here is from genome assembly GCA_964605505.1 of uncultured Gemmatimonadaceae bacterium. Taxonomy (GTDB): domain Bacteria; phylum Gemmatimonadota; class Gemmatimonadetes; order Longimicrobiales; family Gaopeijiaceae; genus CAZSDD01. The sequence continues at coordinate 147 of CAZSDD010000039.1, read as the reverse complement.
CCGGAATTACCGTCCTCAGCCGGGATACGCGCCCTCAGCCGGAGTACCCACTTACCGCCCTAAGCCGGACTATCCGCTTACCGCCCTCAGCTGGAATTACCGCCCTCAGCCGGAATTACCCGCCCGCGGCGGGAATATCCGCCTCCA
>CAZSDD010000038.1:19777-27678 GCA_964605505.1 uncultured Gemmatimonadaceae bacterium | reverse complement strand
CCTTCCCTCCGGTCCAGGTCAGGACCTTCACCCTTCCAGTCTTCTCGATGGGGATGCTCCCCCCTCCGGCCCCTCCCTCGCCTTCAGGGACCCCATCTTCTCCCATTCTGCAAGAATCTCCCCCACCGGGAAAGAAAAATCGCGCCCGGGAGCCTCCTGGAGCCAATGCCGGAACGGCTCCAGCGCCGAATCCGGGTCCACCCGGAACGCCGCCCGGGACGGCAAGACGGTCAGGAGCCTGTAGAACTCCCTGGCGTCCAGCCACTCCGGGTTCGGTTCCCGCGTCCTCCGCCAGAAGGGGATGAGCTCTCCCACGGGGTAGGGCTGATGCCATCCCAGCACGTCGAAGACGGCATTTTCTTTCCCTGCTCGTCCCCGGGCCCGGGTGGGGAGAAGGAGGAAGGCCACCGTGTCCCCGGGGGTCACCCATTCCGGGGTCCCCCAGCCTTCCTCCGCACACCCCGGGCCGAAGCTCCATGGAACCACCACGATGGATCCTCCGGGATCGGACGCGATCCGGGGCACGTCCGTCCGGAGAACCCGGAAGACCTGTCCCATGGCCCGGGCACTGGCGCGCTCGGGCAGATATCGAAAGCCCCCCAGGAGCTCCTCGGATCTGGAAGACACGGCCTTCCACCGGTCGACGGCCACGGCCAGCACCGCTGCGGACCCGGATTCCCTGAAGAGGGGGAGTCCATCCACACCGAGGGTTGGCGCACCGGCTCGCTGGGCTGTGGCCGGGAGCGTCGGGAGGGCAATAACCGCAGCGGCCAGAGCCACCGGAATCAACCGCCTGGTTCGCATGCGGGGAGCCTTTCCGAGCAATGGGGTCCGGTCGCCATCGGGCTCCCGATCCCCTGGTTATGAGTGAACGAAGAACTTCCCGGGTCCGATGGCCGGACGTCCACCACGAGCCGCGTCCCCGCCCCTCCGCTCCCCACCCTCCGCTTGCCCACCCCCCCTTCCGTCACCATCATGATTTCCGGTACGGTAAGAGCCAATGTCCTCCTGAAGCCCGGCCTCCGAGGTTTGCCATGAGACGCCTGTCTTTTCTTCTCCTCATCATCGCATTTGGTTCCCCTTCCTTCGGATTCGCCCAGGATCCGCAACCTCATCGACCGGCGGGCCTTACCGCGGACGACTACGCCCGGGCCGAGAGATTCCTCCGGTCCAACACCGGGGACCTGGTCTACGGCGGGGCCGTCCGCCCCACCTTCCTGGACGACGGCCGGTTCTGGTATCGAAACACCGTCCCCGGGGGACACGAGTTCATCCTGGCGAACCCTCGAAGGGGAAGCCGGGCCAGGGCTTTCGACCACGAACGGCTGGCTACCGCCCTATCCCGCATCCTCGGCGAGGAAGTCACGGCGCTGGAGCTTCCCTTCACCCGCTTCGAGCTCACAGACGACGGAAGGAGCATCACCTTTGCCGTCCAGGGAGCCGGGTACACCTGCGACATCCGGGAATACTCCTGCCGGGGAGCCGAGGCCTCGGGAGAGGCCATGAGCGCCATGAGGAACCGGTCCAGCCCCTACGTGGCCTCCCCTGACGGTACCACAGAGGCATTCATCCGGGGGCACAATCTCTGGGTCCGGAACGTGGCCTCCGGAAAGGAGACCGCCCTCACCACCGACGGCGTGGAGGATTTCGGCTACGCCACCAACAACGCCGGGTGGACCCGGAGCGACCGGCCGGTTCTCCTCTGGTCTCCGGACTCGAAAAAGATCGCCACCTTCCAGCACGACGCCCGGGGGGTGGGCATGATGTACCTGACCTCCACGAAGGTGGGACACCCCGAGCTGGAGGCCTGGCGGTACCCTCTTCCGGAAGATTCGGTCATCTTCCGGATCCATCGTGTGGTCATCCACCTGGACGGTCCGGAGCCTCGGATCACCCGCCTACGGATGCCGCCGGATCCGCACCGCTCCACCATCACCGACCACATCGTATGCAATGGGACCTTTTGCGATGTGGCCTGGGCTCCCGACGGATCCCAGTTGGCCTTTGTGTCCTCCTCCCGGGACCACCAGGAGGCCACTCTCCGGGTGGCGGACCCGGAAACGGGAACGGTCAGGGACGTCCTCCATGAGGAGGTCGAGACGTTCTTCGAGTCCGGGAACGACATGGTGAACTGGCGTTTTCTGCCGGAATCCAACGAGATCATCTGGTTCAGTCAGCGGACGGATTGGGGCCACCTCTATCTCTACGACCTGGACACGGGGGCGCTGAAGCGTCCCATCACATCCGGCCACTGGAACGTCCTCCAGCTTCGGCGGGTGGACCGTGAGAACCGCCGGCTCTACTTCACCGGCTCCTGCAAGGAGCCCGGCGACCCCTACTTCGAGTACTTCTACAGCGTGGGCATGGACGGCGGAGAGGTCCGCCTCCTGACACCCGACAGCGCGAACCACAGCGTCACCATGGCCCCCGACGCCGACTACTTCGTGGACGCCTACTCCACGCCGGTGGATCCCGGGGCCACTGTGGTTCGGGACCTGGCGGGCCGGGAGCTGGTGGCTCTGGAGGAGGGAGACATCTCGGATCTGGAGGCCATGGGGTGGCGGCCTCCCGTGCCCTTCGTCGTGAAGGCCCGGGACGGGGTCACGGACCTCCACGGGCTCCTGTACCGGCCCACGGCTTTCGATCCCGACCGCAAGTACCCTGTCCTGAACTACCTCTATCCGGGTCCCCAGACCGGCAGCGTGGGAAGCCGGAGCTTCTCCCCGGCCCGGAGCGACAAACAGTCTGTGGCCGAGCTGGGATTCGTGGTGGTGGAGCTGGACGCCATGGGCACCCCGGGCCGGTCCAAGTCCTTCCACGCCGCCTACTATGGCGACATGGGCGACAACGGCCTCCCGGACCAGGTGGCCGGCATCCGGCAGCTGGCGGAACGGTTCTCCTGGATGGATATCGACCGGGTGGGCATCTGGGGGCACTCCGGCGGCGGCTTCGCTTCCACCGCCGGGATTCTACGGTACCCGGACTTCTACAGGGTGGCCGTGAGCCAGGCCGGGAATCACGACAACCGGAACTACGAGGACGACTGGGGCGAGAAGTGGCAGGGCCTCCTGGAGGTCTACGCAGACGGGAGCACCAACTACGACAACCAGGCCAACCAGTTGATGGCCGGCAACCTACAGGGGAAACTTCTCCTGGCCCACGGGACCATGGACAGCAACGTACCCCCCTCCAACACCCTCCTGGTGGTGAATGCCCTCATCGAAGCCAACAAGGACTTCGATCTCATCATGTTCCCGAACCGCCGCCACGGCTTCGGCGGCGAGCCTTACATGATGCGGCGCCGCTGGGACTACTTCGTGGAGCACCTGCTGGGGGCGGATCCGCCGAAGGAGTACGAGATGGGAGGAGGTCGGTAGCCCGGGGGACCTGCAGAGGAGCCTGTTCGAGGGATAGGCCCGCGGTCCCGTTCTCCGGGTGGGCCCCTAACGAAACCGGTTGTCGTCGGCCCGCACCCGATGTCCGGAGCCGGGCCCCCGTCAGAGATGCAGGCCTATGGCCACGGCGTGGCAGAAGCTTCCGGCCATGACGAACCCGTGCCAGACGGCGTGGGAATGAGCCAGGCGCTGATTGTGGTAGAAGAAAGTTCCACCCGTGTAGGCCATCCCCCCTGCGAAGAGCCATACCAGGACGGCGGGCTCCAGGTGCCGGACCATGGGTCCGATGGCTACCAGGATCAACCACCCCATGCCCACGTAGATGGCCGTGGAGACCAGCCGGAAGCGGCCGGCCCAGAAGAGCTTGAAGCCTATCCCACCCACCGCCAGCCCCCAGACGACACCGAAAAGACTCCACCCCCATGGCCCCCTCAGACCCACGAGGGTGAAGGGAGTATAGGACCCGGCGATCAAGAGATAGATGGCAGCGTGATCCAGGACCTTCAGACGTCGCTTCAGCAGCGGTGATCGGGCAACGTGATACAGGGTTGAGGCTGTGTAGAGAAGCACCAGGGTCACGGAGAATACGGCGGCCCCCACCACCTTCCACGGATCTCCCGTCACGGCGGCCAGCACGACCAGAACGATTCCGCCGGCCAGGGCGGCCAGAGTGCCCAGTCCATGGGTCAGGGCGTTGGCCCACTCGTCCGGAGGGGGCGCCAGCAGCGCTGAAAGGGGCCGGCGGACCGAAGCCTCCAGGGCTCCGGTCCGCCTTTCACCCGAGCTCGTCTTCATATATCAACCGCTGTCGAATCCTCTGCTCAGAACCGGGTGCTGAAAGTCAAAAGTCACGCTTCGTGCGGGCAAGCAGGGCTCCCGTACCGGAAGACATGCCCTGGAAGTACGCCAGGAACTGCTCCGACTCCCGGGTATCGAACTCCCCCAGATTCATGGCCCAGCGGAACCCGATGGGCTGGTACCACAACTCGGCTGTCACTTTGAAGGGGGCTTCGAAGCCGGCAACATCCGCGGCATACCGCACCACGTCCACACCACCCACAAAATCATCATCGCCCTCCGCAGCACCGTGCACAGCCACGTCGTAGCCGGCCGTGGCCTTGTCGAATCCCACAGGCAGCAGCCGGTTGTCCTTGATGTAACGGGTACCGAAGAGGAGTCCCGTGGTCACCTCCCCGGCGTAATCCACCATGATGTCCTCGTAGATCTGGACCTGGTCCGACCCGGTGATCTCCGTGTAGTGGGGCTCGTACCGCCTCGCATCCAGGTCGTTGTCGTTGCCCTGGATGAACCCGTCGGGATTGAAGGCCCCGGATTCCAAAATCACCCGGCCATAGGCATCGGTGATGGTCACGTGGAGCCAGGCACGACGGGAGGGATACGCCGAGGGCAGCTTGTGTCCCGCCAGATTGCTGACCTTGACGTCCACGGCCAGCAAGCCCTCTTCGCTGGTCCCTCCGTTCAGCTCCAACTCTGCCGTCATGGTGGCCAGATGGTCTTCCACGGAACGAGCCGTAGCTTCCAGATCCTGGGGAAGCGCTGCCACTCCCAGATCCGCCCGGTGCTTGTTGAGGATCCTCGGCATCAGGAAGTTTCCTCCCCTGAAGATGTGCTGGTTCACCTCTTCCCGGGGATTGGGCAGGACGCCGCTGACGCTCACCTCCCCCTCCACCACCGGCATGTGACAGTCCTGACAGGTCTTTTCGCCGGGGTAGGAGGAATGCCTCCACTCCAGGTAGGGCACCTGCTCCGGCAGCTCTGCCACCTCGTTCCCCTCCGGATCCAATGCCTGGGTGAAGAGGGTGTGGCAGTTGGCACAGAGCTCCGCCGACTGGATGTGGGAAGCCTCCACCGGAGTGAACTCAGAAGCCGAGTGCATGAGGCGGGTCCTACCCTCGTCCACGTCGAAGGGGCCAAAGGCCGTTCTCTCGCCCATGGGTGTGGTCAGGTCGATGACGTAGCCCCCTGTAAATCCCTCTTCGGTCCCCAGGTTCTCGTCCCGGATCTGGTGGCAGACGGTGCAGGACACCCCGTCCTGGGCGACCGCCGCATTGGGGCCCTGACCCACCACCGGGAAGTTGCGGAAGGCCCGTCCCTGCCCCCCCGCCGCCACGTTCGCGGTCCTGGCGATGGGAAGGTGGCAGACGGTGCATTTGTCCTCGATGGCATCCAGGGCCGCCGGGTGATCCAGCGTCTCCCGCCGAACGGAGGCCATCCAGTAGGGGTCCCTGGCCGCGTTCCCCATCATGGACGAGCTCCAGTTGTAGCCGATGGAAACGTCCTTCCCCACAGGAGAAACGAGCTGGTTATGGCAGGCCACGCACTGGTCCGAGGTGTGAAAGATGGCCGCCGCGTCCCCGGTCTGGGCCTCCAGGCCCCGGGGAAGACCGAGAGCCAGAGTCAGAGAAAGAGTAGAAAGAAGGGTGATCGCCAATGAAATCCTTCGCATCGTGTTCTTCATTTCTCACCACCCCTCGAAAAGGCCGCCGTCGAACCAGTCCCAGAGCACAAGGAACATGATCTGGGGCTCCCGTCCTTCCGTCTCGGTCATGGGGATTCGGACCCCCACATTGGCCATGACATGCTGCCGTTGGTTCAGGGTGAAGTGCACTTCGGGCATCACGTCCCAAGCCCAGGGGCCTCCACCCTCCAACGCTCCACCTCCCAGAAACTCCACCATGGGCGAAATGGCTCGATCCCATTCCCCTCCGGCGGTGAAGGTCCTTCCCAGAGCGATGCGGAAGAGCCCTTCGTTCTCGGCCTCGGAGTCTGTGGGCAGTTCAACCCCGGTCTGCACCTGGAAGAAGGCGTCCCTGGGCAAAATCTGGCCCCAGGTGAGGAAGGGCTCGAAGACGGTGTAACCGTTACCGAAGTCTTCGGATTCATCCCCGGTTGGGAGGATGGCTTCCAGGGTGAGGCTGGTGATGGTCCCCATCCCCAGGTTGTGGAAGAGGACCCGCTTGTAGGCCAGGGCCGCGTCTCCCATTCCCCCGCCCCAATCCCCGTTGGGTCCCTCGGGGCCCGAGCCCTCCCGCCAGCCGAAGGGAATGACCACCTCGAACTGGTTTTGTGACCCGAAACGCTTCTCGTAGACGAACTTGTTCATCACCGAGCCGGCGTCATCGGTGCCGATGGTGGTCCTGAAGTAGTACTCGTCTTCGGGAAAGGCCTTCCCGGTGACCAGTGCCAGGGGAAGGTTGAACTCCCCCCGGGGCCAGCTCCTGTCGGGGTAGAGGGTCTGGACATACTCCAGGATCAGGTCGATCTCCTCCCGGGTCAGGGCATCCCCGAACGCCGGCATGAGTCGGTCGAATCCCCTCACGGGGCCGCCCAGGGTCACCACGCCTGCCCAGTCCGCCGAAGGCTCCCGGGAGGCAAAGCGGCTCTCGGTGAAATCCGGGGGAGCTATGGGCAATCCCACAGCGTTGGCCCCGGAACCGGTGCCGCCAACGCCGTGGCAGTTGGCGCAGGCCTGGAGGTAGAGATCCCGGCCGGTGGGGGGAGAATCGGCCCAGGCTCCGTTGTGACGAGGTCCCGCATCCTGGGCCGGGGGGGGTGAGACAAATGGTCCGAATGTGGCCGATAAAGCCAGGAGCACCGTCGAGCCTGCGAGCGCAGCACTCATGGGGTCTCTCCTTACTTGGTTGTCCCGAGGCGATCTGGGATGGGTTGTCTGGGTGTTCGCTTCCTCAAAGCTCACCTGTTTCTGATGCAACCTGCGGGCCAGGCGCCCCTGCGGCATCTTCCCTAAACCGTTACATAGCTACATCTTGAGATAGCGATTCATCGATCTGTACCACTGATCTGTATCACCCGACCGGACGCGCCGGACGGGCCCCTCACCCGACAAGTACCCGGATGCCCTTCAGAGGGTCTTACACAAGGCGTCCGAACGCCATTCACCGATTTCAACCCTGATCTATACCTTCCTCCTGGACCCAGGTTGATTGAGAGGAGCGGGGGAAGCCTATACGATTCATGCTCCACACCTGGAATCGTCAGGAGAAGATCCGATGTTGAGATACGCCCTGATCTTTCTGGTGATCGCTCTCATCGCAGCCGCGCTGGGATTCGGGGGGATCGCTGGAGCCTCTGCCGGAATCGCGAAGATCCTCTTCTTCGTCTTCCTCGTCCTGTTCATCCTCTCCCTTCTCTTCGGGCGCAGGGGGGGAGTCTGAGCAGCCCGGCCTGGAGCCCGCACAGGAACTTGGGGCCAGGGTCCGGGACGGAGGCACTGCTGACACCGGGGAGACCGGCACTACCTGAGATTCAGAAGGCGGCGGGCTCCGTGTCATCCCTTTCCGGCATCACGAGCCACAGGATCACATAAACCAGGATTCCGGGAAACCCGGCAGACAGCACGGACAGGGCCACATATCCCACCCGGAGCTTGGTGGAGTCCCATCCCAGGTAGTCGGCGATTCCTCCGCAAACCCCCGCGATCTTCCGATCGGTCCGGGATCTGGCCAGCTTCTTCTTTTCCATCAT
>CAZSDD010000038.1:0-19677 GCA_964605505.1 uncultured Gemmatimonadaceae bacterium | reverse complement strand
TCCGGAGCGCCGAGGTCCCGATACCGGCCCGATGGAGGCTCCCTCCGTCTGATCTTCGCTGGTGGGTCTGAAAAAGGAGGGTAGGACGCCGGATTGCTCTTCGCCAGGTTTTTGTCGGGATCATCCCACCATGGCCGGGGTCTTCAGAACATGTTGACATCTTCCGGCCATCAGCCAGAGACCCACCATGACCGATTACGACCCACGCCGGTTCCCCACGGGGCCATTTGAGCCGAAGGCGTCCCTTTCCGCGAAGGAGCGGGACGATTTGTTCGAACAGTTGGCTCACTTTCCGGCTGACCTCCGCTTCATGGTGGAGAGTCTGACCGGGGAACAGCTTGACGGCCGCTACCGGAAAGGAGGGTGGACGGCCCGGCAGGTCGTTCACCACCTCGCCGACTCCCACATGCAGGGATACATCCGCTGCAAGGTGGCCATGACGGAAGATCGACCCACCATCACCACGTACCAGCAGGCCTTCTGGGGAGAGACGGAGGACGCACGGCTGGCCCCGCCGGAGGTCTCCCTGACCCTTCTGGAAGGACTCCACCTTCGCTGGGTCCACTTTCTCCGGAGCCTCCGGGGAGAATCCTTCCGACGTACCTACGTTCACCCCGAGACCGGGGAGATCTCCCTGGACACCAACCTTCAGCTCTACGTCTGGCACGGGAAGCACCACCTGGGACATGTAGGGCTCGTAGCGGAGGGAGGGGCGGTCTCCCGGTCCCGCGGGTAGCCCCGCCGCGACCCACCATATCCCCCCGTCCACGGCACCGATCCCCCCTCGGAAAAAGGGGACCTGGGGCCCGTCCCCGGGTATCACAGGTGGGCCGGATGGGGGGAGGGGACCCGGATTCGTTCGTTCAGAACCATGGAGAAAACCATGAAGCTCTTCCGCACCTCCCTTCTCCTGGCGGCCCTGGGCCCCCTGTTTCTGGCCTGTGAATCTAGCCCCTCGGACCCCGACGGCGACCCCGGCGGCATTCCGGTTACCGCGGACCGGCACGCGTCCATTCCCTCGGACGTGAGCAAGGTCACCCCGGACCAGGACGCCACGCCTCCGATTCTTCACACCGACGAGTTCCAGGAGCCCGTCCCTCTCCCCGTCATCAGCACCGCCGGAGCCGAAGATGCGCCCTTCATCCCGGACGACAGGGAGGAGCTCTACTTCTTCTTCGCCGCTGATGTCCGCCAATCACCCAGCGTCCAGATCCAGGATCCGGTGAACGGGATCTGGGTTTCCCGGCGCATGGGCGGAGAGTGGCAGGAGCCGTCCCTGGTCTGGCTCCAGGAACCCGGCCAGGCGGCCCTGAACGGTTGTCCCTTCGTAGGCAGCGGCCAGCTGTATTTCTGTACCGTTCGGCCAGGCTTTACAGACCTCAACTGGTTCCGGGCCAGCCTGGTGGCCGGCGCCTGGACCGACTGGGAAATCCATTCCTTCGATCCTTCTCTCCAGGTGGGGGAACTCCATATCCATGGAAACGAGCTGTATTACCATTCGAACCGGGCCGGGGGCAAAGGCCTCACCGATATCTGGATGGCCACTTCGGAAGCGGGTGGCCCCTTCGCCGATCCGGTGAATATCGCCGCCGTGAACTCACCGGAGTTCGAGAGCCGTCCCTACGTGAGTTCCGACGGGAGCCAGCTCTGGATCACCCGGTGGTACGAGGGCACCCCGGCCCTGTTCCGGTCCATGCGGGTGGAGGGTGAGTGGCAGGAGCCGGAGCTCATGGTCTCCCGGTTCGCCGGGGAGGCCACCCTGGACGCCCAGGGGAACCTCTACTTCGTCCATCACTTCTTCCAGAACGGGGTGATGCTGGAAGCCGACATCTACGTGGCCTACCGGAAATAGGGGTGGGCCTCATCCCCCCCTCCCGGTGGTGGCAGAAGTTGCCGGGGGGGCGAACATCAGAACACCAGGTGCAATTCCGAGCCCACGGCCTGCTTCATGAAATCTTCGGCCAGCATGATCTCCACGCCCTCCATGAAGTCTCCCTGCTCCAGTTCGAAGAGATCCGCCGAGGTCTTGCAGGCCAGGAACCGGACACCCTCCAACTGGGCCATCTCCAGCATGTCTTCCGGGTAGTGGATGTCACGGCGATCCATGACCTCCCGCAACTCTTCGGTGGTCTGTTTCGCCTCGTGGGCCCCGGCACCGGTCGGGAAGTACTGGAGGGCGCCCAACTTGCCCGGTCTGATCATGTGCAGACCTTCGAAGGTGAAATAGATGAGGGTTTCGTAGCCCAGGCGGGCCGAGTTCAACGCCAGGATCAGCAGCCCGAAGGCAGCTTGCATGGTGAACTCGCTACACACCAGGGCCACTTTCCGCTTCGGCTTTTCCGCAGTGGAATCCAGCGGCATGATATCGCCTCTCTCTTTGAGTTCGCGCTTCCGGTGAACGGACGAATGGTGCCGAGCTTCCGGCTGCCCTTCCCTATTCTGCGGCTCCCCTTCGCTATCCCCCGGCTACCCTCCGGAGCACCATGAGCTGGTAGGGGTCCAGAATCAGCTCCCTGGCCGCCGTGATGGTGCGGCCCGCGAAGAGATCCACCACGGTCTTTCGCATCCCCATCTGCCGCAGCCTCCGGGCTTCCAGCCGCTGCTCCCGCTCACTGAAGTTGGCCAGGACGTAGACCACCTCTTCCCCGTGGGTTCGGAGGAATCCGAATACATGGCGGTTTCCCGTGTCCGCGATCTCCGCCTCCGAACGCCGGAAGGCCTGGTTCTGGGTCCGAATCTGGAGCAATCGCAAGAGGCCGTGGTAGACTCGCCCCGGGAGCGTTTCCGGATCCCGCCGCTCCTCGGCTCGGGCCCAGTCGAAGGAGGCCCGGTGGAGCCATCGGGTATCTCCCGTCTTCTCCGGGTCCATGTCGTAGCTGGGATCGTTCAGGGTGGCGATCTCGTCTCCCAGGTAGAGGAGCGGGATGCCGCTCATGGTGATGATGATTCCGTGGAGGAGCAGGACCCGGCGAACGCCCAGCTCCAGTTCGTCCGGATCCCCGTCATCCAGCGCCTTCTCCACTCCCGCCAGGGAGGCGCAGGTACCGGACACCCTGGCGTCTCCAGTGGCCACTTCCACCTGGAAGGGCACCCCTCTGGCAAAGCTGCCGGGGTACCCGCCGGTGAAGAAATCCGTCAGGAAGCGCCGGTGCTGATCCGGATCGAAGCCCGCCTCCTCCACCTCGTCATCGGAGAAGGCCCAGCCGATGTCGTCGTGGGACCGGACGTAGTTCATCCAGCTGCATCCCTCGGGAATCCCCAACCTCCGATCGGTAGCCGTCCTGAGGACCCGAACGTCCCGGGTGGCCAGTGCCTCCCAGAGAAGAGCCATGAGCTGAGGATTGTAGGAGAGGGGGCATTCTTCCTTTGAAATGTACTTCCTCACCTCGTCGGGGTGGACGATGGCTTCCGAGAGAAGCACCGTGGCCGGGGCCGCCATGGCCGCCACGGCGTTGAATGCCTGGATGAGCCTGTGGGCTTCCGGCAAATTCTGGCAGTTGGTCCCGAGTCGCTTCCATAGAAAGGCCACGGCGTCCAGGCGCAGGATCTCCACGCCCTGGTTGGCCAGGAAAAGCATCTCCCGGGCCATCCGGTGGAAAACCTCCGGATTCTGGTAGTTCAGGTCCCACTGATAGGTGTGGAACGTGGTCCAGACCCATTTCTTGATCCGGGTCTGGTACGTGAAGGCCCCGGGATGGTCCTCCGTGAAGACCTCCGGCATGCTGGCTTCATAGGCATCGGGCATCTTCCGGTCGGGAAACATATAGAAGTACCCCTGGTACTCCCTGCTCCCGGCCAGGGCCCGGCGGGCCCACTCGTGCTCGTCCGAGGTGTGGTTGAAGACGAAATCCAGTACCAGGGAGATGCCCCGGTGCCGGAGATCCGTGGCCAACTCCCGGAGCTCCTCCATGGTCCCCAGGGGTGGATCCACCGTCCGGTAATCGCTTACGGCATAGCCTCCGTCGCTGTCTCCTGCCGGAACCTTGAAGAGAGGCATGAGGTGGAGGCAGGTGATGCCCATCTCGGCCAGGTAGGAGACCTTTTCCCGGAGCCCTTTCAGGTCTCCGGCGAAGAGGTCCACATAGCACATGGCTCCCACCATCCGGTTGGACTGATACCAGTGGGGGTCTGCTTCTCTCAGGCCGTCCAGGGCCCGGAGCTCTCCCGGCCGCCGGAGCCACATCTCGGTGGCGGAGGCCAGTACGCTCTCCAGATGAAAGAAGAAGTCGTACTGGTGGCCGTAAAGAGCGTGGAGCTGACGGAACAGGCGGGGAAAGTGGGCCCGCACCCGGTCCAGGTAAGCGTCCCATTCCGCAGGATCCGTCTCCTCCCTGAACCGCTCCTCGATCCTCGGAAGGATTCTTCGGAGGGAGAACTTGGCCTGCTCCAGGGTCCATTGCGTTTCCATGCGTCGAAAGACACCCCTGGTTCGGGACCGTTCCATTGGGTGGGATCTGGGGGCCGTGGAACGGCGGGAACTTCCACCCCGGAGGAAACATTCCCAAGTGCTTCGGAATCAAGACAGCAGGAGACCCCTGAGCCCGGCCCGAATCAAGGGGCTTCTCATGGCCTCCAGCCGTCCCAGGGAGATGGAAGGCCGGACCGGGCCCCGGGTTCCGGATCTGGCGGAGGCGGTGGAGCGGGTCCGGGCCCGGCTGGCGTCCCGGTAGGCCGGCACGGGGCCTCCGACGGCGTTTTTTCTCCCCTCCGGGAGACAGATCCTGTTATTTTTGGATAATCAGGCAAAATTCGATCTTCCATGGAGGCCGTTTTCATGGCCCGAATCCTCGTCGTGGATGACCATGAAGAAGAACGTGTATATCTCTGGGACCTCCTGGAGAAGGAAAACCACGAGCTTCTCTTCGCCGCGGACGGAATTTCCGCTTTCGAGGTGTGGGCCAAAAAGGACCCGGATGTGGTGGTGGTGGAGCTCTACATCCCGGAGATGAACGGCCTGCGCCTCATCGACGCCATCATCGCCCAGGACCCCATGTCGAGGATCATCGCGTTTTCCACCATCAGCGCCGACCAGCTGATCCTGGCCGAGGACATGGGCGCCTGTCGCGTGCTCCAGAAGCCGGTGGACCCGGAGGAATTCATGGAAGCCGTCTCCGAAGCCCTTTCAGGCGTCCGGGTCCGCCGCAACTTCCGGCAGTGAGACGGTGGACGCCTCCAACCCATCGCCCGTCACCTCCATCCCATCGCCCTCCCACACCCCTGGCACGATCAGAACCGCTTCTTTAGTGTAGAAGAATTCCGGAGCGATCTCAGGACCGGGCGATCTCAGGGCCGGCCATCTCAGGCACTCAAGATCCCAGGACCCTGATCAGTGCGAAGGCGACAGAATGTCGCCCTTCGCTTCGTATCCCTGGCAGGACAGGAGAGGACCTTATCAAAGAGCCACGCGTAAACGAGCAAATCCGCATCAGCCCCATCCGACTCATCGACTCCGATGGAGAGCAGGTTGGAGTCGTCTCCCTGGACAAAGCCCGGCAGATGGCCACGGAGGCCGACCTGGACATGGTCGAGGTCGCCGAGAGCGCCCGCCCTCCGGTGGTCAAGCTCATGGATTTCGGCCGCTATCGGTATCAGCAGCAGAAGAAGGAAAAAGAGGCCAGGAAGAACACCCACACCGTGGACGTGAAGGAGGTCCAGCTACGTCCCCGTACCGAGGACCACGACTTTCAGGTCAAGCTCAAGCGGGCCAGGAAATTCCTCGAAAAGGGGAATATCGTGAAGGTTGTGGTCCGCTTCAGGGGCCGGGAGTTGCGACGCCCGGAGGTGGGTGTGGAAACCATGGATCGGATGCTCGACGCCATGAAGGATCTGGCCACGGTGGAGTTCAGGTCCCGGAGCATCGAGGGTCGTCGACTGGTGGCCCGCATGGAGCCCGGATCCTGATAGAAAACAGGCGGCCACCCTGGGTCCGGGCTGGCCGCCTGTCGTGTCCCGGGGTTCAGAGGGTGCGTCGGAAGCCCCGGGGAATCGGGTTGGAGGGATCGGGTTGGAGAAAGGTCAGTCGACCTTCACCAGTTCCACGTCGAAGGTGAGATCCTTCCCCGCCAGGGGATGATTGGCGTCCAGCTTCACACTGGACTCGTCAGCACCCACCACCATGACGTCCATCTGCCGGCCGTCTTTCGTCTCCATCCGGAGCATTTGCCCCTCCTGGGGATCATACCCCGGGGGAAGGTTCTCCCGGGGTACCATGAAGACCAGCTGGTCCATCCGGGGACCGTAAGCTTCGTCCGATGGGAAGGACACGGTCTTTTTCTCCCCGATCTCCATCCCGCTGACCGCCTTCTCGAACCCTGGCACCACCATTTCCTTGCCAAGTTCGAAGGAAAGAGGATCCCCTCCCTCCGAGGAATCGAAAACGGTTCCGTCGTCTAATTTGCCTGTGTAGTGAACGTGGACGGTGTCGCCGCTCTTGGCCTGACTCATTCCAAAACCTCTCCCTGGTAATGAAGGCGAGCCGAAGGAGTGGCTCCTCCGGCCCGCCGTAGGTCACAAAATCTTTCAACTCTGCATCATCGTAGTCTACCAACTCTGCAGTAGTCTACCAACTCTGCACAATCGCAGTCTACAGGGCCTACCCCGACCCCGGAGGTCCGTTCCGGTCCACCTGGCCGGCCCCGGACGACGCGCCGAGGCAGGGATGTTCCGTGACGTCCTTCAGGGAAGACTCCGAGGACTCATAGACAACCGAAAGGACCCCGATACCGCAGAAGTCCCGGCCGACGAAACCGGAAGACCGGCACCGGGGTAGATCGAACCCACCGATACACGGTGGCCGGGGCCGCCTGCAAGAACTCCCTCGAAAGAAAGCAAATGACCGATGATGACCTGAGCCTGGAGCTTCCCGATGCCCTGGAAATCTCGGCGGAGGAGCTGGCGGCCCGGATCGAGATGGGAGAGGTTCTCCAGGTCATGGACGTCCGCGCACCGGAGCGGGTGGCCCAGGGCCGCCTGGACCTGATCCCCCAGGACCGGTATCAGAACATCCGGGGCTCGGAGCTCATCCACATCCACGACCTGTCGGCCACCGGGATGAACCCGGACTTCCCTGTCGTCGTGGTTTGCGGCCACGGCAAGGACTCCAAGGTCCTGGCCTTCCATCTGAGCCGTCTCGGTGTGGCCGCCAGGTCCCTGGCCGGAGGCATGGCGGACTGGATGCGCTTCACGGTCCCCAGACCGCTGGATCCACCCGAAGGTGTGGATGAGCTGATCCAATTCGACCGCATCGGAAAGGGATGTCTGGGCTATCTTCTCATCAGCGACGGGGAAGCCGTTGCAGTGGACCCGCCTCTCCATTTCCCGGGCTTCGAACGGGCCCTGGAAAACGCCGGCGCGAAGCTGGTCGGGGTGGCCGACACCCATGCCCACGCCGACTACGTGAGCGGGGCTGCGCTCCTGGCCCGGAACCATGGGGTGCCCTACTACCTGCATCCCGACGATGCCGTCTACCCCTACGACGGAACCCCGAGCGAGATGGAGTTCCGACCCCTGGCCGACGGAGACCGCATCGAGGTCGGCCAGACGGCCCTGGAGGTGATGCACACCCCCGGGCACACGGAGGGCAGCCTAACCTACCTGGTGGAGGACCGGGTGGCGTTCACCGGAGATTTCCTCTTCGTGGAATCCATCGGGAGGCCGGACCTTGGGGGAAAGGAGAGGGAGTGGGCAACCCGGCTCTGGGACTCCCTGGTTCGGGCGGTCCGGAGCTGGCCCGACGGGCTGGCGGTCTATCCCGGTCACTACGACACGCAGATGGAGAGACGGATGGGCCGCGCCGTGGGGGCCTCCTTCGGTCAGCTCCTCCGGCACAACAGGATTCTCCAGATCCAGGATCCGGAGGTTTTTCTCTGGACCATCCTGGAGGAGAAGGCCCCGTTCCCGGATGCGTACAGACGGATCAAGGCTCTCAATCTGGGGCTGGCTCCCATCGTGGAAGAAGAGGTGGAAGTTCTGGAGATGGGCCGAAACGAGTGCGCGCTCGGGGGGCATTCAGGGCCTGAGGAGGAGGCTTCCTGAACCCGCAGGGTCCATCCATGGACCTGGCGCCCAGATTCTGGCGTCCCAAGCCTGGCGCCTCAATCCTGATGCCGCGATCCTGACGGCCTCCTGGCTCCCAGATCCTGACACCCGATTCTGGGTCCAGATTCTGGCGCGCCAATCAGAGAGCCGGAACCCCGATTTCCGGGCTCCGGCTCCGAATTAGGACATTTTGTCAGGCGACGGCGCGAATGTCTCAGGTCGCCAGGGCTTCCTCACGGGCTTTCTCCATCTTGAATCTCAGGATGGCTTCGGCGGTCCGGCCATTCACGGCGTGGGGGGCCACGCGGCCACACATGCCGATCCCGTCCTTCGGCACACAGAGGCGGTGGCACCACAGTGAATTGCTCTTGGTCATAGGACAACCGAGGCATGTATATTCGGGAACCCGGCTCCGGGTGCGCTTCACGAGACGACGTGTGGCCATCCTGCATTCTCCTTGGTTTCGCGATTCCGTCGCTCCACGGTCCTCAAGTTTGGGATCTCTTAACCGCGCCAAACAATCTGGAATCATTCTGATTATTCTTAGCAGCATGAACCGTGCCGGTGAAGCAGAGGAAAGAACACCTTCTGCAACCGCTTCCCATGACCTATTCTGTCTCCGTTCAGAGACGGGACACGCGCCCGAAAAGAGGAGCCCGCCCATGGGGGACGAGAGGATCCCCGGCGCCATCGCAGGCCACACCAACATGGATCTGGATTGCCTGGGGTCCATGGCCCTCGCCCGGCATCTCTTCCCCGGATACCTGGTTGTCCAGAGCCGCCACGTCCACCCCGTGGCACGACCCCTGGTGACCATGTACCGGAACCATCTGGGCCTGGTCCCTTCCAGGGAGTTGAAGGGCCGGGTTCTCACACACATGGTTGTGGTGGACACGCGATCCACGGATCGGGTGGCGGAGTACCTGGATCTTCTTGCCCGGGCTCCGGATCGGATCGACGTCTACGATCATCATCCCAGCGACTCCCGGGACATTCCCGAGGCCGTCTTCCACGAAAGCGCGCTGGGATCCAACACCACCTTTCTGGGAACCCTCCTCATGGAACAGGGGGTTCAAGTCACCCCTGACGACGCCACCATCGCCCTGGCGGGAATCTTTGCCGATACGGGAAGCTTCACGCATTCGAATGTCACCGCCGAGGATTTCCGCGTCGCCGCGTTCCTCATGGACTCCGGCGCATCCATCCAGCTGGTGAAGACCTTCCTGAGCCCGTTGAGGGAGCGGCTCCAGGTCACGACATTCCATGACGTCCTGGGCGATCTCATCCACCTGAACATCCGCGGGCATTCGGTGCTCCTGAGCTACACGGAGTTGGAGGGACCCAACCAGGGCCTCAGCCCGGTAGTGGAGAAGATCTTCGAAGTGGAAGGCCCTGACGCGTACTTCGCCGTCTTCTTCTTCAAGCACAACAACAGCGCGGTCATCATCTCCCGAAGCCAGAAGGACAGCATCGAGCTGGACACGGTCATGGCCGCCTTCGGAGGAGGGGGCCATAAGAAGGCGGCTTCGGCCACCCTGAAGGGGGTAGTGGGAGTCGAGGTACGCGAGAAGCTCACGGAGTACCTGAAGTCGTCTCTCCGGCCCGCCGTCACCGCGGAAGACCTCATGACGCGGGAGGTGGAAGTAATACAGCAGGACACCTCCCTCATGGACGCCGCCTTCTTCCTCGAGCGGATCAACCACACCGGGTGTCCCGTAGTGGATGGAGATGGAGAACTGGTGGGATTCATCACCCTTCGGGACATCCAGAAGGGCCGGAGGGTCCGGCAGATGCACGCACCGGTGAAGGGGTACATGACCTCGAAGGTCATTTCCACCGGGCCGGGAACCACATTCCGGGAGATGGAGGAGATCCTTCTAGCCCACAACATTGGCCACCTCCCGATACTGGAAAATGGGAGGATCCTGGGCATCATCACCCGCTCGGACTACCTGGCCTTCCGGAGGGCCGAGAAGGATAAGGTGGAGGCTTTGAGGGGAAGCCTGGTGTGAAGCGGATTTTCATCGGAGGCTGCTCCCGCTCGGGCACCACCTTCCTCCAGGAGCTCCTGGCCAATCATCCACGGGTCCAGACCTTTCCGGAAACCGGCGTCTTCCTGAAGGCCCTGGGGATGCGGGGACGGGTACTCCCCTGGGTGCATCTGGGCCTGACCCTGGGGAAGGAACGGAAGGCCCTGGCCCGGCTTCTGGAGGAGATGGGTCTACCGCCGGAACGCTGTCCTCCCCTCCCCCCGCGGCGATTCTTTCTGAGTCGGTCCGCCCGGGACGTGGCAGCCTTCCTGGACACTCTGGCAGAGCAGGAGGGGAAGGACGTCTGGCTTGAAAAGACCCCCCGGCATGTCCTCCACGCCGCGCGAATCAGGCGAATGGTTCCGGGCTCCGTCTTCGTGCACATGGTTCGGGACGGCAGGGACGTGGTGGCTTCCATCGTGGACCGTGCTCGCCGATTTCCCACGGAATTCCCTCGGCAGGACGACCCGGCCTACGGCATCCGCCAATGGAACCGCTCCCTGGAGGCCACACGGGCCGCCATGAAGGAGCCGGGGCATGTGGTGGTCCTCTACGAGGATCTGGCCGCCCACCCGGAAGAGACATTGAGGTCACTCTGCCGCGCTCTGGGCCTGGATTTCCGGGAGGCCATGCTGGATCGGAAGGGGTCGCGGACCTTTGTCACCGAAAAGGAAGGATGGAAAGACCAAACAGGCGGCCCCATCCGCCCGGCTCCTTCCAAATTCCCGCGCCTCTTCGATGAGACCGAGCAGCGACGGATCCGGAGCAGGTTGAACATGGGCTTCTACGAGACCCTCAAGAAACGAATTCAACAGAGTCCGGGCTCCGTCCGGGTATCGAGGTGAACACAATGGCGACACTGGATTCCATCAATCCCTTTGACGGTCAGATCGTGGGCACCGTCGACATCACCCCGGTAGAGGAGATCCCGGGCATCGTGGCCCGAGCCGGAATCGCACAGCCGGCATGGGCCGCCCTGGGGATGGAGGGACGGGCCGCCGTCCTGGGGAAGGCCGGAGGCGACCTTCGAAAAAAGGCCCAGGAACTGGCCGCCCTCATTACCCGGGAGATGGGAAAGCCCATCCGGGAGTCCATGGGGGAGGTCCGGGGTCTTGGCGCCGGGCTGGAAGCCGAGCTCAGGGAAATCTCCGAGGCCCTGGCCCCGGAGACACTGGAATCCGGTGGTCTCACCTCCGTCATCCACCGGGACCCCCTGGGAGTCTGTGCCGCCATCACTCCCTGGAACTTCCCCATGGCCATGCCCCATTGGATGGTCCTGCCGGCCCTGGCGGCGGGGAACACCGTCGTCTTCAAGCCTTCGGAAGAGACGCCTCTTTCAGGACAGGCCTATGCCGATATCCTGGGGGAGTATCTTCCAGCAGATGTCCTGATCACGATACAGGGCGCTGACGAACAGGGTCGGACCCTGGTGGAGAGCGCCGTGGACCTCATCGCCTTTACCGGGTCCCGGGATGTCGGAAAGGAGATCCTCCGTTCCGCCGGAGGGGACCTGAAACGGGTGATTCTGGAGTTAGGGGGAAAGGACGCGATGATCGTCCTGGAGGACGCCGATCTCCGGGAGGCAGCCCGCTTCGCTGCCTTCAACGGGTTCAGGAACGCAGGCCAGGTGTGTGTCAGCACCGAGCGGATCCTTGTCCATGACGGCGTAGCCGACGCTTTCCTGGATCTTCTGGTCCGGGAAGCGGAGGAACTGGTCGCCGGGAACGGACTGGACAAGCGGACAACTCTGGGCCCCATGGTGAACCCCGGGCAGCGGCAGCACGTCATCCAGCAGATCCGGGAAGCGGTCATGGCCGGCGCCACCGTCATGGCCGGTGCCACCGTCATGAACGGTGACATCCGCCATGGTGACCCGTTCATCCTGCCCACGGTCCTGGCCGACGTGCCGGAGGAGCTGTCCATCTCCACCGATGAGACCTTCGGCCCTGTGGTCTGCGTGAACCGGGTATCCTGCGACGACGAGGCCGTGGCAAAGGCCAACGCCACACCCTTCGGACTGGGCGCCGTGGTTTTCGGCGGTGATCCGGCTCGGACCCACCACGTGGCCCGGCGCCTCACCGCCGGCATGGTGGGAATCAATCGGGGATGCGCCGGAGCCCCGGGGACCCCCTGGGTGGGAGCCAGGGAAAGCGGCTACGGCTTTCACAAGGGGCGGGACGGGCATCGGCAGTTCACCCAGACAAGGGTGGTGACGCGCTAATCCTCCTCCCCCACGCTCTTCCAGCCCCTGGCGTAGACTTCCGGATAGACCTTCAGATACCCGGGATACTCCTTCCTCGCGGCTCGAACCTTCTCCCGGTCCAGGGCCACCATGGCCAGCGGCTCGGTGGTCTCCAGGACCACCTCCCCCGAAGGGTCGATGGCTATGGAAGGGCCTCCCACCAGCGCTGCCCCGTCCGGCGGAGGCCGATTGGCGGAGATCACGTAGGTGCCGCTGGTGACGGCGTTGGCCCTGAGGACCATCCGCCACCGCTCGTAGGTTTCCTGGGGTGTGCATCGGGGAGCCAGGACCACCTCCGCGCCCATGGCCGAGAGGAGTTGAAATCCGGAGGTCCGGTTCACGTCGGAGCAGATCTGTAGTCCCACCTTCAGGGATAAGCCGTCCACAACGATGGGGGGTTCCTTTCCCGGCTCGTAGTGACTGGTCTCCCAGTATCCCTCCTCCTCAGGCAGATGCACCTTGCGGTACCGGGCCAGGCAGAACCCAGAGGCATTGTAGAGGAGGGCCGTGTTGTACCGGGCTCCCGTGTCGGGATCCCGGATGATGGCCCCACCCAGCAGGGCGATCCCAGCCTCGGCGGCAGCCCGGGAGAACAATGCCTGCCTGGGGCCGTCTACCTCCTCCGCGTCTTCTTCCCGGACCACCCTGCTCACAGGAGACCACGGATTCAGGGGAATCTCCGGTAGAACCGCCAGCTCCCCACCCCGGCCTCTGGCCTCCTTCAACACCACCGGGAGACGGGACCATTGGGATTCCTCGGGAAAGACGTCGGTGATGACGGCAACGATCAAGGTATCGGCGGACATGGCGCTCGGCCTGTGTGAAGCTGGACCGGAAATCTCGATGACCAGGGGAAAGCTGCACTCTTTTCCCTCGGGGATAAAGGGGTCGGAGAAGATGAAGGGCATCACCCCCTTTCTGCCTCCTTGCTCCCTCCCTCCCATCCGGGCCATCTTTGTCTCCCGGGGAACCCCCGGCGCTCATCCATCTTCCCGGAAATCACCCCGGCGAAGGCCATGCGGGCGACGCCGCGGGAAGTCGACCCGAACCAGTTTCGACCCGAACCAGCAAGGGAGGCAACCGCATTGCAGGATCTTTTTCAATACGCGGGCGGCTTATCCGAAAATCAGATCCTCCTGGTTCTGGTGGCCTTCATCCTGGCGCTGTTGGGGTATGCCCTCGTGAAGCGGCTGCTGAAGCTGGCCCTGTTCGTAGCTGTGTTCCTGGTCATCTATTCCGGGCTGGTGTACTACCTGGGCTGACGAAAACGCCTCTCCGCCGGCCGCGTAGCATCCCGCCTCAGTGCTCTCGTGACGCGGCTCTCCCCATTGCCGGGAAAGGCTCCTAGGCTACAGCGCCTCTGGCGTTCTTCGGGGCTTTGGGCCCTCCTGCTGCCAGCAGACAATACCGGGCCAGGACCTTCGGATCTGTTCTGGCCTTCGGGGAGCCACCCTCGTCCACCCATTTCCTCACCCGATCGGAAGCCATGGAAAACCCCATGTCCGAAAGGGCCTCCGCCACTCCTCCGAGGAATTCGAGATCATCTGCGACTTCCGCCATGGCCATGAGCTGTTCGGCAGCCAGGTCCTCCCGTTTTCCACGCTTCGCCGCCTTGACGTACCCTTTCAGGGACTGGAGGGCGGCGGCGGGCTGTCGAAGCCCCAGGTCCAGCCAGGTGAGAGTACACAGGGTCCGGATGGCCTCCGGATGGACCCGGATGATCTTTCTTGCCAGGCCCCGGGCAGGCTCGGGCTGGCCGTCTTCCAGAAGCGCGTCGATGGCCTCGCCAAAGAAACGCAAGGCCCTGGATCGATCACCGGATCTCAGGCACAGGTCGCCGGCCCGGTTCAAGAAAGTCCACCCGGTACCCGGGGGAGCCGACCCCGCTTTCCGCTCCAGCTCTCTCAACTCACGTTCCAGGTTGCTGGACGGCTTTCCGGGTGAGCCGGCTCTGAAACCGAATATCCGTTTGAAAATGCTCATTCCACGTCAGATGTCGAAGTGCGCACGCGTCAAGAATGCACACTTGGGGCCCGATGGGCAAACCATGGAAACCCACCGGCCCGAACACCAGCCGGATCCGCCCCTCACCGCCGGAATCCGCCCCTCCGGAACGGCCTACCTGCCCCCCGGCCGCCTGGAGGCCTTTGAGAAGGGGGGCGGCTTCACCTCCGGCACCGGATTCTCCTCCAGCAAACGCAGCGCTTCCTGGACCGCCCGTTCCAGTTGTGGATCCCGGCCCTCGGCCACGGACCGGGCATCCATGAGGACTTCCACGTCCGGCGGAACCCCTTCATTTTCAGCCACCCACTGGTTGTTGATGGGATCGAAGACGGCGTTGTTCGGGGCCGTGACCCGGCCTCCGTCCACCAGGCCGTAGGGGCTGGACGCGGCCACCAGGCCTCCCCAGGTCCGGGTGCCCACGATGGGCCCCACCCGCTGCTGTCTGAAGGCCCAGGGAAAGTAATCCCCGCCGGACCCGGCCCGCTCATTGATGAGGAGGACCTTCGGGCCCAGCACACCCTGGGGAAGCCGCATGGGTTTTCCGCCGGGAACCTCGTTGGTGAGGGCGGCCCGAAGCGTCCGGGTCATGTAGTCCACCATGTAATCGTCCAGAAGCCCGCCACCGTTGAACCGCTCGTCGATGACGGCCCCTTCCCTGTCCTGCTGGGCGAAGAAATACCGGTTGAAGGAGTTCATCCCCGGCCCGCCGGTGTTGGGAACCCATACATAGGCCAGGCGCCCGCCCGAAAGTTCGTCCACCATCCTCCGGTTGTCTTCCACCCAGGCTCGCTGCCGGAGTTGGGCCTCGCTCCGGATGGGCTCCACCGTCTCCGTCCAGGCCCCTTCCATGGTGGGTGCGTCGTTCAGGTGCAAAATCGTCTGCCGGCCTGCCGTCCCGTCCAGGAAGCGGTAGAGATCCTCACCGGCTGTGATCTCCACTCCGTCGATTCCGACCAGATAATCCCCCTGGCCGGCCCGGATTCCCGGCCGGTCCAGTGGCGCGGAAAGCCCCGGGTTCCAACTCTCCATGGTGAAGATCCGCTGGATTCGCCAGCGTCCCTCATGGGCCTGGAAATCGGCGCCCAGGAGCCCCATCCGGCTGGCCTCCACCTCAGGGTAGTCTCCCCCGCTCACGTAACTGTGACCCACAGATAGCTCCCCGTTCACCTGATCGAAGACGTAGTTCAGGTCAGACCGGTGCCGGACGTGCCGGACCAGGGGGCGGTACCGGCGGCGCACGGCGTCCCAGTCGTTCCCGTGCATCCCCGGGTCGTAGAAGAAATCTCTTTCCAGCCGCCAGACCTCGTCGAACATCTGGCGCCACTCCTCTTCCCGGTCCAGGTGCATTCGAAGCGTCACGTCGATGACGCCGCTACCCCGCTCGGGGGGCCGGTCGGTGTCCACGACGCTCCATCCAGGACCGGACCGATAGAGCATCTTCTTCCCATCGGCGGATACCGATACCTGGGAAGCGCCCTGGATGAAGACGCTGGCCTCCCGGTCCGACAGGCTGAACTTGTGGAGCGTCATCCCCGGTTCGTGGCTCACAAATTCACCCACGAAGACCGAGCCCTCGGGCCCCGCAAGGGCCATGGCATAGCGCCGGACCGGCATGGGAAGGGCCATGACCCGACGCTGGATGCCGTCGGTGTCGATGCGGACGCTCTTGTCGTTCTCACCTTCCTCACCTTCTTCACCTCCCGCCTTCTCTCCTTCCTCGCTCTCCTCTCCGGCTCCCTCCTCCTTCACCTCCTCCTCGTCGCTCTCCAGGGGAAAGGGGGTGGGATCGTCAGCCCTCAGGATCATGACATAGGCCGCATAGGTGGGCTCGGCGTTCATGGCGCTCGTGTTCGCCCACCCGGAGCCCAGGGCCAGATTGGTGCTGGCCAGGAAGTAGAGATGCCGTCCGTCCCGGTCCCAGGCCGGGGAGGTGGCGTCGGCCAGGGGATCCGTGAGGGTCAGGACCTCCTCCGTATCCGCGGACCAGGCCATGATGCGGCGGAAGTTGTTCTCATGGGTCTTGGCATAGGCCAGCCATTTCGAGTCGGGAGACCAGGTCAGGCCCATGGACCCCCGCTCCAGGTTCGTCCCCCCCATGTCAGCGGTCCTGATCTTCCCGGATTCGACATTCACCACCCGGATCCGGGTGTCATCGTCCACGAACGCGATATGGGAGCCATCGGGAGCCCAGGTGGCCTCCCAGGCGAACTTCGACTCTCCGAGGTCCACCCTGCGGGGCTCCGAGAGGCCGTCCTGGTCTGCCAGAAGAAGCTCGTATCCGTCTCCGTCGTCGCTGAACCAGGCCACCGTCCCGCCGTCCGGAGACCACACCGGCATCCGGTCTGCGGCTCCGGAACTTCGGCTCAGATTCCGGGCGTCCCCTTTCTCCACCGGCACCGTGAAGATCTCACCCCGAGCCTCGAAGAGGGCCCGCTTTCCCGTGGCGGAGAGAGAAGCATTGGTGGCCCGGTCGCTGACCTCCTCCCATTGGGGTTCGGCCCAGGGGAAATCGCCCCGGACCGTGATCTCCAACCGACGGCTCCGGCCCGTTGCCGGATCCAGGAGGTGGATCCACCCGTCATGCTCGAAGACCAGGGCCCCAGGTCCTCCGGAAAGGGCCTTCACGTCCACATCGTCAAAGCGGGTGATCTGCTCCAGGGCCCGGGTGGCCGGGTCGTAGGACCAGACGTTCATGGCCCAGTCCCGATCGGAAAGAAAGTAGATCTTTCCGTCCTGCCACACCGGATCCAGGTCCGTGGAGCGGTCCGGGTTCGGAAGGTGGACCTCTTCCAGAGTTCGGAGATCCAGGATTACCAGGGGGGTATTCTGCCCGCCCCTGTAGCTCCGCCATTCCGGATCCCAGCGGGACATGCGGTCGATGACGATGCTTCCGCCGTCGGCGGAGAAATGGCCATCGTTGGCCCAGGGGGCCGGGATGAGGCTGGATGGGCCCCCCTCGGCGTCTACGGTCCAGAGACGGTTGTAGCCCGAAGGGGCCGTGCCCCTGGAAGTGGCGTAGAGGATTTTCTCCCCGTCGGGGCTCCATCCCCGGACCAGGGAGGAGGCCGGATACCAGGAGAGGCGCGTGGGCTCTCCCCCTTCCACCGGCACCACGTAAACGGACGCGACTCCGGCCCGGTTGGAGGTGAAGGCGATCCACCGGCCGTCCGGAGAGAAGTGGGGATCGCTCTCCACTGCCGGAGTCGAGGTCAGGCGCCTGGCGGCACCGCCGTCCCGGGGAGCCACCCAGAGATCGGCCCCGTAGGTGAAGGCCACGTGATCCTGGCTCAAGGCAGGTTCTCTGAGGAGCCGGGTGCCCTGGGCCATAAGGGCTGATGGGGAAAAAAGGAAGAGCAGGCTGAAATAGAGGAGCCGTCGGAGCATCCAGGCCTCCATTGAAGGGCGATCAGATGTGTTTGGTCTTCTCTTGCCGTCGTGTCTCATGGCCCGGCCCGCCGTCGGGTCAACCACGTCGGGCCACGAGCCAGGAGCCTGTGCGAATGATGAGGCTCTCCCCATGACACGGAAAGGCTCCTGGAGAATGCTACGTTTCCGGGGGATACTGGGTTTCAGGAGAACGACCCTTCCATCTCACCGGCTGAATCCCAGCCCCCCCTCCCGCCAGGCGCTCTGTCCATCCGGGCTCAGGGGCCGGGCCCTGGCTCTCGCGGCGAAGACCACGGGAGCCCGTGTGGGGACGGGGCTCTCCGAGGAGGACAGAAGAAGCCGGAGGTCGGCGCCCGATACGCCGACCCCCGGCTCCTCTGCTTCGACATTCAACTCCCGCCAACTCCGGGGCCCGTTCCCGATCAGGACCGCAGGTAGTCGATGACGTCCTTGGCCGTGTAGGACTTCCGACCGTTCAGGAACTCGCCCAGCTTCTTGAGCTCGTCCCCGCTCGTGAGGAGGGGAGGCTCGGTAGTACCGTCCTTCCGGTCCTGGCCCACCCCGATATTGGCCATGAGGGCGTTGCAGAGACACTTCCTTCCCACCGTGTCCTCCTCCTTCCCTCCCTTCTTCACGAAGGTGGAGACGGGCTCCGCGGCGCATCGATATCCCAGCCGGCCGTCTTCCCTCCGATACGCGGTCCGGAGGTATCCCAGGTCACAGACCCGCTTACGGCGCTCGTAGGTCTCCTCACCAGTGAGGGTGGATTCCATTTCAACCACCTTGAAGGGAAAGCCCGTGGGAGACGCTCGCCCGTCGGTGGTGACCTCCACCCCTCCGTTGCGGCAAAGGTCCAGGACCTGCTCCTTCAGGTTCTCGTCCAGGCCCGACTCCTCGCAATAGGCGAACAGGGTGCCCACCTGGATTCCCACGCCGCCGGCCTCCCTGGTCTCCTGGATCTGCCCCGGACGGCCGGTTCCGCCGGCCCTCCAGAAGGGGATGCCCAGCCGTCTCAACTTCTCCAGGTCCACGGCGTCCTTTTCCCCGTAGATGGGCTCTCCATTGCCATCCAGCCCACGGTCGCCCCTGGGGGGCGCATTGTGTCCTCCGGCTGTAGGTCCTTCCACGATGAAGCCGTCGACCCGGCCGTTGGCCTTCCTGGCCATCATGGTGGCCAGGGAGTTGGAGGAGATGATAGGAAGGAATCTGGGTCGCTTCAGCGGGGGAAGCTCCACATCCACGCCGGCCCTGGGATCGAAAACCAGTCGGACCTCGTCCCCTTTCCCGTTCCCCTGGACGTCGAAGCGAATGGACGCCGGCTCGTGGTTGGCGAACCGGTCCAGGACTCCGGGGATCTCTCTCGGGATTCCGGCCCCCATGAGAACGAAATCCACCCCGGCAAGCATTGCGCCGTAGACGGAAGAGAGCGTGGGCATCTGGAGCTTGGTCAGGTAGTTGATCCCCACCTGGCCCTGGTGGCCCTCCTTGGCCAGCCAGACCTCCACGAAGTTGGCGGTAACGGTGATGTGGTCCCGGAAGTTGTCCACCATCTTCCGGTACATGGGGGCGATCTTGTATGGCTCGCCCTCTTCGCGCCCCTCGGGCTTGAAGAAGCGATCCATGATTTCCGAGGCAACAGAGGGAATGGGAAAGGCATCCAGGGCCCGACGGACGTGGCCACCCATATCTCCATCCTGGAGACGCCGGATGAGAAGATTGTCCAGAGCTGTTCCGGATACAACGCCAAGCTGCCCCTGCAGGGCCACAGCCCTGGCCAGAGGCCAACTCGATACACCGATCCCCATACCTCCCTGAATGATCTCAGGAAGGGCATCCAAATTCATACGCAACCTGACCTGTACGGGAAAACTTGGTGAAAGTTAGTCCGGATGGAGTCGGAGGGCAACGATCCTGCGGCTCCACCAGCAATTTCGGAACCCTGGCTCGGCGGGGCGATCTGGAGGTTGGAAAATGCAG
>CAZSDD010000037.1:0-27864 GCA_964605505.1 uncultured Gemmatimonadaceae bacterium | reverse complement strand
CTTCAGGCACTTGCAGGTGGAAAACCTACACAAGAGTCAGTAAACTCACGCTAGGTTTCGTTCAATCAGGCACTTCCTTCCGGTGAAAGGAAGACCATGCGGGCGACCGGCGGTCCGTCTCCCCGGGTCGCCCGGGAGGGAGCGACGGGTGCGAACGCAGCCGGCGTGATCCGATTCGGCGATTCCCGGAGGGGAAGGGCTGTGGGTGATGCCGAAAAGCCCGGCAGGGCGTTGTTCTCTTAGCGGTTTCACATCCCCAAATTTTTCCCACCCGGTTCCCACCGCAGGGCGGCGATTTCCTCTCGAAGCAGGGCAATGGAACGGTCAATGTCGGTAACTTGCTGTGATTACTTAACGCAGGAGGTCACATACTGATGGTGTATGGGAACCACGCCCCCACCGGCTCCCCCTCCATGGTGGCGGGGTTGAACACCCACTCGGCGGCCTCTTCCATGAGGCGCCGGTTGAACCCCCGATCCGAGGTGGGAGGGTTCAAACGGGTGGAATCCGACACCACCCGGCCCGCTTCGTTCACGAAGACCCAGACCTCCACCTGCTTTCCCCTGAGGCTGGAATTGGTGGGAGGAATGATCATCCCCCGGGGGGAAGGAGGCACCAGCCGGAAACGGCCCTCCGCCGTCGTGCCCCCGTCGCCTCGGCCCGTGCCACCCTCCAGGCCCGGGCCGGCATCCAACCCCGGAGCGTCCCCCAGAACAGCCGCCAGGTCCACCTGGGGCTCCAGGTCCAGATCCACGGGCTCCACCTCGTCCAGGGTTACCAGGGGAACCCGGGGGGGGATGATGGGCCTGGGGGGCGGTACGGCCAGGTTCATGGCCTGCAATCCTCCGCCTCCGGGTGCGGCCCGGAAGTCCCCGGCCCTGGGACCCGCTGCGGCGAAGGGAGACTGGGGGATGGGAATGGAACGCCACCCGAAGAAGATGAGCAGGTGGATGGCCAGAGAAACCAGGAGGGCGTTGCGGAACACGCGGCCGTATGCCCGCTTCCGCTCCCGCACCGTCATGTGCTGTGGTTTCTTCATGGGTGATCCCGCCTGGGGCCATTCTCCGGTTCACGTCCCCTTTCCGGAGGTCTTACCTACATAGTACCGAATTTCGAGGACAGGAGTTTCCCCGTATCCATGTCCCGGAGCTTCCAGGTCACCCCTGGAAGGGGCGGCAGCCACGCATCCCGCCGCACCGGGTCCCGGCCTTGCCAGCCCCTTCCGCCGGGAACAACTTCTCCCTGCCCCCGGGGCCTCCGCCCCGAGGGGCCGAATCTCGTCGGCGGGCCGATGGCAACGGACAGAGAGGAGTCGGATTTCTCCATGACGGAAGCCGCGGCGGACCATCGACGGAGTCCTCTCCTGGAGCGGGCCTCCCGCCTCGCCGCCTACTACGAGCTGACCAAACCCGGCATCGCCGGTTACGTCATGGTCACCGCCGGCGTCACCTATTTCGTGGCATCCGGCGGCGACGCCCCGCTTCTCCCGGTTCTCTATACCCTTCTGGGCACCGTCCTGGCCACCGGCGGGGCCCTGGCCCTGAATCAGTTCGTGGAGTGGGAACTGGACGCCCTCATGGAACGGACCCGGGGACGGCCCATCCCCTCGGGCCGCATGGGACCCGTGGAAGCCCTCCTCTTCGGAAACCTCCTGGCCCTGGGCGGAGTGGCCCTCCTCTTCTTCACCGTGGGATGGCTTCCGGCAGCCCTGACGGTGTTCTCGGCCCTGAGCTACAACCTGGTCTACACGCCCCTGAAGAAGGTCTCCTACGTCTCCACCCTGGCCGGCGCGTTCCCCGGGGCCATGCCCACCCTCATCGGGTGGAGCGCAGCCACCGGGACGCTGGGCCTGGAGGCCGGGTCCATCTTCGCCATCGCCTACCTCTGGCAGCTTCCCCACGTCCTCTCCCTGGGGTGGCTCCTTCGGAAGGACTACGCGCGGGCCGGTTTCTACCTCATCCCGAAGTCGGATCCCCTGGGGCGCCGCATCTCCTGGCACATCACCGCCTTCACCGCCACCCTGTTCCTGGTGGGGCTGGTCCCCACCTGGCTGGGGGTCACCGGCCTCCTCTATCTGGTGGGCATGGGATTCCTGGGGGGAGGGCTCATGGCCCTGGCCCTGGCCACCCTGAAGGAGGACCGCCTCACCGCTTCGGCGGCCCGGAGGGTATTCCTGGGGTCCCTGGTGTATCACCCCCTTTTCCTTCTGCTCCTTCTGGTGGACGCCTTGCCCCTCTGAGCCCGCTCCCCCAGTCTCCCCGGAGGAGCTTCACCGGTTCCGGACACTGAAACGACACGAGGAAGCATGAATCTCAGGACCTGTTCCGCGGCAGCCGCCGCCCTCTTCCTTGCCCTCATCCCCGTATCCGCCATGAGCCAGAGCACGGAACGACCCCGAGCCCGGGAACTCGGCATCCAGGTCGGCATCTTCTCCCCGGGTCCACACAACGCCATTACCGACGTGGCCGGCGTCCGTGTGGGCCACGCCACCGTATGGGAGGGAGACGACGTCCGGACGGGCGTGACGGCCATCCTGCCCCACCCAGGGAACATCTTCAGGGACAAGGTTCCGGGGGCGGTGGCGGTGGGCAACGGTTTCGGGAAGCTCCTGGGGGTGACCCAGGTCCGGGAGCTGGGGGAGATGGAAACCCCCATTCTCCTGACCTGCACCCTCTGCGTCTGGAAGGCCGCGGACTTCATGGTGGAGTGGCTCCTGGAGCAGGAGGGGATGGAGGGCGTGGGATCCATCAACCCGGTGGTGGGGGAGACCAACGACGGAGGGCTCAACCACATCCGGTCCCGCCCCATCCGGGCCGAGCACGTCCGGCAGGCCCTGGAGTCGGCATCCGGTGGAGCCGTGGAGGAGGGGGCCGTGGGAGCCGGCACCGGAACCCGGGCCTTCGGGTGGAAGGGGGGGATCGGCACCAGCAGCCGGATCCTCCCGGCGGAGCTGGGCGGTTATACCGTGGGGGTCCTGGTCCAGTCCAATTACGGCGGCATCCTGACCGTGGACGGGGCGCCGGTGGGAGAGGAGTTGGGCCAGTATGCTTTCCAGCGCTATGTGGAGAACCCCGTCGACGGCCTGGGAATCCCCGACGCCGAAGGGGGCTCCATCATGATGGTGGTGGCCACCGACGCTCCCGTGGACGCACGGAATCTGGAGCGAATGGCCCGGAGAGCCCTCATGGGGCTGGCCCGAACCGGATCTTCAGGAAGCAACGGCTCCGGGGACTACGTGCTGGCCTTCTCCAGCGCACCGGAAGTGCGGCGGGGAAACGAGAGGGGACCCCGGCAGATCCTGGACCTGCCCAATGACCGGATGCCCGGGCTCTTCCAGGCCACCATCGAGGCCACGGAGGAAGCCATCTACAACTCCCTCCTCAAAGCCGTCACGGTAACCGGCCAGGGCGGGCGGACGGCAGAGGCCCTCCCCATTCCCGAAACGCTGGAGGTTCTCCGGAAGTACGGGGTCGTCAAGAAGTGACGGCGCCGGAGCCGGCCCCGCCTCAGCGCCAGGCGTCCTTCCACCGGACGTAGTGGACTGTCTTCACCCCGCCTCTCCTGAGGATCTCCAGGCCGTCGGCTTTCCGGTAGGGCTCCCGGTAGAAGACGTGCGTGACGTCGGACTGGATCAACAGCTTCGCGCACATGACGCAGGGACTGGCGGTGACGAAGGCCACCTTTCGCCTCAGGTGCCCGTCGGCCTTCACCACGGCATTCTGCTCGGAATGGATGCAGCCGCAGGCTCCGGGGGTATCGCTGTCACACCGATTGGGGAATCCCCTGGCATTCCCGTTATAGCCGATGGCCACCACATGCTGGAGGGCCTCGTCGGTGATGACGGTCCCCACCTGCAGGCGGGCGCAGGTGCTCCGCTTCGCCAGCTCCTCGGCCATGCGCATGTAGACCTCGTAAAGGGGAATCCGGTCCACCTCGTAATGGCCGACTTCCGCCTCCGATACGCCATGGACCACGTTCACAGCGTGGTCGTTCTCGGGAACGCCATCCTTGAAGAGGGTCGCCATGATCACCGCTCCCCGGGGCTCGGTGCAGGGTGAACGTCTAAACCGGCACGGGGATGTGCCGAAAGATCTCTTCCAGAGTCGTGCGCCCCCGGTCCCGGGCGTACCAGGCCCGGACCTTCGGATACCGCTCTTCCCTGGGCAGGGGGCGGATCTCCCGGAGGAAAAGCTCCTGGAGGGGCTCCGGTCTGGGCCCCCACCACCCCACCTTCTCGAAGTCCTCGTCCAGGATCATCACCACCGGAATCGACCGATTGCCCCCGGTGAGGTGAGCATCCATGAGCTCCGGGTGCTCGTCCCTGGACAGAATCCTCAGATCCAGGTTCGGCGTCACTTCCGACACCTTTGCCAGATAGGGAAGGATGTTGGCCCCGTCCCCGCACCACTCCTCACAGAGGACCAGAAGGCTCCATTGTCCCGTAAGTCCCTGTGCCCGGGTCAGAAGATCCCGGGGCACACGGGCCCGATGATAGAATTCCTGCCAGGGATGCTGGCTGTCTCGGGTCTTTTCCAGAAACCCGGAAAAGGTCTCGCCCTTCTCGAAGTAGTCTTTCAGTGAATTCATGCTGCCAACCTTCATCTATGTTCCCAGATCATTGATCCCCACCCTGGACGCCCCGGCGGGCACCGGGGGGTCCGCTGCGGTGCGAACCCGTGAAACCCCGGGAAGGTTCCCCTGGCGTGGCCGGAATGCCGCCTGAACTTCCGACGATGGTGGCCCCCCGTCAATCCAGCTTCGCGGCCCTGACAGCCTTCCGTCGCTTGTTCATATCCAACTCCCGCTTCCGGAGCCTGATACCCGCCGGCGTCACCTCGATGAGCTCGTCCGGTTCGATGAACTCCAGCGCCAGCTCCAGGGTCAACCTCCTGGGCGGCTCCAGCTTGATGTTCTCATCCGTGGCTGTGGTGCGGACGTTGGAAGCCTTCTTCTCCTTGCAGACATTCACGTCCATGTCCCCGGGGCGGACGTGCTCTCCCACGATCATTCCGTTGTAGACCGGATCTCCGGGGCTCACGAACATGGTGGCCCGCTCCTGGAGGTTGAAGAGCGCGTACCCCACGGCCACCCCTTCCCGGTCCGCCACCAGCACCCCCCTCTTTCGCCCCAGGAGCTGGCCCGCCCAGGGGCCGTACTCCAGGAAGCGGTGGTGCAGGATGCCCTCTCCCCGGGTATCGGTGAGAAACTCAGACCGGTAGCCGAAGAGGCCCCGGGTGGCCACTCGAAACTTCAGGCGGGTCATCCCTCCCTCCTGGGGGCGCATCTCCTCCACCGAGCCGCCTCTGGCGCCCAGCTTCTCCATGACCACGCCGACCATGCCCTCCGGGATCTCGATGGCCACCTCCTCGTAGGGCTCCTCTCTCCGACCATCCGGCCCGGCCCGGGTGATGACCCGGGGCCGGGAAACCTGGAACTCGTACCCTTCCCTCCGCATGGTTTCCATGAGGATGGTGAGGTGCAGCTCTCCCCGCCCGGAGACGGTGAAGGTGTCGGGGGAATCCGTCTCTTCCACCCGCAGCGCCAGGTTCCGCTCCAGCTCCCGGAACAACCGCTCCCGGACCTGCCGGCTGGTCACGTACTTTCCGGCTCGTCCGGAGAAGGGGGAGTTGTTCACAGAGAAGTCGACGGAGAGGGTCGGCTCCTCCACGGCGATTCCCCTCAGGCGCTCCCGCACCTCGGGATCGGTGAGGGTGGTCCCGATCTCCACCCCCTCGATTCCCGTCAGGGCGACGATGTCCCCGGCCTCCGCCGCCTCCAGCTCGAGGCGCTGGAGTCCGGTAAACTCGAAGAGCTTCACCACCTTGCCGCTCACTCCGTCCCCGCCCTCCTCCACCATCCCCGCCTGTCCCAGGGGCAGGAGGGCCACGGTGTCTCCCACCGTCACCCGCCCCCGCTCGATTCGGCCGATGGCGATGCGTCCGACGTAGGGGGAAAAATCCAGCGTGGAGACCAGCATCTGAAAGGGCCCCCTGGGGTCCCCGGGGGGGCTGGGAACATAGCCCAGAATCGCCTGGAAGAGGGGCGTGAGATCCGGCGTCACCTCCGGAGGCGTGGAGAGAGTCCAGGTGCCGGCTTCCTCCAGGTTCGCCGTCGCCCACCCTTCCCGGCCGGAGGCGTAGAGGAAGGGGGCGTCCAGTTGCCGGTCATTGGCGTTGAGCTCCATGAAGAGCTCCAGGATCTCGTCGTGGACCTCCCTGGACCTGGCGTCGGCCCTGTCCACCTTGTTGATGACCACGATGGGAAGGAGCCCCAGGTCCAGGGCTTTCCGCGTGACGAAGCGGGTCTGGGGCATGGGGCCCTCCGCGGCGTCCACCAGGATGAGGACGCCGTCCACCATCCTCAGGATCCGCTCCACCTCTCCACCGAAGTCGGCGTGCCCCGGCGTGTCCACGATATTGATCTTCACCTCTCCCCAGTGCACCGCCGTGTTCTTGGAGAGGATGGTGATCCCCCGCTCCCGCTCCAGGGGATTGGAGTCCATGACCCGGTCCGCCACCTCTTCATTGGCCCGGAAGATCCCGGACTGCTTCAACATCTGATCCACCAGGGTGGTTTTCCCGTGGTCCACGTGGGCGATGACGGCCACGTTTCTGATCTGCATGGTACCTACCTCGACAAAAAACCCCGGAGCCCCGGGGAGGAATTCAAAACATAGCCTTTAAAGTTAACAAGAACGGTCCTGAGATGGGGGGGGGCCGGTCCTGAGATGGGGATGTCTGCCCCTGCCTTCGGCTCAATCCCCCAGCACGTATCCGAAGATGAGGGGCGCCACGATGGTGGCGTCGGACTTCACCAGGAACTTCGGCGTGTCCACCGCCAACTTCCCCCAGGTGATCTTCTCGTTGGGAACGGCTCCCGAGTACCCCCCGTAGGACACCTCGGCATCGCTGATCTGGCAGAAGTAGCCCCAGAAGGGTGTTTCCTGCTGAAGGTCCTGGATGATGCAGGGCACCACGCAGATTGCGAAGTCTCCGGCGATTCCCCCGCCGATCTGGAAGAAGCCCACTGAGGGCAGCCCCTCCCGGGCTCCGTTGTTCTCCAGGTACCAGTCCAGGAGGTGATGGAACTGTTCCGTGCCGGTCTTCACGCACTGATGGTGGGGGATCTTTCCCATCTTCACGTTGGCGCTGAACATGTTGCCCATGGTGGAATCCTCCCACCCGGGAGCGTAGACGGGAATGCCCGCCTCCCTGGCGGCAAGGAGCCACGAGTCGGCCGGGTCGATCTGGTAGTGCGGGGGCAGGCCGGGGTCGTCCAGAAGGGCATACATGAATTCCGACGGAAGCTTCCGAACACCCTCCCGGGCGGCCTCGGCCCAGAGGGAGACGAGGCGACCCTCCACGTGCCGCATGACGTCTTCCGGGATGCAGGTGTCCGTGACCCGGTTCATGCCCCGATCATAGAGGTCCTTCTCGTCCCGGGCCGAAAGGGCCCGCCAATCCTGGATGACCTCGTACTCATCGTGGGCCAGGAGGTTGAAGACGTCCTCCTCCAGATTCGCCCCCGTGCAGGAAATGGCGTGGACCTTCCCGGCCCGGATCATCCGAGCCAGGATGATTCCCAGCTCTCCGGTGGACATGGCGCCGGCCAGGGATACCAGCATCTTTCCCCCGGCCTGGAGGTGAGCCTCGAAGGCCCTGGCCGCATCCAGGGTCTCCCGGGCGTTGAAGTGGAGAAAATGCGTTTCCATGAAGCTGCGAATGGCGCCCATCGATCCCTTCTCCGTGCTGAAAACACTCGTTGGTGCGATTCCGGTTCCCGGGAGCTGTACGCCTCTCCGGCACTCTGTCCGAGCCTGATCACCCCCCTGAGGATCCTGGCTCAGCGGGCCGGCAGCGCCTTCCGGAGGACCTTCCCCGCCAGCACCCCGGTGAACTCCCTGTCCCGGACGGCCGCCTGACCGTTGACGAAGACGTGGACCATCCCCTCCGAAAGCTGGTGAGGCTCGGTGAAGGTGGCGTGATCCCGAAGGGTGGCCAGGTCGAACACCACCACATCCGCGGCCATTCCTTCCCGAAGAAGACCCCGATCCGGGATCCGGTAGACCTGGGCCGGGAGAGAGGTCATGCTCCGGATGGCCGCCGCCAGATCCAGAACCCCTTCTTCCAGGACGTAGTGCCGGATCTTCCTGGGAAAGGAACCGTAGGAGCGGGGGTGCGGCACTCCCTCCATCCAGGGCACCAGGTCCCCGTCGGAAGAGGTCATGGTCCAGGGCTGGGACATGAAGGTGGCGATGTCCTTCTCGTGCATGTTGAAGGAGACGATGGCCGGGCCTCCCATCTTGAGGAGTTCTATGGCCAGGTCCAGGGGCTCCATGCCTCGCTCGGCGGCCACCTCCGAAAGGAGCCGGCCCTCGATGGAGGGGTCTTCCCGGAAGCGCCGGAACTGGATCCGGTCCGCCCCTCCCCGACGGGCCAGGTTATCCACCATCTCCACCCGGATCCTGGCCAGGGTCTCCGGATCATTCAACCGGGCCCGAAGGGAATCCTGCCCGCCCACCTGGGACCACCGGGGCAGGAGGGCGGCGGAAAGGCCCGTGGCCGATGCCGGGTATGGATACTGGTCGGCGTAGATCTCCAATCCCTCTTCCCTGGCCCGCTCGATCCTGTGGACGATGGCCTGGGAGAAGCCCCACACATTGGGCCCCAGGACCTTGGCGTGGGTGAACACCCCGGGAATGCCCGACTCCCTGGAGACGGTGATGACCTCCTCCACGGCGGCGATGACCCCCACGGTGTAATCCGCCTCATCCCGGACGTGGCTCTGATACGGAGCCCCGTACTCGGCAGCGACCTTCCCCAACTCCACGTGCTCCCGGGTGTCGGAGTAGCTTCCGGGGGTGTAGAAGGGACCCGCTGAGAATCCCCAGGCCCCTTCCTCCATCCCTGCCCTGAGGAGGGCCTTCATCTCCTCCAGTTCCTGGTCGGTGGCGAATCGGTCCTCCATTCCGATGACCGCCTGCCGGAGGGACCCGTGTCCCACCATCTGGCCCACGTTCACGCCCAGCCCATCCTTCAGGAGCTCCTCTCTCTGGGCCGCCAGATCCAGGGGGCTCCGGCCGTCGGGATTGGCCAGAATCATGGTGAGGCCCTGGGCCAGGAGGGGCCGGGCGTGGCTCAGCTCCGGAGTGGCCAACCCGCCACCGGCATGGGTGTGGGTGTCGATGAACCCCGGGGC
This sequence comes from uncultured Gemmatimonadaceae bacterium, assembly GCA_964605505.1. Lineage (GTDB taxonomy): Bacteria > Gemmatimonadota > Gemmatimonadetes > Longimicrobiales > Gaopeijiaceae > CAZSDD01. The sequence goes on along the minus strand of CAZSDD010000037.1, from coordinate 18,666 downwards.
CACGAAGAGCCCGGCGGCATCGATCTCTACCGGTGCGGTGCTGGCCGAGAGATCCCCCACGGCGGCGATTCGCTCACCTCGTATGGCCACGTCCGCCAGAAACCAGGGGTTCCCGGTTCCGTCGAAGACCTTCCCGTTTCGGATGATGAGATCATAGCTCTGCTGCCCGGTGACGGGCTGGGCCGGCAGGAGGAGGGCGGCCAGAATAACAACTGCGGTTCTCAGCATGACGGATATCCGTAATTTGACGTTGAGGCGAGAGTCGGCCCCCCCGGGAACCGGCCTCGGGTTCGGGAGGGCGGGGTCACGGGGCTCCACCGGCTTTTCCGGCACCCAGAGCGGTTCCCTCCCAGTCGGGATCCGCCACCCCTTCCCAGCGTCGGGTTGCCGTGTTGAATCGGATGCCGTGGATCCGGCCGAAGGCCGCCTGCCGGGGAACTTCCTGCACCTCCATTCCCAGGGCCCGGACCTGGTCCACGGTGTGATCGTTCCAGCCCGCCCCGGGGTGGGTTTCCATGCGGAAGGCGTCCCCGGACGGGGCGATACGGGGGGCGGTCACGGCCTCGGGGAAGGGGAGCCCACCGTCCACGAAATGGACCACGGCGTTCACCACGGCCACCGGAATCATGGAGCCCCCGGCGGCCCCCAGGACCAGGACGGGCTCTCCGTCCTTCATGAGCATGAAGGGGCAGATGAAGGAACGGGCCCGCTCGCCGGGCTGCATGTCTCCCAGGTATCCCCCCAGGGTGGAGGCGTAGAGGAAGCCCAACCCCGGAGTGGCCACCTTGGATCCCATGTTGGGCCCCAGGGTCTGGGTCAGGGCCACCATCATCCCGCTCGCATCGGCGGTGGAGAGGTGGGTGGTATGGCTGCCCTCCAGGTGTGCGGTGTGGCGACCATCGAGGTGGTCGAGAGGCCCTTGCCCGACCCCCACCCCGCTCCCCAGGTGGATCTCCTCCGCCCGTTCCGCCGCAAACTCCATGGAAGTGATGAGGGACGCCATCTCCGGCTCTCCCTGGAGGTCCCAATCGTCGAAGGCCAGACTCAGGGCCTGCCCGACGTGGGCGATGCGCTCCGCCGGATCCATGTCGGCCAGCTCGAAGTTCTCCAGGATGTGCAGGGCCTCGACGGCCACCGCTCCGGCCGCAGGAACATACATCCCTGCCAGGTCATATCCCCGGTAGCTTCCCCGGACGATGAGAGCATCCTCGGCCCGGTAGTCTTCCAGGGACTCCAGCGTCACCGCCGAGCCGTGGGCCTGGAGGTCCGCCGCCATCAACTCGGCGATCTCCCCCCGGTAGAAGGCTTCCCCATCGGTCTTGGCGATGATCAGCAGCGTCCTGGCCAGGTCTTCCTGCACCAGGATCTCCCCGGCCTGATAGGGGGTGCCGTCGGGCTTCAGATAATACCGGCGGGTGCCCTCGAACTCGGCAGCCTGTTCGGCCCCCGCCGCCTGTCGGGCTGCATCCCCGGGAAGAACGGCGAAGCCCTCCCGGGCGTAGCGGATGGCCGGATCCATGACCGTCTCCAGGGGAAGGGTACCGAACTCGGACTGGAGACGAACCAATCCGGCCACGGCTCCGGGAATCCCGATGACGGCATAGCCGTATTCGGCCTGCGGCGCCGTCTCCGGATCGTAGGTCATGGGCGCCTGCGTGGTGGCGTCGATGCCTCGGACGGATCCGTCGGGAAGGTGGATGAGGATCTGGTTCCGCCCGCCGATGCTGTTCATGGTCGGCTCCACCACCGCCGCGGCGAAGGCCGCCGCCACCGCGGCGTCCGCGGCGTTCCCCCCCGCTTCCAGCATCCGGACCCCGGCCCAGGTGGCCAGGGGGTGGGCCGCCGCAACCATGCCGTGGGCCGAGTGGTCCACCTGGAGCTGGAACGGGGGCGGCTCCTGAGCCCGAAGGGGGGCCAGGAGGACTGCCGTCAGGGCGAGGGCCGTGGAAACGGGCCTCAGCGGGGATTTCAGGAAACCCATGAAAAGCTCCAGGTGAGTGACTCGAGCCCGGAATCAATCTGGGCAACACGACCCTCTCCGGGCCAGTCCCCCCCCGACCTCTTTCCCTTCTCCGGGGTCTCATGGATTCCAGGGGACCCTCAACCCGGCTCCAGCTCCATTTCCATCGCCTCACCGGAGGCCAGATCCCATGCACCCCCACCCACATGAAGACCTTCGGGCCCTCCTCCTCCGGGCGGACGGTCGGGGCTACAAGGCCTACAGGCAGATCAAAGGGGCCTGGGCCCTGCCGGCGTTCACCCTCCAGGTGGACCACGTCCAGGGAGACCCCTTCGCCGCCCCCACCAGAGTGCGGGTCTTTCTTTCGGCGGATTACACCGGCCTGCCCCTGGATGCCTGTTCCGCCGGCAGCCGGGGCCTCGGGACTGCCGCCCTCCTGGCCCGGAGATTCCAGGAGGTAGCCCGGAAGCGCTCCACACGGAAGGGGACGGGCAAGAGCGGGGAGATCCGGATGGAGGCCCCGGGACAGGAAGTCCTTCGGCAGACCGCCGTCATGGTGTCCACCGACGGCTCGGCGGAGGCCCGCTTCACCGTGGGCCTTCCGGCCAGGGGTCGGCGGATCCTGGGGGAGGAAGCCGTCCATCTCCTTCTGGAGTCCGTCCCCGCCGTGGTGGAGGGCGCCCTCCGGGCCCGAGCATACGGGGACGGGGAGATTCTCCGGCACGCCCTGGCCAACGAGGACGCCGACGCCCTGCGGGAGGCCCTCCGGGCACGGGAGCTGGTGGCCTTCGTGGCCGAGGGGGCCATCCTGCCCAGAAGGAGCGGGGTCAGCCAGGAGCCCATGGCGGAGGAGAAGGCCGTTCCCTTCGCCTCTCCACCGGGGCTGCGGGTGGAGGTGGACCTTCCCAACCGGGGATCCGTCCGGGGGATGGGAATCCCGGAAGGGGTCACCCTCATCGTGGGGGGCGGGTACCACGGCAAGAGCACGCTTCTCCGGGCCCTGGAGCGGGGGGTGTACAACCACAGACCCGGGGACGGCAGGGAGCTGGTGGTGACGGACCCGGCCGCGGTGAAGATCCGGGCCGAAGACGGGCGCTCCATCCGGGGCGTGGACATCTCGCCCTTCATTCGTGATCTCCCCAGCGGCGAGGACACCCGGGCCTTCACCTCCCCCAACGCCTCCGGCTCCACCAGTCAGGCGGCCAACATCGTGGAGGCCCTGGAGGCCGGGGCCCGGGCCATCCTGGTGGACGAGGACACGGCCGCCACCAACTTCATGATCCGGGACAGGCGCATGCAGGCCCTGGTTCCCCGGGAGAAGGAGCCCATCACCCCCTTCGTGGACCGGATCCGCCAGCTGTACGAAGAGCGGGGCGTGAGCTCCGTTCTGGTCCTGGGGGGAAGCGGAGACTATCTGGAAGCGGCGGATACGGTCATCGCCATGGAGGTCTACCGCCCCCTGGAGGTCACCGCCCGGGCAAAGGAGGTGGCCAACGACCTTCCCACCGGACGCACCGCGGAGGACGTGGGGCCTCTGCCTCAGGCCACACCCCGCTCCCCCCATCCCTCCTCCCTGGATCCCAGAAAGGGGCGCCGGGAGGAGAACCTGAAGGTTCGAGGGCTGGATTCCATCCTGATCGGACGGGAAGAGTTGGATCTCTCGGCGGTGGAGCAGATCGTGTCATGGGCACAGCTCAACGCCCTGGGCCGGGCCCTCCTCCTGGCTCACCGGGAGCACATGGACGGCGAACGGTCCATCCCCGAGATTCTGGCTCTCGTAGAGGACGCCCTCCTGCGGGAAGGCCTGGATGTGCTGGACAGGCGGGCGCCCGGGGATCTGGCGGAGTTTCGCCGATTCGAGCTGGCGGCAGCCCTGAACAGGACCAGGAGTCTCAGGGTCTGACGGACCCCCGGGCCCCGGAAAGGGAAGAGGCCGAAGCCGGCCCTCATCGACCGGCTTCGGCCCGACTGCCCGAACACAATGGGCGGCCTATCCCTCTCCGAGATACCCCCCCTCGGCCAGAAGCTCTTTCAGCTTCTTCTCCCGGTCCTGAAGGGGGGTCCGGGCCACCAGGCGGGCGAACTTGATCTGATCGTCTTCGGACACGCTGTCCAGAACTGCGATGGGTGCTCCGTAGCGGAGAAGGATCCGCTTCGCATCCACAGCGACTGAATCGTTCACTGACCCCTCCTCACTTCAGTTGGACCGTGGACCGGAAACTTATAATCTTAGCTGGTTCAGGCCCATTCTTCAAAGGCCTGCGCTCCCCCGGGGGATGCCGTTTTCGTTGAAAGGACCGGACTGCATGCCGGAAGAAATTTCGGGACTCTCACGTTCCGTGGAAGACTATCTCAAGGTCATCTACTCCCTCTCCCCTTCCGGGGACGCGGTCTCCACCTCCACCATCGCCGACGCTTTGGAGGTGCAGCCGGCTTCCGTCACGGGCATGGTGAAACGCCTGGCCGAGTCGGCGTTCCTGGAACACGTCCCGTACCGGGGCGTCCAGCTCACCGAGGCCGGGACCCGGGAGGCCCTCCGGGTCCTTCGGAGGCACCGGATCCTGGAGACCTACCTGACGGAGCGTCTGGACTACCCCTGGGAGGATGTTCACCGGGAAGCGGAGCGCCTGGAGCACGCTGCCTCCGATACCCTGATCCAGCGCATGGACGACGCGTTGGGCAATCCCAGCCACGATCCCCATGGAGCTCCCATCCCCACGGAAAGCGGGGAGATCGAGAGCACCGACTCCCTGACTCTGGCGGAGTTGGGTGAGGGGGTGGACGCCCAGGTGCGGGCCGTCCGGGACGATGACTCCCGGGGCCTTCGGACCGTGGAGGAGGCCGGCCTCCTTCCGGGCACCCGGGTCCGGGTGGTGGGGAGGAATCGGACCCGGGGGGTGCTGGAGTTCCGGGTCGAGGCATCACCGGACCCCCCCTCCCGGATTTCCATGGACGTCGCGAGACGGGTCTACGTGGTGCCCCTCCCGAGCCCCCGCGGAGGGGTCCGGGGTACCTGAGGAACTCCTCGGGCCCCGATGCCCGGGCGCCCACCTTATGCCCGGGCGCCCTGGCCTCCTATCCGTTGGGCGTGATGAGGGCCTTCGTCACCCGGAGGGCCTCCAGATCCGCCAGGGCCTCACCGGCCTCCTCCAGCCCGTAGCGCTTTCCGATGATGTTCTGGAGGGGAAGCCGTTTCGAGTGCCTGCCCAGGAGGGTCAGGGCCCGGGTCAGGTGATGGAAGGCCGTCCCCCATTGTCCCAGGACCGTGGCGTGCTTCCTGTTGATGTCCAGGTGGGGATTCAGAGGCACGGTGCCCACGTCCGAATAGTGTCCCAGGATGACGTAGGTCCCGCCGTCCCGGACCAGGTCCAGCCCTTCCGGGACGGCGCTGGCGTGGCCCGCCGCCTCGATGACCACATCGGGCCCCCTGCCCCCGGTGAGGGCCAGGATCCGCTCCCGCCGCTCTTCCGGTGTGGTCTCGTGGAGGTGGAAGGCCTCGTCCACCCCGAAGCTCCGGCCCAGCTCCAGCCGGCTCTCAGGAGCCCCGATCATGAAGACGGCCGAGGCGCCACCCAGGGCCGCGAACGCCGCCGCGGAAAGGCCCACCGGGCCGGCCCCCTGCACCAGCACGCTGTCCCCCAGCTGCATCCGGCTCCGATCCACCCCGGCAAAGCCGGTAAAGAGGCCGCAACCGCCCCCGATGACCTGCTCCGGGGTCACCCCCTCCGGAATCCGGAAGATCTTCACGCCGGGCTTGAGGTAGATCTTCTCCGCCCACCCCCCCAGAAGGCCGTCCCGGGCCGAGTAGGTGATGCCGTATACCTTTCGGCTCGGACACCGGGTGGGCTGGCGGGCCACCAGGCAGTGATAGCAGGACCAGCAGGTCTCGTGGACATCGTAGAAGGTGACCACGTCTCCCGGCGCCAGGGGATTCCCCAGGGCGTCGGCTTCCACCCCGGATGCCTCCAGGACCCGGCCCACGCTGACGTGCCCGGGAATGATGGGATAGGGGACGCCGGCCAGTTGGCCGTGGAAGAGGTGGACATCGGTGCCGCAGACCTCGCTGGCAACCGTCTCCAGAAGGACCGCACCCGGCTCCATGACCGGGTCGTCCAGCTCCCAGATCTCCAGAGGAGAATCGGGGGCAACCATGACTGCCGCTCGTACGCTCATGGCTGCCAAGGTAGGGCGATCGGCAGCCGGTTGCGAGGGGCGGGAGAGGATCGCCGCCGGGTAGACCAGAGGCCTCTACGGTGAAGGGCGAAACCCGGCACCGGGCCAGCCTTCTATCGGAGGTCCAGATTGGCCCCTGGTCAGGATCCCGGCAAGCAAGGAGGGAGGAGGCTTTCCGGGGAAGCCCCCACCACCCGAATCACCCTGCGCACCGCCCCCGCAAGAACCCCTGTTCCATCGCCGAGAAGGGAAGGGATCCTCACGGCTCCCGATGGATTGAAGTTCCCTCCCCGGACCCAATTCACGTAATTCCGGTCCAGGGCTGCCACCGCCACCTCCGCCACGGCTCCCAGGGGAAGGCCTTCCTGGAGAGCCATTGCCAGATCCCGATCCAGATCGAATCGATCAAAGACACCGAATTCCTGGGGAAATACCAGGGTGGTATCGGTCTCGGAAACGGAGAAGCCAACCAGCTTCAGCGAATCCCCCTCCAGCTGAATGCCGGCAGGCTCGAGAGCGTCCCGAAGATTCCAGATGAGGGTCTCGCCGGCGTAGGCCCAGGCCCCGGAGGAGGGCTCCCAGACCACTTCCAGAGGAAGGCCGGGAAACAGGGCGCAGAGATCCGCCTGTGGGCTCAAGAGAGTGAAGTCCTGAGGCAACGTCATCCCTCCTCGCAACTCCTTTCCACCAGGTGTGGAGATCCCCACTTCCACGTAATCACCGGGCTGAAGGACGTTCTCCTTCAAATTCGGCGCCGCGAAGCAGGCTCCCTCCACATCATTCAGAATCGCATTTTCGATGCAGAGCCCTCGATCGGCCAGAGCCAGATTCAGCAGGATCCCTCGGGGACCCTCGAGTTGAATGACCGATTCCTGGAGGGAGCCGTCCAGCGGCTCTCCCGGAGTCTGCTGCAGAAAAGCCACGACCTGGTCAGGGCCCTCTCCCACGTTTACGTAGACCTCCGCCACCAGAAGCGTCTCCGGTTTGGTCAGGGACCTTTCCTCCAACTCACAAGCCGGAAGGAGAATGCTGAACCCCAGGGCCAGATAGATGAAGGTTTTGCGCATCAGAACGACACTTCCAGTCCCAGGGTGGGAAGAAAGGGAAACATGGAGAGGCCTGTCCGGACCGGAGGTTCCTGATCGTATTCAAAAAAGTAGAAGAGAACGTTCTTCCGGTTGTAGACGTTCAGGACGCTCACGTAGGGCACCATCTTCCCCCAGGACCGCTCCAGGGTCCATCGCAGGCTCACGTCCAGGCGATGCCGCGCCGGGTACCGGGATTGGTTTCTCCCCTCCAGGACCACCCCCAGAAGCCCTTTCGCGTCCTCTCCATCTTCGGCGTCATCCAGTTCCCACTCCAGCCGGCCCCCCGGCAGGACCGAGGGAGAAAGATAGGCATAGCTCCCCACAGGGCGGGTGTAGGGAAGGCCCGTGCCGAAATTCCAGCGGAGTCCCGCTTCCAGACCCGGACCGATATTCCGGCGCAGGACCAGATCCAGGTCCAGCCGCCGATCAAAGATGGGGGGGTAGGTGATGGTAGGAGCCGGATCCAGACCCGATCGGAAATCCGGAAAGCTACGGGTCACCTTGAGCCCGGAGAGGGAAATCCACCCTGTGGTGGCGCCGGCGGTCTTCTGGAGGAAGAGATCCGCACCGTATGAGGTGCCGGTCCCCGGAAGATAATCGTCCTCCTCGTCATTCGGATTGTCGGCGAAGTTCAGGGTCACCACTCCGTCGAAGGTTCGGTAATACCCTTCAAGAGAGGAAAACCACCCCTCGGAAGGGTATCCCTCAACCCCGACCTGGGCCTGGTCCGACACCACGTGTGGAGCCCTCCGGCCTGTCAGGATCCAGGTGTCCAGCCCAAGGGGCACCTCCTCGTCCCGGATTGAGTGGAGGAACTGGGTGTAACGCCCCACAGACCCTTTTACAGCCCACTGGCTTCCAGCCAGGAAGCGCTTAGCCGAGAAGCGCGGGGAGAGGGCCCGGACCGTCTTCCCCTCCCTCGGATCCCATAGATCCCCCCGGAGCCCCCCTTCCACCAGCCAGGCCGGCCCCGGCCTCCACTCGGCCTGCAGGTATCCGAAGGTCCCCATCCCCTCTCCCGCCCCCTGAAAGAAGACCGTGCCCCCCGAGGAAACCAGATTGTCTTCCGACCGTTTCTTCAACCCGCCTCCGGTGCCGAAGGTCAGGTAGGGGCTGGGACGAACCTCCAGGTCTCCCTCAACCATGGCTTCGTCGATCCCGCTCCTGAACCGCGTGTCCTCGAAGTCGGGAAAGGAGAGACCGGAGGCGAACCGGGAATACCCGCTTCTAAGCTCCCACCAGCCGCCGTCATCTCTGGGATGGGTGAAACTGAGCCCCACCAGATCATTTCCCCAGTCCCAGTCGATTCGTAGAGGAAAGTCCTCGGAATCCAGATTCGTCAGCGCCAGGACATCCCGGCCCGAATACGCCGAGATGGACAGGCGATTCCCCCCCCGGGTCCATCCCTGGAACACCCCCTGGAAATCCGTGAGATGGTAGGGAAAGTCGAGGACGGGCCGGAGGATCTGATCGAAGTAGGATCGACGGCCGGAGAGCCGCCAGTTGGCGCGGGAAAGACCCAGAGCACCTCCAGCGCCTTCCGGGAGAGACCCGGCCAGGGCCAGGCGAGAGGCCAGGACGGAGATCCCTCCGTCCCCCCGGAAGGTCCCGCCCCCGGCATCCGAGTGGATGTCCAGGACGCTGGAGACCCGCCCGCCGTAGCGGGCCGGGAATCCTCCGGAACGGAGCTCGGCCCGCTCAACCATATCTCCGTTGAAGACCGAGAAGAACCCGCCCAGGTGGGTGGGATTGAAGACGGGGATGCCGTCCAGGAGGATGAGGTTCTGATCCGCCGAGCCTCCCCGGACATTGAAGGAAGAGGAGAAGTCGGAGGTGGTGATGACTCCCGGCAGCACCTCCACCGCCCGGATTGGATCCGCCTCCACCAGTCCCGGGAGGGCCTTGATCTCCGTACCGGCCAACTCCCGGACCGTCACCCCGGCCTCTTCCTCGAAGCGAACCCGATCCCGGCTACGCTCCGCCTCCACCGAGATTCCTTCCACCGCCAGGACAGCCGTGCTCAGGCTGAAATCCGCATTCACCAATTTCCCGGTTGCGATGGTGACCTCCCGGCTGGCCCGCTGAAAGCCCAACCGGTCCACCTCAACCCGGTACCGCCCGGCTTGAAGGTGCTCCAGGTGGTAGTAGCCCAGGGCATCGCTTTCGGCCCCCCGGACTGCCTCTTTGGCCTCTCCGGGAAACAGGCGAACCAGGGCCCCGGGGATGGGGAGCCCCTCCGAGTCCCTGATCCGTCCCTGGAGGGCTCCAACCTCCTGGAGTTGGGCCGCCAGAGGTCCGACGAAAGCGCTTCCCAGGAGGAGGGCCAGGGAAAGGGGAATGTGGCGTCGGCGGGGTCGTGGGCCCATGACCTCAGATACTCGGTGAACGGATGGATCCAGCGTGTCGGGGCAGCAAGCGGACGATGGAATCGACGAGACCAGATCCAATACCCCATGGGAGGCCAGGGGTCCATCGGCCTCCTCACGCCACGGACCCGGGACACCTGCCTCGCTTCGGGGGTAGGGAACGGGAAGCGGGCCGTTCCCTCTTCTTCAACACGGGGTTCGAGGCATGTTTCAACCGTCTTTCGACTCATTGGACCGGGGAATCACAGCGTGGATGGGTCGCTGGGGACTCCTCCTCCTCCGGATCTCCGTAGGAATCATCTTCTTCTGGTTCGGCTTCCTGAAATTCTTTCCGGGACTGAGCCCGGCCGAAACTCTGGCCACCCGCACCATCGAGGTCATGACGGGAGGGCTTCTGACCCCCCATGTGGCCCTGACCCTCCTCGCCATCTGGGAAACCGTCATCGGCCTGGGCCTCATTTTCGGGAAGGCCTTGAGAACCACACTCTTTCTCTTGTTTCTCCAGATGCCGGGGACCATCTCCCCCATGTTCCTCTTTCCGGAGCTGACCTTCCAGCAGGTCCCCTTCGTTCTCACCATCGAAGGCCAGTATATCGTGAAGAACCTGGTCCTGGTCAGTGCCGGGATCGTCATCGGAGCCACGGTCCGGGGAGGAGGCCTGGTGGTGGCCCGGGAGCCCTCAACCCCGTAGCATGCCTCGCCATGAAGCTCTTCTACTGCGATCACTTCGTCCTGCCCCTTCCGCAGGGCCATCGCTTTCCCATGGCCAAATACGCCCTCCTCCGGAATCGAGTGGCGGAAGGGGGCCTTGGGAGAGACGGAGACCTGGTGGTGCCGGACGCCGCCGGGGACGAGGAGCTCGGAACCGTCCACGCCGCCGCCTATCTGGAGCGGGTCACCACAGGGACCCTATCCCTCCAGGAGATTCGACGCATCGGCTTTCCCTGGTCTCCGGAGCTCGTGGAGCGCTCCCGGCGCTCCGTGGGGGGGACGCTGGCCGCCAGTCGGGCCGCCCTGGAGGAAGGCGTGGCCATGAACCTCTCCGGGGGTACCCATCACGCCTTTCCGGACCGCGGCGAGGGATTCTGTGTCTTCAACGACGTGGCGGTGGCCGCCAGGGTCATGCAGAGGGAAGGCAGGGCCCGTCGAGTGGTGATCCTGGACCTGGACGTCCACCAGGGGAACGGCACGGCCTTCATCTTCAGGGATGACCCCGGCGTATACACGTTCTCCCTCCACGGCGCCAACAACTACCCCTTCCGGAAGGAATCCTCGAACCTGGACATGAAGCTCCCGGACGGGGCGAAGGACGAGCTCTATCTGGCGGCTGCGGCCCAGGGCACGGAAAAGGCCCTGGAGACGGCGGAAGCCGACCTGGCCCTCTACCTGGCCGGCGCCGATCCCTTCCGGGGGGATCGCCTGGGTCGCCTGGGCGTCTCCAAGGAGGGATTGGAGGTCCGGGACCGGATGGTGCTGGAAGCGTGCCGGAAGCGGGGGATCCCGGTGGCCGTCGTCCTGAGCGGAGGTTATGCTCCCGTCATCGAAGACACGGTGGACATCCACCTGGCCACGGCCCGAATCGCCGCGGCCTTCCACGGGAGATCCTGATGCGCACCGAACCCCTGGATCGGCTGGCCGAGATTCCACGGAGGCCCATGGCCTTCCTTCCCACTCCCCTCCTCCCCTTCCCCTCTCTCAGAAAAGCCCTGGGTTCCCGGGCTCCCTCCGTCCTCATGAAGATGGACGACTGGACGGGGTTCGCCCTGGGCGGCAACAAGATCAGGAAGCTGGAATACTACCTGGCCGGCGAGGGGGACCGGGCCGACACCCTCATCACCTGCGGCGGTCCCCAGTCCAACCACTGCCGGGTGACAGCCGCCACTGCGGCCCAGCTCGGGAAGCGGTGCATCCTCATCCTGAACGGGGAGCCCCCCGATCCCCTCACCGGCAACGCCCTCCTCATGGACCTCTTCGGAGCCGAGACCCGGGTTGTGGAGGGCCGGGAGGCCCGGGCACCGGGGATGGAGGCAGCGGCCCGGGAGGTGAAGGAGCGGGGGGGGCATCCCCTCATCATCCCCCTGGGGGCATCCACCCCCCTGGGCGCCCTGGGTTACGTCCGGGCCGCCGTGGAGCTGGACGGGCAGATGGACAAGAGGGGCGGATGGCCCTCCGGCACCACCTGGATCTTCATCTCCAGCTCCTCCTGCGGCACCCTGGCGGGGCTGGCGCTGGGATTCACCCTCCTCGGGCGGGACAACGTCCGCCTGGTGGGGGTAAGCCCTGACGTCAGCCAGGAGGAGATCCTGAACGTGACCCGGGAAATCGCCCTGGGTGCAGGAAAGCTCCTGGGGTGGAAAGGAGGGCTTCCGGCTGACCTCATCATTCCAGAGGCCGCCTTCGTGGGCGGCGGATATGGCGTTCCCACCGAAGCCTCCCGGGAGGCCACCGGATTTTTCGGGGCCCGTGCCGGAGTGGTCCTGGACCCCGTCTACACGGCCAAGGCCGGAGCAGGCTTTCTCCACTGGATCCGGGAGGATCGGATCCCCCGGTCCGATACCGTCCTCTTCTGGCATACCGGAGGAGCGCCGGCACTCTTCACCTGAGATGAGGCCCCCCGGGCCCCTTCCGGGGACCCCCATGCGGGGTGGAGCCGCATCCCAACTTTTGTCAGGAGGCACCCATGCGACGCAGATTCTCCCTGCTGGTCGGAGGCGTCATCGTCCTATCCTCCGTCCTCGTCCCCCCGTCCACCCTCCAGGCCCAGGACCAGGACCAGGGCGTCACCCTGGAGATGTACATGGACATGGAGTCGGTCTCCAGCCCTCAGATCTCCCCGGACGGGAGGCACATTGTCTACACCCGTGGCGGAGTGGATCCGGTGAATGACCGGAGGTACTCCGGCATCTGGATCATGGACGCCGATGGCACCCGGAAGCGCTTTCTGGTGGACGGGTCCTCGCCCACCTGGGCCCCCGACGGCACCCGCATCGCCTATGTGGCCTCAGGAGAGCCACGGGGCAGCCAGATCTTCGTCCGGTGGATGGACGCCGAAGGGGCCACCACCCAGATCACCCGGGTGGACCGAAGCCCCGGAAGCCTCCGATGGTCCCCGGACGGGAATCACATCGCCTTCACCATGGACGTGGAGGACGCGGAGTCCTGGAGCATAGACCTGCCGCCTCGGCCCCGGGGAGCCGATTGGACGGAGGGACCGAAGATCGTGCGCCGCCTGAACTACCGGGCCGATCGGCGAGGATTCGTGGATACCAGCCACTCCCACATCTTCGTGGTGCCGGCCCACGGGGGAACGGCCCGGCAGCTCACCGACGGGGAATGGGATCACTCGGGCCCGGAGTGGACGCCCGACGGATCCGAAATTCTCTTCTCCTCTCTGAGAGAGGAGGAAGCGGACTGGATGTGGCGGGAGTCGGAGATCTACGCCGTGGCGCTGGAAAGCGGCGCCATCCGCCAGCTCACCACTCGCCGTGGCCCCGACGGCGGCCCGGTGCCCTCCCCCGACGGCCGGCTCGTCGCCTATCAGGGGCAGGACTGGTCCACGGATACGTACGTCGAAAACGGATTGTACGTAATGAACGCCGACGGCTCCGACCCCCGGCGCATCGCCAGTGAGTTGGGGCGTTCCCTGGGGAACGTCACCTGGGCCCGGGATGGGAGCGGGCTCTATTTCAACGCCAGCATGAAGGGCACGCAGAATGTCTGGTTCGCCCCCCTGGACGGAGAGCCCCGGGCCGTGACGGAGGGGAACCACATGCTGTCCTTCGCCTCCCTGGACCGGGAGGGGAACTTCGCCGCCACCGTCTCCAGTTACCACGAACCCGGTGACATCTGGACGTTCAACCTCCGGAATCCGGCCCGGATGAACCGCCTCACCCGGGTGAACGAGGACATCCTGGCCGGCGTGACGCTGGGAGAGGTGGAGGAGATCTGGTACGAGTCCACCGGCGGCCTGGACATCCAGGGATGGATCATCAAACCCCCGGAATTCGATCCCTCGAAGAAGTACCCCCTCATCCTCACCATCCACGGTGGGCCCCACGGCATGTACGGGGTCGGCTTCAGCCACCGCTGGCAGCACCACGCCTCCGAAGGGTACGTGGTTCTCTACACCAACCCCCGGGGAAGCGCCGGCTACGGGAGCGCCTTCGGAAACGAGATCAACAACGCCTATCCGGACAAGGACTACGACGATCTCATGGCCGGGGTGGACGCGGTCATGGCCCGGGGGTACGTGGACGAGGACAATCTCTTCGTCTACGGCGGTTCCGGGGGCGGGGTCCTGACGGCCTGGATCGTGGGACACACGGACCGGTTCGCCGCAGCCTCATCCAACTACCCCGTCATCGACTGGATCTCCTTCGTGGGGACCACCGACGGTCCCGGATGGTACCGGAACTTCGAGCACTTCCCCTGGGAAGATCCCTCGGAGCACCTCCGTCGCTCCCCTCTCATGTACGCCGGGAACGTCACGACCCCCACCATGCTCATGACGGGAGAGCTGGACCTCCGGACCCCCATCTCCCAGACGGAGGAATTCTACGCGGCCCTGAAGGTCCAGCAGGTCCCCACGGTCATGCTACGCTTCAAGGGGGAGTTCCATGGGACCTCCTCCATTCCGTCCAACTACATGCGAAGCCAGCTCTACCTTCACAGCTGGTTCGAGAAATGGAAACGGTGAGGGCTCAGACCGTTTCCAGGGGCAGGTTCATGACGATGGCCTGGAGTTTCTTCATGGTCTCCAGGTAACGACCGAAATAGACTTCGCAGAGGTGGGCCTGCAGCATGAATCCCATCCTGGGATCTCGCTCCATCATCTGCTTCAGAAGCTTGTTTTCGATCTTCAGGAGCTCCGTGGGGGCCGTAGCCTGGGCTGTTACGGCGTAGGATGCCCGGCTGAACGCGAAGCAGGAGCCGAAGACCGAACCCCTGGAAAGCTGAGCGATCTGGACCGAGACATCCTCCGTTCCCGGGAGGCGGAGAGCGATCTCCCCTTTCTGGACGATGTAGAAGAACTTCGCCGGGTCTCCCTTTCGGTAGACCGTCTCACCGGCTTTGATCTTCACCTTCTCGGCCACATCGCTGATGGCATGGACGTAATCCGGGGTCAGGACGCCGAAGAGATCCTTCTGGGTAATGGTGCCGGCCATGATATTCCTCCTTGATTCCCTGATATAAGGAGCGTGAGCAGGAAGGGCCGATCTGGCGCTGAAGGATGAACACCGTTGATATCCCGAAGCGAGGGCCCGGAGGGAGTCTTTTTCCAGGGGGATCCCGGGAATGTGTACGGCCCTGGTCTGGGGTCCGGCCAAAAGAGGAGCCCATGGGGGTGGCTCCGGTCCAGGAAGAGTTCCGTTTCAGTGGCTGGTTGAACTGAATAGATGCTGCGGAATCGGTCGAAGAGCAAGAGAAGAATGGCGAGATTTCCGGTGGGATCTCCAGAGGAACGTGGAAGGGAAACATTCTCCCGGGCCCGTTCGTATTTCTCCCCACGGGGGATATTCCGGTTTGGTCTATCAGGAAGACGATCCGACACCGGAACAGATCCGGCTCCGCTCCGACGATACCCACCATGGGAGCACCACACAATGAAGCCCCTCTCTTCCGTTGTCCGCTGCCTCTGTTCCCTCATGATTCTCCTGCTTCCGACCCTGGCCTCCGGGTTGGCGTCCGCACGTCTGTTCGCCCAGGAGGCCGATCCCAGGATCCAGGCGGTGGAAGAGGGGATCACCCGGGGCGTCCAGGTCCAGGGCAGGGACGGGGAGCGCTTCACCCTCCGGGAGCGAATGGAGGCCTACGACGTCCCCGGGATCAGCATCGCGGTGCTGGAGGGCGGCCGGATCGTCTGGGCCGGGGGGTACGGCGTCATGGACGTGGAGGCGGAAGGTCCGGTGACGGCAGAGACTCTCTTCCAGGCCGCCTCCATCAGCAAGCCGGTGGCGGCCACGGCGGCCCTCCGGCTGGTGGAGGAAGGTCTCCTGGAACTGGACGCGCCGGTGAACGACTACCTGAAACGGTGGAAGATCCCGGAAAACGCGTTCACCCTGGAGAACCCGGTGACGCTACGGCACCTTCTGACCCACACCGGAGGCCTCACCGTCCATGGCTTTCCCGGATACGCCCTCACGGATGAAGTCCCCTCCACCGTTCAGGTCCTGGACGGGGCCGACCCTGCCAATACCGGTCCCATCCGGGTGGACACCCTCCCCGGGAGCCTCTGGAGGTATTCCGGGGGTGGGTACACCGTCATGCAGCTCCTCCTGGAAGACGTCACCGGTATGCCCTTCCCCCGGATCCTCCGGGAAAAGGTCCTGGATCCGGTCGGGATGAGCCTGAGCAGCTACGAGCAGCCGCTTCCCCCGGCCCGTGCCGGATACGCCGCCTCTTCCCACCTGGCCGACGGGACGGGCGGGGACGGCCAATGGCACCTTTACCCGGAGATGGCGGCGGCAGGCCTCTGGACCAATCCCTCGGAGCTGGCCCGTCTGGCCCTGGAAATCCAGGCCGCATACCACGGAGAGACGGGGCGGGTCCTTTCCCCGGAGATGGCCCGGGCCATGTTGACCCCGGGGATAGGCGACTGGGGCCTGGGATTCGGCGTCCAGGGAGAAGGGGACGAGGCCCGCTTCAGCCACGGGGGGTCCAACTACGGCTTCAAGGCCCAGTTCATGGCCTACATGGAGGGCGGGCGGGGCGCCTTCATCATGACCAACGGAGACCGGGGATCCCTCCTGGCCCGGGAGGTCCTCCTGGCCGTGGCACGGGAGTTCGGGTGGCCCCAGCCCCGCTACACGGAAGTCGCCCTGGCGGAGGTGCCGGAGGAAATCCTCCGGGAAATCGCCGGGACGTACGAAGTGGTGGGACAGGGGATCCCCCTGGTGGTGGAGGTGATGGGAGACCACCTGCGAGCCACCATCGCCGGATCCGAGATCATGGATCTGCACCCCGTCTCCGAGAGTGTCTACATGGACCTCGTCGAAGGAAGCAGGGTCCAGGTGGAACGGGACGAAGAGGGCCGTGTGACGGCCCTCCAGGTCCTCGGCGGCGGGCCCCGGGCCGTCCGGGTGGAGGGCTGAAACGGATTCGGTCTCAGCGTTCTGCAGCGGGGGGTGAAACGCGACCCTATTCCGGCAGACAGGGAACTCCGAGTCCCCGGGCCGCCCGGGCCAGTCGCAGGTCGCCGGTAAGAAGCGGGGCCTCCAGGTGCTCAGCCAGGGTCACGTAGGTGGCGTCGTAGGCGGAGAGGACGTGCTTCAACCCGAGGCAGCGGGGCAGAAGAGCCTGGTGGCCGTGGCGGAAAAGGGGCAGGGCCAGGAAGTCCTGGAGAGCCTCGTGGGCCCGGGCCTCCGGGAGAAGTCCCCGGATCAAAGCCCGTCGGAAGGCCGAAACCACCTCGATGTCACACAGGGCCGGGATATGAAGGTCCACGCCCCGCCGCGCAATGAAGGCTGCCATGGCCGCCGACGCCTCCGTTCCCAGGAGGTACTCCACCAGGGCCGAGGCATCCACTACCAACCGGTTCACCGCCTCCGGCGCTCCTCCCTGATCAGTTCCGCCGCTGCCACAGGAAGATCCACCGGCTCCCGGCCATCCACCATTCGAAACACCTCTTCCGGGAGGGGCCGGGCCACTTCCCGTTCGAGGAGCTCCTGCAGGTAATCCGTCAGGGTCTGTCCCCGGGCTCGGGCCCGTTTCACCAGCTCCGCGTGAAGCTCGTCCGGTACGTTTCTCACCTGAATCATCTTCGGCATGCCTCCATGGTAGTCACATGTGGAACACATGTGCAAGGTCCGCAAGTAGCGCTCCACGCGCAGGATGACACACGGGCCGGGGCAGTTCCATGGATGCTTGGGCCGGCGGGCCTGGGCCTCCGGGAGAAGTCCGATGAACGGTGACGATGCCCATGGCAACGCCCAGGGCCGGCCCCTGAAAGGTCGCGCCACAACATACGCCACAACAGGAGAAGACAGGGCCCGTCGAAAGTGACGCTGTCCTGACCACCTCACCTTCCGGACCTCGGAGCTCATTCAGGCGCTGTCGTAGGGTCCAGGTAATCTGTGAGCCTCAGACTGCCAGGTTGGCGCCCATGTTCGCCCCGGCCACGGCATGAGGAGGACCCGGGTGATTCCATTACGACTGCTTCTGGTCGACGACGACCCGTCGGTGCGGCGTAGGTCTTCCCACCAAGTGAACGTGCTCTTCCGGAACTGTATCGGGAGGAGCTCCCCCAACCGGCGGGCAATCGCGTTCGTGCGTTGAAGAGATGGCCCATCCTGGCGCTGGAGACGGGTCGGTTACTTGCGGCTCAACAGAAACGCCAACAGCCCAGCCGGAAGAGCCCAACCTCCGTCGTGGCGTTTCAGTCCTGATCGGGTGGCCACCACGCCTGAGGATCTCCCCGAAGCCTCTATCGTCTGGAACGCCCGTCCCCAGCCGCGATCAACGAACTTCGACTCAAGGCACGTCGCGGAGAACGAGGCCGATACGAAGTCGATGTCCGCGCCGGTTCTCGATCGGTAGTAGAGCAATCGATCGTGCCGCATCGCCGCCCCCGGCCACTCCTCTTCGAGGGCCCGCAACAACGCAACCGCCACCTGCCGTTCAGCGAGCGCTGTCGAATTCGGTGCTGTCCCCGCGCTGAGATCGGAGGCCAGACGGGCAAGCCGGGGGTCCGTGAAATACCACTTCGGCTGTGCTCGCTCCTTCGGCGCAAGACCCTGTTCACGATGAACCGGAAACGCTATGAACGCTCTGCGAAGGGCATCGAGCCGATTCTCGACGGTGCTGTAATGGAGAGCGACATCCCTGGCGAGGCTGTTCACCGAGAACAGCGAGGTCAACGAAGAGGCAAGAGAGCGAAGAATGGTCTGGGTCTGCGTATGGGTGAGACCCGATCCCTCAAAGGCATCTCCCTGGATCACGTCCCAGAGCGCGTCGGTGAGCGTTGCGTCCGCTGATCGCTGCCCTGGGGCGTGCAACTCCGCAGCTAACGCCTGTGGATAGCCGCCCACCTGAAGGTAGCGATCCCATGCGTCGATCAGGACCTGGATCCAGGGGCGGTACT
>CAZSDD010000036.1:0-28605 GCA_964605505.1 uncultured Gemmatimonadaceae bacterium | reverse complement strand
GATCGAGATTCAACGCCGGAGCCTGGCTCAGGCGCAGGAGCTTCTGGAGCAGAACCGGATCCGGGTCTCCCTGGGCACCATGTCGGAGCTCCAGGTGATCCAGGCCGAGGCCCAGGTGGCCGGCGCCGAACAAGCCCTCCTGAACGCCCAGGTCCAGTGGCGTAACCAGGAGCTCGTCTTCAAGTCCCTCCTGGTGGGCGGCCCCGAGGATCCCCTGTTCGAACGGACCGTGAATCCAACCGAGCTCCCCGCCATTTCCCAGCCGGAGGTGGACATCCGGGCGGCGGTGGAAAGGGCCCTCGAGGAACGAACCGACCTCCGGCAGCAGCGGCGGCAGCGGCAGATCACGGAGGTACAGCTGGCGGTCACCCGCAACAGCACCTTGCCGGACCTGAATCTGAGCGCTGGGTACTCCCTCAGGGGGGTAGGCGGGGACCTTTATGAGCGGTCGGGGCTGGGGGGAGAGGCC
Organism: uncultured Gemmatimonadaceae bacterium; assembly: GCA_964605505.1. GTDB lineage: Bacteria > Gemmatimonadota > Gemmatimonadetes > Longimicrobiales > Gaopeijiaceae > CAZSDD01. The sequence goes on along the minus strand of CAZSDD010000036.1, from coordinate 28,136 downwards.
ATCCTCCTCGAGGAGGGGGGCTACATGGACGCCATCCGGTCTCTCCAGAACCGGGAAACGCCCACCTGGAACCTCACCCTGAACTTCTCCTACCCCATCGGAAACGCAGCGTCCAAAGCGAACCTGGAGAGGGCCCGTCTCCAGATGGAGCAAACGGACCTGGCCCTTCGTGCCCAGGAGCTGTCGGTGGTTACGGAGGTCACAGATGCCGGTTTGGCCGTGAATGACACGTATCTTCAACTCCAGGCAGCCCGGCGGAGCCGTGAAGTGGCAGAACGAAGCGCCGAAATCGAGCTCACCCGGTTCCGTGTGGGCGCAGCCACCAACTACGAGGTCATGCTCGCACAGAACGGGGTCACGTCCGCCCGCCTCTCGGAGCTCCGGGCCCTCATCAACCACGCCAATGCCGTGGCAGAGTTCGACCGGGTGCAGCGGGTGGGGCGGTAGACCGCCGCCGCCGGGCCTGGTGGATAGCCGGCGTTGCCGGCGGTGAACCGGCTTACGCGCCGGCCTCCGGAGCTACCCTGCGATTCCGCGAGCGCTGACCACCGGATATCCGTCTTCTCCGAAGGTGGCTCCGTCCGGTGGGACGAAGTCCGGGTCCATGGCCAGGAAGTCATCCAGCGTGTTGGTGAACAGCCGTATCGGGGTGTCGCCGGATTCGGATGTTTCCAGAACCTCGCAGCTCAGGCCGAAGTCGGCCTCCCCCAGGGGAGTCCGGAAGATGTAGGCCGGCAGCTCCCGGCCGCTGCCCATGGCCCTGAGGTGACTGGCCAGATCGATGACTTCTCCCAGGTGGACCGGGTGCTTCTCGTTCCATTCCTCCTGGAGGGGCATCCCGGCGAGGACCAGGTGGTTCAACTCCATCCCCATCCTGCGGCACCCCGAAGTGAGAGACAGCATCTCTTCTCCCGTGTCGTTGATGAAGGGGAGCAGGGGGATGTTCACGTAGACAGTGACTCCTCGTTGCCGTAGAAGGCGGACCACCCTGGCGTGGAGGCTCTTGAGCTCCGACGCGTGGAGGAACAGGGTTTCGATCTCCAGGCGCAAGGGGTTTGCCACCCTGAGCCTGTTCAACTGGGAGATTCGCTTGATGACGGCGTCGGTGTAGATCTCCGGCCGGGACCTGAAAAGCTGGCTCCTGAGGCGGAGAGCCGTGACGTGGGGCACGGAGACGAGTCCATGAGCAATGTCGGCCAGTCGGGCCAGACTCCGGGCCATGTCCCGTGCCGAGTGGACCACCACGTCGGTTATGGCCGGAGTATCGGCGACCCGCGCCAGTGCCTCCCGGATCTCTTCTTCTTCAGCCAGGCAGTCCAGCTCCACCCGTGTCTCATGGACCCGTCGCAGCGCCGAACACCCGCTCTCGACGATGGATGGTGCTGCCATGGAGGGCTCGTCTGCCCGTTCCTGGAGATTCAGGAGAGCGCGGCTCTGCTCTTCTTCGGGAAAGCGGTTCCGGGGAATGTAGCTTCGAGGAAACCCACTGGTTTCCCGGGGTCCCCGGATCCACCAGGGATCGCCGACCTCCGCCATGTAGCGGGCGTCGAGGGTCCCTTCGGAGTTGGTGCGGGCTATCCGGGAGAGATCCAGAATGGGAGAGAAGGACTCGAAGTACTCCCTGGAGTAGGGGGTGCGGATCCAGACGAAGCGGGGGTCATCCTCGTCCACCTCCACCATCCAGCCGGAAGTGCCCCAGTCGATCTTGCCGATGGATGTTGCCGTGCAGAAATGAGGGATCGCCCGATCCGAGAGGTGGCCCCGCAGGTACCCGGCGGCTTCCAAGCCAGTGCTGAGGGGCGCCAGGTACCGACCGTTTCCCTGAATCGGGCTGCATGGCATGAACACGTAGTGCATCTCGGCGCCGGCTCCCCGGAGCTGGGCAAAAAGGTCCGCCAGGGGAGGACCGCTGTCGTTGCACCCCCCCAGGAAGGGTGTCTGCACGTAAACCGGGATCCCGTCGGAAACCAGGTCGGAGATGAGGTCCAGAGCTTCCCGGGAAATCTCGTCGGGATGGAGGAAATGAGTGGCGACCTCGAGCCGCTTCCCTTTCTGTTCCAACTCCAGCTGCTTCTTGCGAAGCGTTGTCAACCAGAAGGCGTCCCCTTGGGTGAAAAGCTCCGGAAAATAGGAGATGGAACGGGTAGCGAGGCGGAGCGTCTCGATGTGTGGAATTCTGGCCAGTCCGTCCATGGCCCAGGTGAGGGTGGCCCGGTTCATGAAGGGGTCCCCGCCGGTGAGGACCACCTCCCTGACATCGGTGGCTTCCTTGAGGTATGAGATTCCCATGGATACGTGCTTCTGGGTGGGTGCCCTCTGCATCCTGCATTCCTTGTGCTTCCGGAAGCAGAACCGGCAATAGACCGGGCAGGCCATGTGAAGCACGAAGATGACCCGATTCCGGTACATCCGCTCCACCACGCCCCTGTGAAACTGCCCCACCCACGTATGCACGAGCCCCTCCGGGTCCAGCTCGTCCAGGGAGGGCTTGTACTGATAGGCCACCGCCGGGGAAAGGCGCATCTGCCGGATGACATGACTGGACAGGCGAACCGGATACCGCTCCAGGACCTCCTGGAGGGCCTCCCTGTCCTCCGGAAGAACCCGCGTGTTCGTGAGGCGCTCCAGGGTTTTCACCCGCCTGACGTCATGGATGCGATGGCCGGGGAGGATCTCCTTGAGGATGGTCAGACCAAAATGATAGGGGAGGCGCACTCCATTAATCTGGAGGGTGGCGGGGTTTTCGTCGTTGGCTCCCGCAAGCTGCCCGATGGCCGCGGTGAGGAATCCTGCGGAGTCTCCCTCCCTATGGGTGGCCTCCAGGAGACGTCGAAAGCGGGTCTCGCCGTCCCCTTCCCCCAGGATGGACTGGAACTCCCGGTCCACCATTGGAGGCGCGCCGTACAGCTCCAGAAACTCGACCACGGCCGTCTCCAGGTGGTGGAGGTCCACCTCGGCCTTTTCACCGGAAGGAGTGAATTCGACCTGAAGTGTCCGGGTGGGGTGGTCCATGAATGCCTCCTGGGGGTTGGCCTGTGGCGTGAGTCCGGTTTGTCCTTCTTCACCATGCTCCCTCCCTCTCTCCCGGGGCAAGGGAGAAACGTTGCAGCTGTCCTGCAGGCACGGTCCAGCACGGAAGCCTGGGTCGACGCGTCTCGGGCCTCAGCTCCCCTTGTGGAATCGCACCGTCACTTTCTTTCCTCGGATCGTTCCCGCCCTCAGGGCGTGGAGCACCTCCTGGGCGACGTCATCAGTGACCTCCACCAGGGTAAACCGCTCCGAGATATGGATGGACCCGATGCGGTGGCTCTCCACGCCGGCCTCGCCGGTGATGGCGCCCACGATGTCCCTGGGACGAACGCCTCCCGATCGGCCCAATCCGATGAAGAGGCGGGTCCCCTCCCCGGCCCGGGGCCGGGGTCCCCCTCCCCCCCGTGGACGGCGCTCACCCCGGCTCTTTTCGCGGAAGGGCTTCTCCACCGGAATTTCTTCCTCGTTCTCCTCCGCCCCGGCCGCAGTGGCTTCATGGGCCGTCTTCACGGAGCCCAGGGCGATGTCCCAGAGGTCGAATTCGTCAGAAAGGGCTTCCACCACCACCCGGAAACGATCCAGATCTCCATCCAGAATGGATTCCCGCACCGAGGCTCGGGTCAATTCCAGTCTTCGAGCCTTCAGGTCCGCCACGGTGGGAATGGAGGCCAACGTGATCTTCTGCCCGGTGACTCTTTCAATGTTTCTCAGCTGGCCGTGCTCGCGAGGCTCGGCCAGGGTGATGGCCACCCCTTCCCTGCCGGCTCTCCCCACCCGACCGATGCGGTGGACGTACTGCTTGGGTGCCGAAGGTATGTCATAGTTCACCACGTGGGTCAGGTGGGAGATGTCCAGGCCCCGGGCCGCCACGTCGGTGGCCACCAGCAGGTCCACCCTGCCGCCCCGGAGCCTCTTCATCACCCGGTCACGCTCCTCCTGGGACATGCCCCCATGCATGGCCTCGGCCCGATATCCCCGGCCGTTCAACGCCTCCACCAGCTGGTCCACCTCGTTCCGGGTACGGCAGAACACCAGGGCGGCCTCGGGGCTCTCCAGGTCCAACACCCGCCCCAGCGCCGCCAGCTTGTGGGGCCGGCGCACCAGGTAAGCGGTCTGCCGGACCAGCGGTGCCCCTCCCTCTTCCTCCTCTTCTCCGGTGATCCGGACTTCCACGGGATTTCGCAGGTGCCTGGCGGCGATGGTCTCGATGCGTGCTCCCATGGTGGCCGAAAAAAGGAGGGTCTGGCGTTGGGCCGGAACCTCGGCCAGGATCGCCTCCAGGTCTTCGGCGAAGCCCATGTCCAGCATCTCATCCGCCTCGTCCAGGATCAGGACGTCCAGGCTTCCCAATCGCAGGGTTCCCCTCCGGATGTGGTCCAGGGCCCGCCCGGGTGTGGCCACCACCACGTCCACCCCCCGCTTCAGCACCTTGAGCTGCTGCTGGAAGGATTGCCCGCCATAGATGGGGAGCACCTCCACCCCCAGCTCCCGCCCGTAACGATGAACCGCCTGGGCCACCTGGACAGCGAGTTCCCGGGTCGGAACCAGGATGAGCGCCGAGGGAAGCTCCGCGCCGGGCTCCATGAGTTGGAGGAGAGGAAGGGCGAAGGCCGCCGTCTTTCCGGTTCCCGTGGCCGCCAGGCCCAGAAGATCCCGCCCCTCCAGGAGGTGGGGAATCGCTGCGGTCTGGATGGGCGTGGGTTCTTCGTAGCCCAGAGAAGCAAGGGTCAGGAGCAGATCGGGGCCGATGCCGAGCTCGGCGAAGGCCTGGTTTGCCTGGGAAGATGAGGAAGGAGTCATGCCCGAAGATAACGCCTTCCCGGGTCATCACCTCTGTGCCCTTCCGGCGGAGGCCGGCATCCGCTTGAGCCTATCCGGAGAAGCGAACCGGGATTTCTACGGCTTCATCGTTTTCCGGCAGGCCGGAAGGGTTCGCCTTCCTGAAAATCAGGGTCCCGCCCCTCATGAAGTCGGGATCCCCGGGAGCGTATGGCGGCTCGAAGACCAGAACGGCCTCGAAGGGCACGAACTCCTCCGTGGTCCACTCATCCTGTGCTTCCGCCTGTGACTCGGCGATGATGAGGCCGTCCCAATTGGTGAGCACCACGGGGAATGAGCCTTCGAAATACCAGGGCCCCCGGGCCCGGCCGGAAACCTCCAACGGGCTGGAGACGACGGCCTCGGGCCGGGGCTCCGTTAGCGTTATCGTCCTTTCGTCCTGGTCGGGGAGGTCTGCCGCGTCGAAGCGCAGCGTCTCCAGCATTGCCAGCTCCGTTTCCCAGGTCCTCTCATCCACGGTTCCTGTCCTGGCGATCCGATCCCCGGCCACCAGGGGATCACACTCTTCCCTGGATATTTCCCGGCCGTCCCGGATACACCTCACCTCCATATCCTCCGTCCTGACGCGCATCCACACGAATCCGGCATCGGTCCAGCGTTCCGGGGGTCGAGCGGGCTTCACCATCCCGGCGAAGGGGGTTCCATCTTCCAGCAGGTAGAGCCTGGATTCGCCGGAGATCGGGAACGGTGCCTTCAGGCGGAACGGCCGGGTTTTCCCGAAAAGACCCTCCGTGGGAATACCTCTTGGAAAGAGGGAGAAATGGGAGACGTTCGCGAAATGATCCAGAGGGAGATCCAGGGACGCCCCGGCGGGCTGCATGTAGATGTTGAATTTCGGGCTCATGGAAAAGGAGGTGTCGACGGCGACACTCCATTCCTGTTCCGGGTATCGAAGCTGGAAGTCGAATCCCTGAACCTGCAGGGGGGTCCAGGCCGCTGTCTCGAATGCAGGCCCCCTACCGGGGATTTCCTCGCACGTGTAGGCGCACACCTCGGCGCAGATCTCCGCATCGGGAGAACAGATGGTGCCGCATGGGTTGAAGGTGCCGCCCAACTGCTCACAATGGGCTCTGAGTGAGGCCGTGTCCACATCCAGGTCCGTCGTGTAGACGATCTTATCTTCGAATCTCTCCTCCACGGGAATGGGGGGCCGAGGTGGCCCCGCCTCTTCGGGCTGGAGCATGAGATAGAGACCCAACCCCAGAAGGATAAGAAGAACGAACGCAGCAAGCAGGCTTTTCATGGCCGAATCCTGATGGTCGATGAGGTCCATGGAGCCCCCACGCCAACGGGGTGGCGGGAGGGGAGGAAAGGACTCCCTGAGGGAACGCGCCTCCCTGTCCCCTTCCAGCCATACACTCGATTTTCCGTGGGGGTCTTGGAATCAGTCCGGGTGGGGGTTGTCCGGGGCTACCTGCCAGGACCGCAATCCACCGTCCACCTCGAATTTGCTCCGGGGCAGGATTGCTGGAACCGGGATCTCAGTCCGGGTGGGCCGCCAACTCGGACAGGCGGTTCTTTTCTTCCTCGGAGAGTACCGCCGGAAAAGGCGAGCACTCCCTGAGACGAACGGCCCGAGGGGAATCGGATTCCAGGAAGTGGAGGAGTCGCGGAAAGGAGAAGGTGTCGAGGATCTTCTGCCACTCCCAGAGATCATGGCCATGCCCGTTCGGAGATTGTCCCAGCCGTCCCCTGACATTCTCCCTTGCCCGACGCAGTACGGAGAGGTTCTCCTCCAGGAGGGCTGCCAGCGCTCCGGAGAATTCAGAGGACATCGGATTGAGCCTCTTGCTCCCTGCAAACGGGTTCTCCCCCGGGCCTCTTTCCGGAACTTCCGCGGTCGCCGCTTCTCCCGAAGCCTCCGGAAGCGTTCCCGATAGAACCGTAGCCCTGGACCAATCCACGTCGGCCATCTTCCGGAGTGAATAGATCCGGAGATCCAGCTGGATCTCGAATTCCTTCTCCACCTCCACCAGCCGTTCCCTCAACGCTTCCAGGCAATCCTCTCGGGGGACTTCTTCATAGAATACGGCCACCTCCTGACAGTCCGTCCAACCGGCCAGGAAATCCTGAACCCACACCAGATCGGGGGGAGTCGTGAGCCGGAGGGTGGTGTTCCTGATGGCCCCGGCCAGGGCGTTTCCCCACTCCTTCTCCACCCGGAAGAGGCGGGCGACCTCCCGGGCCAGGGCACCGTCCCGGCAGAACACGAAGCGGTTCTTTCTCCCGTTCCCGGTTTTCTCTACCAGGCCGGTCCGGGCGAGGCGTTGGAGGGCCTTCCGGGCGCCGGATTCCGTCATCCCGGCTCGGGCAGCCGCTTCGGCTGGATGAAGGGAGTGTGTTGATTCACTGGTGAGGATGCGGAGAAGTCGGACCTGGCCCCTGCTGCCGAAAAGCTCATTGAGCGGGCAGCGGAGACTGCTCTGTTTCGACGTGATGGATCCCACGGCAGACTCCATCGAGAGAACAGATGTGTAAACAACGTTTATGTGAAAACAGGTGTTTAAGCTCTCACACTAAAGCATCCACTTTCCGAGTGCAACATTTTTCTGGAATGAACCGGCCGCGACCTTTTGCTGGACCAGCGCCTTTCACTCGACCAGCATGTTAACGGTGGAGGACGTCTGGAAAGGTTCCCGGCTTCCCCTGTTCTGAACCTGTTCGCAGGCAGTGGGTATTGAGAAAGACTGGTAAGCCGGTCGGGGGGGAACGGGGTGCGGTCTGGCCGTGCCTTTCGAACACCTGCTTTCCTTCCAGCGGTTTTCACGCAAGATTTCGGGAGTCTCTCCCATAATCCCAGCCAGGAGCAGGTTTTGAGGCGGCGCACCTCTTGATTGCCTTTGTCCGCAGGGTCCTCCAGGGTCTCATGATCCTCTCGGCCTCCCAGGGCGGGCCCTGGGTGGAGGCCGGCCTGTGGGGGCAGTCTCCCGACTCCACGGCCATTATCCGTGGCCAGGTGCTGGAACACGAGACGGGACGGCCCCTGCGGGCGGCTGCCGTCTCCCTGGCCTCCGGTCCGGAGGGCACCCGGGGAATAGGGACCCGCATCACGGGGGAGAACGGGGGCTTTCTGTTCCAGGAGGCACCCGCCGGCCTCTATCGCCTCTCTGTCACCCTCCTGGGCTACCAGGATCTGCGGGACACCCTCCGTGTGGAACCCGGAGTCGATCTCGAGCTCGTTCTTCCCCTCTCCGTTTCGCCGGTATCCCTGGACCCCATCGTGGTGGTGGGCCGGCGACGGCCCCCGGGCCCCATGGCAGGGTTCGAATCCCGCCGCCGGACCCTCGGGGGGACCTTCTTTACACGGGATGACATCGAGAGACGGAATCCACACCAGTTCACGGATCTCCTGCGGATGGTCCCCGGGGCCCGGGTCGTGCCCGTCTCGCCCTTCGGCCACGGGGTTCTATTCCGGGGGCGATGCATCCCGGGGGTATGGGTGGACGGGATGCGTGTCATCAACACCCTCGATCTGGACACATTTCTGCAACCCGGAGACATGGAGGCGGTGGAGGTCTATACCGGCGCCCAGTTACCTGTCGAGTTTGGACCCAGCCCCTGCGGGGCCATCGTAGTCTGGACTCGTCGGGGGGAACCCGACCCCAGCCCCAATAGCCTCCTCCGGCAGCTGATCATCGCCGTCGGATTCGTTACCCTGGCCTGGCTGCTGGCCGGATGAGAGCCGTGTGGAATCACCTGCCGATGCGGATGCATTGATCCAGCATGTAGCGCTGAATACGGTCCGGATCCTCCAGGATCTCATAGAAATCGTCCAGGTATTCAAGGGTGTCCTTCAGACGCCCCGGGTCCAGGTCCACCTGGTTTCTCCAGAGGTCGTGCAGTTCCTCCCGGTTTTCCTGGAAGATGTCCACAACGGCCTGGTACTGCTCCGGTGTCCTATTCATCTGGTCGGGGCAGAATCCCCGGAAGAGCCGTTGTCGCACCGAGCGGATGGGGAGGCTCCGGTCCGGAACGGCATAGCGCGTGTCGATGATGCCGCTGAAGTCGAAATCGAAGGGGACGGCGGAGGGACGGCCATCGGGACGCCGGAACAGCTCCATGTTGTGCATCTCGGCCCCGGACCAGTCGGTGTTGCCGATCATGTACTGGAAGAACTCGATGAGGATGGCATAGTCCCGATCCAGGAGGGCGGGATTCAGCTGCCCCCCCTGCCAGTCCTGCTTGACGCCTCCGTTCCGCCTGGCCATGTCCGAGTCGTCTTCCAGGAGAAAGGCGTAGCGGGTGAACGGATCGTCCTCTCCGGATTCGTCCACGTAGGTTACCCTGGCCAGCCGAACCCTGAAGGACAGGGGTGTGAGGACGTTGAGCATCCGGTAGACGAGATACTCCGACAGGACGTACTGCTCCCAGTAGTCCTGGCCCAGCTTGCAGGCCACCACCAGTTTGATCTTGTCCTGGCCCTCGAAGAGGGTTCCCTCTGCATCCCCTTTCTTGACGTTCACTCTCAGAGGCGGAAAGTCGCAGTTCCTGGTGGAGAGGCGAAAGTTGCCCCGGGTCCGGATCTGGATGCTCTGGCTCTCGGACGAGCCGTCGGGATTGATCCACTCCATCCTGGATGGTCTCTCCTCCGAGTCCTCGTCGCTCCGGTCCTCTCGCCGAATCGTGTGGAAGTCCGCCGTCAGCGTCAGGTGAAGAACCTCGTGGGAATTGAAGAGAGGCGCCGCCTCGGCGATCCGGATCTCCTCGTCGGTCGGGTACTCGGGCTCCTGGGCTGCAGCCGAGATGGGAGAAATGGCTACCGCGCAAAGGAACAACAGTGCTGCCAGAGGCCGGTGAATCGGGCTCATGGGGGCGACTCCCAGAGGTGAAGCGTCGATTGGGTGGAATTTGTACCCCAAACTAAAAAGGGAGTGGCGGCCATAGCCAGAACTATTTTGAGGACAGGGGGGCTCGAGGAGGGAGGACAGTGGTGGCTCAAGGGGATAGGAAGAAGGAGGATCCGCCCGGATCACCCTTGGGCAGGCGGTCCCGGGAGGCGACACCGTGGGCTCGTTCTTCTGGCGAAAGGAGCCTAGATTTCGAGCCCTGAAGGTTCACCGCTCCCCATGACAGGAGGCCACCGGCGTGAAGGTCAGCAAGTACATGACGCAGAAGCTCATCACCGCGACTCCATCCATGAGCGTGAAGCAGGCGTTCCTCCTCATGCGCACCCACAGGGTCCGGCACATCCCCGTGGTCGAGGAAGAGAAATTGGTGGGGATCATCAGTGATCGTGACCTCCGGCGTCCCCGGTGGGCGGAGCAGCTGGATGACTGGACCGCCTATTACCAGGTGGATGACAACCACACGGTTTTCGACGTCATGACCCGAACCCCGGAAACAGTCCGGGCCTCCGACGATATCCTGAAGGCTGTGTCCATCTTTCGGGAGCATCGCTATGGAGCCCTCCCTGTCCTCAACAAGGACGGAGAGCTGACGGGGATCCTCTCGGCTCAGGATCTCCTGGGTGCCCTGGAAGAGGTCCTTTTGAAGGGACAAGCCACCGGGAAAGGGCGGGCCGGATAGGCACGGGCCGGACGGTAGAGGTTTCCGGTGATTGTCTACTTTCGTAGCACATCCTGCTTGATCGTGTTACGCCATTCCCCTAACCTTCCCTGACCGGGATCATCCGGATATTGACGGAGCAGGGGGGGCAGGGTGCATATCGCCGATGGAATCATCGCTACAGAGATCTGCATGGGTGCCAATGCGGCGGCCGTGGGGCTTCTGTATCTGTCTGGAAGGCAGGTCCAGCCCGGGGAGATTCCCCGGATGGGGTTCATGGGTGCTGCTCTCTTCGCCGTCTCCCTGTTGCATTTTCCCCTGGCCGGTACTTCCATGCACCTGACCCTCCTGGGCCTGGGAGGGATTCTCCTGGGAACCAGGGTTGTCCCGGTTCTCTTTGTGGCCCTCCTCTTCCAGGCGCTCCTCTTCCAGCACGGCGGGTTCATCTCGGTAGGCCTGAATACCCTCAACATGAGCGCCGGGGCTCTTGCGGCGGGATGGATCTGGCGATGGAGAATCCCCGGGGAATCCCTTCGGGCTTTCCTGGCCGGATTCACGGCCATTCTGATCCCCGCCTTCTTCATGGGAATGGAGTTCTACCTCACCGGTTATGGCCGGGGAATGCTCTATCTCCTCTCCCTCTACGCCGTACTGGCCTCGGTGGAGGGTCTTCTGACCGCAACGGCCATCCGGTTCCTCACGCAGGTTCAACCCGAGATTTTCCTGGTGGAGCCGACATGAAGAAATCTTGCTTTCTCCGCATCGTGACCCTCTCGGGAGGGATTCTCATGCCCATTCTCCTCCTCTCCTTCCCTCTTTCGGCCACGGATTTTCACGCTTCAGATACGGCACTTCCGGGATACCTCACCATGACGCCCGGAGTCGCGTTTGCGGCAGAAGAGGTCCGCTTTCACGGCATCACGATTCGGCTGGGCCGGGAAGGGCGGGTCGTGGTCGCCACCTGCAGCTACGAGGGCGGAGGGCCTGTTTCCGGCGGAGCCGTGACCGTCTACCGGCCCGGTGGAGCCGACGTCTACACCACTGGGACCACCGACCCCGGAGGTATCTTCGCCTTTCTCCCCGGGGAGAGCGGTGAGTGGAGACTTGTGGTGGATGACGGTATGGGGCACCGGAAAGAGGCACGGATAGAGACAGGGGCAGCTCCCAGGAAGAGGGACGGGCCCGGACCCTCTGTCGAAGCCTCGGATGATGCGGGGCACGATGATGACCATGGGAATACGGTGGCGCCATCCTCCCCTACCGGATTCCCGGAGCATACCCACTCCGAGCAGGTGGGGGGCTCGGAACGTCCGTGGAGGCTTGCCACCGGCCTCAGCCTGATCGTCGGTCTGACGGGCCTGGCCTATGGCATCACTGCCCGGCGAGGGTAGTTATGATGTCAGGGCGGAAATGACAGCCCACAGCCGGCCTTTTGAAGGGGAGACTATCCTCCACGGGCTCGACCCAAGGGCCAAGATCCTCCTGATTCTGGGATCCCTGGTGGCACTCCTGAGCGAGCCTGCAGGATCGGTAAAGCCCTTCGGAGCCTATTATCTCCTGGTGACAGGCCTCCTGGTGGCGTCCAGAACGCCCCCGGCCTTCCTGGGCAAGCGTCTGGCGGCAGTGGCTCCTCTGGTCCTCATGGCTTCGGCTCTGATCCTCTTTCCGGGAGGAGGATCCATCGATACGGCCCTGTCCCTCCTCCTCAGGGCCTTTGCCGCGGTCGCCCTCCTCACCGTCCTGGTAGCCACAGAGGAGATTGGTGGGATCCTGTGGGGAATGGGATCCCTGGGGATGCCTCCCATCTTCACCACCCAGTCCGCCTTCATGTTACGCTTTGCCCAGATTCTGGGTCAGGAGGCCGCCCGCACCGAACGGGCGCGACGTTCCCGAACACCCGGAAAGCTCCGAGCGGGTCGCATCCGAACCCGCGGCCAACAGGCCGCCCTGGTCTTCCTGAGAGGGTGGAGACGTTCGCAGGTGGTCCACCAGGCCATGATGGCCCGGGGGTTCACCGGGACCTTCCCCGCACCCCCCAGAGCCCGTTTGGCTCCCTCGGATCTGGCCCTGGCACTGGTCGTTCTCGCCGCCTTCGCCGCCGTTCGCCTTTTCTGGCCGTCGTCATGAGGGCAGGGACGACCGCCGGATCTTCGGAGCCGGCCAGCGTGGACATCCAGGAGCTCACCTTCGGGTATCCCGGGGGGGGCGACATTCTGAAAGGGTTGACCCTCGGCGTAAAGGCAGGGGAGCGCCTGGGGATCATCGGGCCATCCGGGGCCGGCAAGACCACCCTCCTTCTTCACCTCAACGGGATCCTGTCTCCCAGGGCCGGCACGGTGGCCATCGACGGGCAGATCGTGGCTCCGTCCCGGATCGCCCGGATCCGGGAATGGGTGGGCCTGGTCTTTCAGGACCCCGACGATCAGCTCTTCACGCCGACGGTTGGAGAGGATGTGGCCTTCGGCCCCAGAAACCTGGGGCTTGGGGAAGAAGAAGTAGCCCGGAGGGTCAAGATCTCCCTGGACGCCATGGACATGGCCGGGAGCGAAAAGAGCCCCCCCTACAATCTTTCCTACGGTGAGCGGCGCCGGGCCGCCCTGGCCACGGTTCTGGCCATGGAACCCCGGGTGTTGGCCCTGGACGAGCCGTTCGCGAACCTGGGCCCGGCCCTGGTGGAGCGTCTGATCCGCACTCTGAGAGAGCTTCCGGCCACGGTGATCATCGTTTCCCAGGCCATCTTTCCCCTTATGGCCGCATGTGATCGAATGGCCCTCCTCGCCGAAGGAAGAATCCAGGCCCTGGGCTCTACAAGGGAGATCGTTGGGGACCGGCAGCTTCTTGACCGATACGGCCTGGACTTCACTTTCTACCTGGACAGCTACCGTCGTCTCGGGTTCTGACCATTTTTTCCGGGAGGAGACAGATGTCCGACCTGGCCCGCTTCGGGGTTTCCATTCCCGGTCCTCTCCTGGAGGCATTCGACCAGCTCATCGAGAGCAAGGGGTACTCCACCCGGTCGGAGGCCATCCGGGATCTGGTCCGTGACGCCCTCTCCGAGGCACGCTGGGAAGCCCGTGGAGAGGGTGCCGGCGGGATCGTCCTGGTCTACGACCATCACAAGAAGGAGCTCATGGACCGCCTGGTGGAGATCCAGCACGAGGCCCTGGACCTGGTCGTCTCCACGCTCCATGTGCATCTGGACCATCACCGCTGCCTGGAAGTCATCGTGGTGCGGGGACAGGCGGAGCGAATCGGCGAGCTCTCCGACAGGCTTCGGAGCCTGACGGGTGTGATCTACTGCAGTACCGCCCGGGTGGGGGTGTGAGAGCCGGGACAGCGAGCCCGACTCACCCGAGGCTTTCCTGGGCCTCTGCCAGCTCATCCAGACGCTCCTTGAGCCGCAGCAGGGCCAGGCTGTTCAGGAACGCGAGCCTTTTCAGACTCTGCCGAATGGTCTCCCGCTGAGCAGGTTCTTCCGGTTTTCCCCGGAAGAGAAGCTCATGGAGAAGGGAGTCGTGGGTATGCCCTTCCTGAATTTCCCGGGCTCCGTTGCCGAATTCGGGAAGAAGAGCCGGAACCACAGAGTCCAGGCTGAAGCTTCCGCGGAAGTCCGGGTGATATACATGGTCCCGGACAATGGGAAAGAGGTTCCGGAGCCTGGAGGAGATGCTCTGGATCTGCCGGGCCTGCTCCGGAGCCGCAGCCGCCACGGCCTCGAGACACTTCTTCTTGGCCTTCATATCGTAGGCCACGACCACGTCGGCATCCTCCATGGCTTCCACCAGAGCCCCGGCCATGGCCACTCTGGAGTCTTCGGGCCCGGAAGCCAGCCAATCGTGGTGCTTCAGCTCCCCGTCCGGTGAGAGGACATGGCAACTGAACTGCACGGGATAATCCCGCCACGGACCGAATCCGTTCCACACCGGGACGGATAGGGACACGGTCTCCATATCCAGATAGGCGACTCTTCCCCGAAGCGGAGAGAGGGCCTCCTCCAGCCTTCCCTCCACCTGCAACTCACCCTCCGTCACTGAACGCTGTTGTCGCTGCTGGATGACGGTGAGGGGAAAAGAGGACGGCACCTCCTCTACGAGAGAGAGTCCCTGAGAGTCGAGCTGCTCGGACTTTTCCCGGCGCAAGGCATGGAAGGTCTCCACGTGGTGCATGGGAAGGGCAGGCCAGCAACGATTCTTGAACGGACAGATCTCGGGCTCATTGCAGTGCCGTCCCGGGGCCACCTCGGGCAGAGGGCCATCCAGCATGGCTGTCTGCTCGGAAATCATCCCGGGGATCTGGCGGTTGAGTGCCCTGACCCGCCCGGTGACGGCCTCTCTCACGAACAGGTCCTCCACCTCCGGGAACCGGCTGGCCGGGTTCAGATGCATGATCTCCACAGAATCCACGTCGATCCCGACCTGTCGGAGCACCCACGCCTGGGCGGCTGGATCCCAGAGGTGATGGGGTTCGACGGAGGTCGAGGACCGGACATGGATGAGGGCATGGCCCCTGCCCTCCCGTGCCAGGATGTCCACTGACACCACCAACCCGCCGTGGGCGAACGTCGCCTGAAAGATGGCCGGGGTCTCCTGAGCCAGAGCCAGCTCCGTGGCCCGAACCCGTTCCTGAACCTGGGCCTGGGGAAGATCGATGAGGAGCCCGTTCGGGAAGTGGGCTCTTGCCATCTCCATCACCCGCAGTTCCTCGTCCGTACACAGGCGAATGGCCGGATCCGGGACCAATTCGGGAGCGTCCGGGTCGTGGGTCGTCCACCAGAGGCGCTTGTGACACTGGAGGCCGGTGGCGAAACGAAAATCGGAAATCTGGGAAGTAGACACAATCCAATTTAACGGAATTTTCGGGATCCGTGGCAAAACCCGTCATCTTTTCGGATTGCCCCGGGGGATGGCCTTCCCCACGGTACCCCCTCCGACCCTCTGTGGATGGCGTGAGCGCCGCGAGGAACCGGCAATATTCGTGACTTGCAAAGTTGACTTTGTGAAGGGTTTCCGCGATCCTTCTTTGTCTCTCCAACAGGAGTGGCAACGACTGATGAGGGCGAGGGTCTCGTTCTTGGAGGCCAACGCTCTCTTTTTTTTGTGACCACGAAGGTCACGCAAAGCGCGAAAAACAACGCGCGAACAAAGCTGGTCGGGAAGTACGTATCATCGTGGCTCCGACTCGCACAATCCATAGGAGCGCAATTATGCGTACTACAGGAACAGTGAAGTGGTTCAACGATCAGAAGGGTTTCGGGTTCATCACCCCGGAGGACGGAAGCAAGGATTGCTTCGTCCATCACAGCGCCATTCAGGCTGAGGGATTCAAATCCCTGCCCGAAGGCGGCCGGGTCGAGTTCGACATCGTGGAGGGGACCAAGGGTCCCGCTGCGGAGAACGTCGTCTCGGTCTAGGAGCAGCCTGCAGGCTCCCAGACGCCGGTGACATCCACCGGTAAGAAGGGCCCTCCCGAATTGTCGGGAGGGCCCTTCTATTTTTTTCTCTGCGCCAGGCATGGCGCCTAGCGCCGGGACTGGCGCTGGCAACCCCGAGGCGAAAGCTGGGGTTCAGAACGAGGCGGCACCCCCGGCGGGCTCAGGGCGAGGCCGGCCTCGCGGCGGGTTCGGGGGAGGCAGCCCCCCCGGCGGGTTCAGGGCGAGGCCGTCTTCACCTCTTCCGGCTCCTCACCCAGCCATTCGGGATTTCTGGCGGTGGCGTCGAAGATCGAGCTGGTCTTGAAAAGCTCGTGCCCTCCTCCTGCTGCCGCCTCTGCCGTCCGCTCCAGGAGGGCTCGTCGCTCTTCGTCGGACAGGGGTTGGAATTCGGTTCCGATTCGAATCGCCTGCTCCAGGATCTCCAGGCTGTCCATGCCTGTGATGACCACGGAGGAGGGAAGGCTCAGAGCGTAGCGGAGGCACTCCTGGGGCGTGGCCACACCGGAATCCAGGATCATCCCGTTGCCCATGCTCTTCATGCCCAGGACACCGACCCCCTCCTCCACCAGGCGGGGCACCACCAGCGTCTCGAAGCTCCGGAAGTGGGCATCCAGGACGTTCAGGGGCATCTGGGCCGTGTCGAAGACGAACCCGTGGTCGCGGGCCACGTCCAGCATGTGGAGATGGATGTGGGGATTCTTGTGTCCGGTGAATCCGATGAACCTGACCTTTCCCGCTTCCCTGGCCTCCCGGAGGGCCTCCTGGGCTCCGCCGGAACGGAAGACCCGGTCGGGGTCCTCGAAACGGATGACCTCGTGATGTTGGACCAGGTCGATGCGATCCGTCTCCAGGCGCCGAAGGGATTCTTCCAACTGCCGCCGGGCTGCCTCCCTGGAGCGCCCGTCCACCTTGGTCATGAGGAACGCCTTCTCCCGGTAGCCGTCCCGGAGAGCCTTCCCCATGCGGCGCTCGCTCTCACCCCGGTGATAGTCCCAGGAGTTGTCCATGAAGTTGATGCCCGCATCGATGGCCTCCCGGACGATCCGGATGGCCAGCGCCTCGTCCACCCTCTCCAACCCCAGGTGGTGGCCTCCCACCCCCATAACTGAAACCTTCTCCCCGGTCCTGCCCAGCGTGCGATACTGCATATCGACCCACCCTGCCTTCCGCATCGCGATCCGAATCGGTGCTCTTTCTTTCTCCTATGCCGCACGGCACCGTTGGGTCCCGGGTGCCGGGAGGGCTCACTGGCTGAAGCCCCATATCACCCGCCTACCCTGGCGAGGCGGGTCTGATCTTGCCATCCTCCTTTCCGTGCGAATCCGAATGTGCACCACCAGCGTCCACGCCAATGGGAGTTGTCGTATGTCCCCCAGCGTCCACCCTGCTTCCCTTCCCTCCTGGATCCAGCCCCTGGCCGCCGTCATCCTGATCTCTTTCCTGGCCGCCTGCGTCGGGGAGGGACCGTCCCCGGAAGCCGGGCCCGAATCGGGAGAGACGGTCTTCCCCGAGCAGAACCGGCCGGACGTCCGGGGAAGAGAGGGCGCGGTTTCCGCCGGACATCCTCTGGCCGCCGCCGCCGGCCATGAAATCCTCCGGCAGGGAGGGAACGCCGTGGACGCCGCCGTGGCCATGGCCGGGGTTCTGGCTGTGGTCCGGCCTCACATGAATGGGGTGGGCGGAGACGCGTTCGCCCTCTTCTACGACGGGGGGAGCGGTGAGGTGGCGGCCCTGAACGGGAGCGGACGGGCCGGGGCGCTGGCCACCCCCGGGTTCTTCCAGGGGAATTTCGAAGGGGGGATCCCGGACAAGGGTCCGGGCTCCGTTTCGGTCCCGGGAGCAGTGGCAGCCTGGGCCGATGCCCTGGAGCGCTTCGGCACCATGGAGCTGGCCCAGGTACTGGAGCCTGCCATCCGCCATGCCCGGGAGGGATTTCCCGTCTCCGTGCGACTGGCCCGGGATCTGGCGAGCCAGGGCGGAGACCTGAACTCCGTGGGCCGGGACCTCTACCTGCCCGGGGGTTCTCCTCCTGCCGTGGGAAGTCTTCTCAGGAACCCGGCTCTGGCCGAGACCCTGGAACGCATCGCCCGAGACGGAAAGGCCGGCTTCTACCGGGGGCCCGTGGCCGAGAGCCTGGCCTCCTTCCTGGAAGCTGAGGGGGGCTATCTACGGGCGGCAGACTTCGCCGAGCACCGTTCCACCTGGGTCGACCCCCTCGCCGGCAGCTATCATGGATACGACCTCCTGGTCCTGCCGCCCAATACCCAGGGGATCGCCCAGCTGATGCTGACAGAGATGGCCAAGCACAAGCCCCTACAGGGGATGGAACATAACACTTCAAGTTATCTCCACACCCTCATCGAGCTGAAGAAGCTGGCCTTCGCCGACCGGGATCGGTGGGTGGCGGATCCGGAGCACGCCGACATCCCCGTGGACCGTCTTCTTGACCCCCAACGCCTGGCCCAGCGGGCCGGCCTCGTGGATCCGGACCGGGCCGGCACGGATGTGTCCCCCGGCGTGACGGGGGAGGCGGCGGCGGCTCAGGGGAACCCGAGCCGCGAGGTCAACGACTTCGGTGACACCGTTTACCTCACGGCCGTAGACCGCTGGGGAAACGCGGTGAGCTGGATCCAGAGCCTCTTTTCGGGTTTCGGCTCCGGCCTGGTGGAACCCGAGACCGGCGTCCTCCTGCAGAACCGTGGCGCTCTGTTCACCCTGGAAGAAGGGCATCCCAACCGGGTTGCCCCCGGCAAACGGCCCTACCATACCCTCACCCCCCTCATGGCTCTCCGCCAGAACGGGTCCCTGGGTTTCACCCTGGGTACGCCCGGCGGCGACAGTCAGACCCAGAGTCTTCTACAGATCATGAACAACATGATCCTCTTCGGGATGACCCCTCAGGAGGCCGTGGAGGCTCCCCGCTTCCGAAGCTACCAGGGGCGCCGGGTGGCCGTGGAGGACCGGGTTCCGCCGGGGGTCCTGAACGAACTCGGGGATCTGGGACACGAGATCCGGGTTGTCCACGGCTGGACGTCCACCTTCGGAGGGGCCCAGATGATCTTCGTGGATCCCGACTTCGGCACCCTGGTGGTGGCGTCGGACCCCCGGCGAGAGGCCTACGGTCTGGCGTTCTGAGGCGGTCGCCGCCGTCAGCCTTTTAGCAGCCCTTTTTGCCCGATGGGGGTGGCCCCGATGCCCGGGGCGTCCGGCAGGGTGATCTTGCCTTCCTGGATCCGGACCCCCTGAAAGACATCGTTCGAGATCAAGAGGTTCCCGTCCAGGTCCGCCCAGTCCACCAGGGGAGACAGCTGGGCGGCCGCAGAGACGGCACAGGAGGTCTCCGTCATGCATCCGATCATCACCTTCATGCCGAGGGTCCGGGCCACGTCCACCATGCGGCGGGCCTCCCGCATTCCCCCGCACTTCATCAGCTTGATGTTCACCCCCGAATAGACCTGGAACGCCCGTGGAATGTCCTCGGCCGTCAGGACGGCCTCATCTCCGATGGTGGGCAGGGGGGAATGCTGGGTCAGCCAGGCGTTGTCGTCCAGGCGTTCCCTGGGCATGGGCTGCTCCACGAACTGGACCCCCTGGTCCCGGAGCCAGTGAATCATGTCCAGGGCCTCCCGGCGGTCCGTCCAACCCTGATTCACGTCGACACAGAGCGGGACACGGGTGGCGGAACGGATGGTCTCGATCATCATTCGATCGGTATCCCGCCCCAGCTTCACCTTGAGAATTCCGTAACCCTCCGCCTCCCGGACCTTCTGCCTGACCACCTCCTCCGTATCGATTCCGATGGTGAAGGAAGTCATGGGGCTGTTTTCGGGGGAGAGCCCCCAGATGCGATACCAGGGCTGGCCAAGCAGCTTTCCCACCAGATCGTGGAGGGCGATGTCCACCGAAGCCTTTGCCGCCGGGTTGCCCGGGGCGATGCTATCCACCCGGTCCAGGATCTCCTCCATCCGGAAGGGATCCCGGAACGGCTCCAGTGCTACCCTGGCGAGGAAGTTGGCTACCGTTTCATGGGATTCGCCCAGGTAGGGAGGCATGGAAGCCTCCCCGTATCCGCTCACCCCTTCATGGTCGATGCGGGTCAACACCACCGGGGTCGTGGTCCTGGAGCTGGCGGCCAGATTGAAGGCATGCTTCAATTCGAGGGTGTACGGCCGGAAGTTGAGCTTCATGTCGGGCTGCCTGGCATCCGGGTGATCTCATTCATGACTTTCAGCGTCCATGAGCCTTCAGGGTCGAGATTGGCTCTCCTCTCAATACCAGGAGTGCTCCGCTATGGACCAGGGGCCTGAATCCTGGTCCACGCTGCCGATGCGCCGTACGTGGAGGAGGGTCTCCCGCAACGAGGCGCTGTAGTCCGGCTCCGATTCCACCAGGGAATTGATCTTCACCCGCCCTGATGAATGAATATACCGGCCGTTGCCGATATACATGGCCACGTGGGAGACCCGCTCCTCCCGCTCAGCGGTGGCCGCACGTCCGAAGAACATCAGATCGCCGGCCTGGAGCTGGTCCCAGCCGTCGTGGAAGTTGATCTCCCGTCCATGGAGCACCTGCTGGTTCGCATCCCGGGAAAGCACCACACCGTGCCGGTAGAAGAGCGTCTTCATGAAGCCGCTGCAATCCACTCCGTGGGCCGAGGTCCCTCCCCAGAGATACGGGCGTCCCATGAACGTGCGGGCCAGTGCGATGAGAGAGGCCGGGTCCGGCATCTCGCCGGATTCCAGCGCCGGCACCGGAATCAGGTCACCCACGGGCAGCCACCCGGTACGCCCGTCCGGGAGGGTGGCTTGAATCATGTTGCCGGTACGGTCGCCGACCCGCACGATCCCTCCCAGGGAGATATCGCTGACTACCTCCGTCGACCCGGGGCTTTTCAGGAGAAGGCCGAAGTCCTTCAGGAACATCATCCTGGAGCTCCCGTTCCACCCGTCCAGGCCTCCCCGGTCCATGGGCTGGATGGCGCCCGGGTCTATCCAGGCGATGTATCCTTCCGGTGTCCGGACCCGGTACCAGCTCCCCTCCCGCATCAGAATCCTCAACGGCGTGCCCATGAGGGCCTGGGACGTGAGCTCCTGCGAATGGCCGGGCCGGGTCCGGAGGTTGGAAACGGAGACGTTGACCACGGCCCAGGTCGTATCCGCAAGATCCGGATCCGGCAGAATCACGATCTCGTCCACGACCCGCTCCTCCAGGCCCAACGAGTCCAGCTTGCGAAAGAGGGCTTCCCTGGCATCGGGGAGTGTGGTGACCCCCTGAAGCTGGAGCCCCTCGCCAACTTCTACCTCGAACAGCTCCAACCTTCGATCCTCAACATACTCCCGCGCCACTTCACCGATGACCTCCTCCACCCGCTCCTGGACCTGGCCGGCACCGGGCCGGCACGCCACGGCCGTGAGCATCAGGAGTAACATTCCGGACAAAAACGAGAGAATGCGCTTGTTCATCTCTTGCCTTTCTTGCCTTCCGATCAAAGGTAGAACCATGGGAACAGTATCTTTTCGTGCCTCCGTCCGGGGCCGGGAGAAACACCGGAACCGGAAATGGCGAGGGGGCGAGGGAATGCCCACGCACCCCTTCCCAAGGGATCTTACCACGGGTTTGGCCCTCCAGGCTACACCCCGAAAAAGCCCATGGTGAAATGCCGGTTGGAGTCCTGACCGGAAAGACCTGGAACAAGCGCCCGAGACTTGGCCAGGCTCCCGAAAATCGGGAATCTGGACAACGGAACCGATGCCCGGTATGGGACCGGGAAGAGGTTCAGCGAGGAGTTGCAACCCGGCCCCACGGTCCGCACATTGACGGTCGAGGGTTCGGGATATTCCCCTTTTCGAGCATCCGCCCTGCCATTTCGTACCGGATTCAGAGGGTCCGCTGATGAGACAGGAAATCGCCAAGCCCTTTCTGCTGATGTTGGGAGCCTTCCTCGTGACAGGATGCGCCCCTGCTCAGTCTCCCGGCCCTGAGGGTGTGCTGGCGGGCAAGGTGATCTATCTGGATCCCGGGCACGGCGGCACGGCGGAGACGGACCAGTTCCGGGTCGGCCCCACGGGTGAGCGGGAGGAGTGGGTGAACTTGCGGGTGGCGCTCCTGCTCAGAAAAATGCTGGAAGCCAGGGGCGCTCGGGTTCTGATGAGCCGGACGGAAGACGTTCCAGTGGATCTGAAAGAACGAGCGGACTCGGCGGTGGAGAACCATGCGGACGTGTTTCTGTCGATTCATCACAACGCTACCGCCGATCCCGACGTCAATTTCCCCATCATCTATTTCCATGGCAACGCGTCGGAGAACCTGGCCGGCGTGGCGTTGGGGAAGGCCGTGGCCCGGAACCTACGGGAGGGGATGTTCGAAGAGGGAACTCCGGTCAGCCTGGTGTCGGATCACGTCATCTTCCCCGGGGGCGGCACGGCGGTCCTCCGACACTCCTACGGCGTCCCGGGCGTCATCGGCGAAGCCTCATTCTTCACGAACCCCGAGGAAGAGGGTGAACTGAAGGATCAGGCATACAATCGCCGGGAGGCTGAAGCCTACCTCGCGGCTCTGGAGGAGTTCTTCTCCGAGCCTCTGCTACCCATCGCGGAAAAGTATTCATCGGGCCGGGTCCCTCCCTTCGATGTTTTTCAGGAAGCGGAGCGGATGAGCGAGGAAGCCAGGCGCTGGAAGGAGAACTACCTCGGGGCTCTGGAGCTCCTGGAGGAGGATGCACCGGAGACCCGAGCCGAGGCCTACGAGCTCTTTACTCTTTCGGCTCGATCCTTTCCCGATTCCTGGGTGGCCCGGGATTGCCACCGCCACCGGGCCGAGCTCCTGGAAGAGATGGGCAGAGTGGAAGAGGCGGAGCAGGAGCGTCTCCGGGTCCGGGAGTTCTACGTGCCCGTGGATCCGGAGGGTTGAGAGCGGAATGCTCCCGGAGGGGGCGCGGACGTGGGTGGAATCACGCGGACATGTGCGGACTTGCATGGAATCTGGAATCAGGAGAGATGAGATGCGGATTGTTCTGGTTGCCGCAATGGTGTTGGCGCTCCTGCCCGCGGCCTGCGCCACCGGCTCAGGGTCGGACGATGAGCCCCGGCGGGATCGGAATGTGATCACCCTCCAGGAACTGGAGAGCCTTCCCTCCCTGTCGGTGCATGAGGCCGTTCAGAGGCTCCGCCCTGCCTGGCTCCGGAGCCGGGGGCCCGTCAGCGGCGGCGGCGCCACCAGCAGTTACCCCCAGGTCATGATGGACGGCGTCATCCTGGGGGACATCAACACCCTCAAGGATTTCAGGACCGACAACGTCCAGGAGCTCCGGTTCATGCCCCCCAGGGACGCCACCACACGCCTCGGAACCGGCTACATGGCCGGCGTCATAGAGATCCTCACCCGGCGGGGATGACGGCACCGACGTTGGGCGGTCGGGCCGACTCCGAGGGAGCATGTACCGGGTGAGAGGGAGCATCCCAACGCCTGTGCCCAAAATACTTTCCCGGAATATGCCACCGGATTATACTATAATCAGGTTGAGAGTGCTTCTCCGGCATCCCCATCCGGACCGCCCGGGCTCCGGTGTCGCTGAGCCGGATTCGGGGGTCCATCGAGAGGCGCTGAAATCATCGAGGGGCGCCGAAATGTCGAGTGCCGCCAATACGCCAGCCGGTTGTCCGAGCCCGAACCCCGCATGGGCGAGGAGTAGCTGTGATCCACATAGATTCCGCAGATCCTCTCATTTCACCTTCGGAGGTTCATTCCCACCCCTCAAACCTCAAGCCATGTCAACCTCACGCCAAACACGGAAGGAAGAGATTATGAGCAGAGTGCTACGAATGGCGCTTGGGCTGACGTTTGCCGGTCTGGCCCTCGTCGCCTTCTCACCCTGGACGGGTGAGCTGTCCGCGCAGGAGACCGGTCGAATCGTGGGCACGGTGACCGAGGCTTCGACGCAAGCTCCCATGGCCGGGGTCCAGGTGTTTGTCCCCGGAACCCAGCAGGGAGCCCTGACCAACCAGGAAGGTCGATTCCTCATCCTCAACGTAGAACCCGGGGAAGTGACCCTCCGGGCCATCCTCATCGGCTACGGCACCCGGGAAACCACCGTGAACCTGGAGCCCGGGGGCACGGCAACGGCAGACATCACGCTCTCGGTGTCCGCCGTGGCCCTGGACGAGGTGGTGGTAACGGGCCAGGGTCGTGAAACGGCCAGGAGGGAGATCGGCAACTCCATCACCACCGTGAACACCTCCAGCCTGGAAGCGGCGCCGGTCATGAGCATGTCGGAGCTCCTCCAGGGTCGTTCGGCGGGGATGACGATCATGAGCGGGGGCGGAAAGGTCGGCCAGGGCTCCAAGATCGTCCTCAGAGGCGCCGGAAGCATCGCCATGGGCGTCCAGCCCCTGGTCTATGTGGACGGGGTCCGCATCGACAACTCGGAATACGCCGGCGTATGGACCGGGGGGACCTCCTGGTCCGGCATCGACGACATCAACCCGGCGGACATCGAGCGCATCGAGGTGGTGAAGGGCGCCGCCGCCGCCACCCTCTACGGCACCGAGGCTTCCTCGGGGGTGATCCAGATCTTCACCAAGCGGGGACGGGAAGGCCAGGAGAGCTCGTGGACGTATTCGGGTGAATACGGTCTCCTCTCCACCCCCGAGGACTATTGGAACGTGTCCCTGTATGCTCCCTGGTTCTACGACAACTACGTGGATACCGGGACCAACATGGAGCACCAGCTTTCGGTGACCGGTGGACAGGAGGGATTCAGCTATTTCGCCTCCGGGACGTACCGCACCCAGACCGGAATGCTCCCCAACAACGGTGAGGACTACTACTCCTTCCGGGCCAACCTGCAGCTCTTCCCCCGGGAGGACCTGGTGATGCAGTTCAACACCGGGTACGTGGACCGGCGGGTGGAGATGCCCCAGGACGCCAACAACATCTACGGATACGGCATCAACGCTCTGGCCGGCGGGGAGAGCGGCCTCTTCATGCCCGTGTCCGAGATCGAGCTGATCGAAGCGCACCTGAAGAGCGGGCGCTTCACCAGCGGGGTGAAGGCCGAGTGGCGGCCCACCGAAAACGTGATGACCCGGGCCGTGTTCGGCTCCGACATCGTCAACTTCGACAACTACGAGTTCCAGCCCTACGGCGCCAACAGCTTCAACCCCCAGGGCCGCAAGGACAACACCCGTCGGGACATGACGTCCCTCAACATGGAGCTGGCCGCCGCCTACTTCAGGCAACTCACCGACGACCTGAAGATGGACTTCTCGGTGGGGTTCCAGGCCTACCGGACGGACGAGGGACGGGCAAACGCCTACGGATGGGATTTCCCGGCCCCGGGCCTTTCCACCGTGGGCTCCGCCGCCAACACCACCGGGTGGGAGTGGCGCAGGACCCAGAAGAGCGCAGGCTTCTATCTCCAGGACCAGATCGGCTTCAGGGATTTCCTCTTCGTCACCCTGGGGGCCCGGGCGGACGCCCACAGCGCCTTCGGTGAGGACCATCCCTACGAGTTCTACCCCAAAGCCTCCGTTTCCTGGGTGGCTTCCGAGCACGGGCTCTTTCCGGAATGGGTCGAGCAGTTCCGGGTAAGGACCGCCTACGGAACGGCCGGGCAGCAGCCGGGAGCTTTCGATGCGGTCCGGACCTGGCAGCCGGCCTCGGCCCTGGAGGGGGTGGCCGCGGTGACGCCCCAGAACATCGGGAACCCGGATCTGGCCCCGGAAAAGAGCTACGAGTTGGAGTTCGGGTTCGATGCCGATCTCTTCTCCGGCCGTCTCGGCATGGAGTACACCTACTACAATCAGCGCACCGAGGGTGCCCTCATCGCCGTTCGTTATCCCCCCTCCGAGGGTTTTCTGAGCACCCAGCTGGAGAACGTGGGAGAGATCCAGAACCAGGGGCACGAGCTGAGCGTGAACGGGACCATCCTGGACACCGGTGAGTTCCGCTGGACCGGATCGGTGAACCTTCACCTGACAGAGAACGAGATCATGGACCTGGGGGAGGAGGAGGAGCTCTACCAGCACTGGACCCAGGTCCACCGGGTAGGGTATCCGCTGGGCTCCTTCTTCGGGGACCATTTCGTGGAGAAGAACGGCGAGGTCGTGGTGGCGAAGGACGAGCCCTGGCTCACCGACGCCAGCGGCGACTTCATCCTGGACGAGGACGGCAACAAGATCCGGAACCCCAACAACGAGGGGTACATCGGGCCGCCGTTCCCCACCCGGACCTTCCAGTTCGGCAGCCAGGTGGACCTGTTCGAGCGGTTCCATCTGCGCTTCCTCCTGGACCACAGCGGAGGAAACTACACGGAGAGCACCACCATCCGGTGGGTCGCCCGGCAGACCATCGCCCAGGGGAACGAGAACGTCGATTCCGAGTTCTGGGGCAAATCCGCCATGAGCATCTGCCATGAGACGAAAGACAAGGCCGTTCTGGCATTCTGCGAGACTCCGTGGCCCAACAGCGGCCGGGGTAACGTAGTCATGCCGGCGGACTTCTGGAAGCTGCGGGAGGTCACCCTCAGCTACGATATCCCCCGGGAGTTCATGGGCGGATTCGGCTTCCGGAGCGGGATGCTCTATTTCACCGGCCGAAATCTCTGGCGGAGCCTCGACACCTGGTCCATGGAGGCGGAGGCCAACTACAGCACCAGCGACCTGAGCAACCAGGACTACTTCATCACTCCGATTCCGAAGCAGTTCACCTTCGGGGTCCGGCTGGGATTCTGACGCGTCGCGGTAACTATGGGTCTATCAACTCGAGAAAGGATCGAAGCGATGTGCAACGAGAGACTATCGAGCCTGCCGCGGCGACTGACAGCCCTGATGTTTTTCGGGGGGGCGGTCGTTGTCGGAGGCTGCAGCATGGACGTGGACAACCCTACCATGATCCAGGACGAGGATCTGAACACCATGGAAGCGGTGACCGCCATTACGGCGGGGGCCGCCGGTGACTTTGCCCAGGCCATGATCGTCCCGGGCGGCGGCGGCCTCATCACCGCCGGCGCCATGCTCTCGGACGAGCTGGTCCATGTGGGAACATGGATCGGGCTCCGGGGGCTCAGCGACGGCCAGTCCCATGATGACTGGGTGGAGTCCCAATCCCGCTGGGCCGAGCCTTCCCAGGCCCGGTGGGTGGCCGAAAACGCCATCGGCCGGCTGAGCGGGATCTTCGAAGACCAGGGAGAGAATCCGGAAGTTCAGCCGGAGGTGGCGGAGGTCACCATGTGGGCCGGCTTTTCCAACAAGGCCCTGGGGGACCACTTCTGCGAGGCCGTCATCGACGGGGGGCCCAGCCAGCCCGTATCGGCCTTCTATGAGCGGGCGGAAGACTACTTCAACACCGCCATCACCCGGGCGAACTCCGCCGGAGCCAGCGCCATGGTGACGGCGTCCTACGCCGGCCGGGCCCACACCCGCATGATGCTGGGAGACTGGGCCGGGGCCGTGTCCGATGCGGCAATGGTCCCCACCAACTTCGTCTACTACATGTACTATCATGAGACGGCCGGAGTGCAGAATATGATGTACTGGTGGGGATATCTCCGGGACGAAACCTCCGTCTGGGGGACGCCCTTCGAGACCCTGGGACTGGACCTGGTACAGGACAACGGGGGCGATCCCCGGGTTCCCTACGACTATCTGATGGAGGACGGATCCATCCAGGACGGGGGTGATGCCCGGCGGCCATTCTACCGCCAACGGAAATACACGGGCTACGGCCAGGAGATTCCCCTCACCAAGGGAACGGAGATGCGCCTCATCGAGGCCGAGGCCGCCCTCATGAGTAGCGACTACAACACGGCCGTCTCCAAGATCAACGAGGTCCGGAATTTCAACAATAGCCAGTTCGGCTACGAGCTTCCCGAGGTCTCCGCGGCGAGCCTGGAGGAGGCGTGGCAGCTTCTCATGACGGAGCGGGGCCTGGAGCTCTGGCTGGAAGGCAAGAGGCTGGCGGACCTCCGCCGCTGGGCCGAAACCCGGAACGGAGACGTCCCCTTCCCGGTGGTCCGGGAAGAAGCCCGGGGGCAGCCGGCCAGCGCGGACCCCATCCGACCGGTTCTGGAAACCGATGTGATGTCCCGGCTGGGGGATCTCTGCATCCAGATCAGCAAGAACGAGAAGACGTCCAACAAGAATCTGCTATGAACCCTCTCGACGGGACCCGTTAGACGGAACTTCGGATCCGCGGAACAACTTTCACTCCGGGAAGAACCCGTCCGGCCCCTCGTGGGTCGGGCGGGGTTCTTCCTTCCCGGGACCTTCAGGGAAGTCCGGAAGCGGCCAGGGAAATCCGGAACCGGCAGGCCCCCGGCGAACTCCAGGCGTCG
>CAZSDD010000035.1:11351-29269 GCA_964605505.1 uncultured Gemmatimonadaceae bacterium | reverse complement strand
GTGGCCATCCTGACCCTGGCCCTGGGCATCGGGGGAGCCACCTCCATGTTCTCGGTCCTGAACGCCGCCATGGGGCGGGCCCTTCCCTACCCTGAGGCGGACCGCCTCGTCCTGGGCCGGGCCACCTTCAGCGGAAACGTCAATCCCTGGGTGGCCTTCCCGGACTACATGGACTACCGGGATCAGTCCGCCACTCTGGAGTCCCTGGCTGCTTTCACGGGCGGTTCCTCCCTGGTCACCGTCACCGGAGCCGACCGTCCGGAACAGATCCGTCGCCTCTATGTGACCCCGAACTTATTCTCCACCCTCGGAGTGAATCCGGCCCTGGGACGCACCTTCACCATGGACGAGCTCCCGTCGGATGGCGCAGGCCAGGTCGTGGTGAGCCACGATTTCTGGCAGAGCTGGTTCGGGGGGGATCCGGAGGTGGTGGGCCGAACCCTCATCGTCGGCGGCGGCCCGTACACGGTGATGGGGGTCATGCCCCCCGGGTTCCGCTTCTTCGACGATGCGGACATCTGGACGCCTCCCTGGCCCGGGAACTCGAATCCCATCAACCGGCGCTACCACAACTGGCTCGTGCTGGGCCGCCTCTCCCCTGAGGCGAAGCTCCCGGAAGCCCGTTCCGAGGTGGAGGTGATCTCCGCCCAGCTTCGGGACGCCTACCCGGACTCCAACGAGACGAAGGCCCTCCGGCTGGACGGCCTCCAGCAGGCCCTGCTGGAGGGGTACCAACAATCCCTCTTCCTGCTGGTGGGGGCCGTGGTCCTGGTCCTGCTCATCGCTTGCAGCAACGTGGCCAGCCTCCTCATGGCCAGAGGATCCAGCCGTGCCGGGGAGTTGGCGGTCCGGGGCGCCCTGGGGGCCGGCCGCTGGCGCCTCACCCGCCAGCTTCTGACGGAGTGCGTGGTCCTGGCCGTCTCCGCAGGGAGCCTTGGACTGGTCCTGGCAGCCTGGCTCCAGGATCTGATCCTGACCTTCGTCCAAATGGATCGGCTGGGCCTGACGGACGTGGGCCTCTCCCCCGCCATGTTGGGCATCGCCGTGGGTCTTACGGCGGGAACGATTCTCCTTTTCGGCGCCCTTCCCTCTCTGGCAGCGGCCAGGACGAACCCGGGCCAGGAGATGAAGGAAGGCGCCAGGGGCTCCAGCTCCCGTGGCGGTATCCGCTTCAGGAACGGTCTGGTGATCCTTCAGGTGGCCCTTTCTCTGCTCCTGCTGGTCAGCGCCGGGCTCCTGATCCGGAGTTTCTCCAACCTCATGGGGGTGGACCCCGGATATCGAGTGGAAAATCTGCTCACGGCCTCCATAGTCCTTCCTTCCGACACCTACGGCGAAGAATCTGCGCAGATCCGTTTCTTCCGGGAGCTGGAGGAGTCCGTTCAGGCCCTGCCCGGGGTCCAAGCGGTGGGTCTGGTGAACCGCCTTCCCATTCTGCAGACAGCTGGAAATGTGGCCATCTGGGCTCCGGAGAGGCCGCCGGAAACCAACGTCAGCACTCCCTGGGCAGATCGCCGTGTGGTCCTGCCGGGCTATTTCGAGACCATGGAGATCCCTCTCCTGGAAGGGCGCCTCATCCAGGAGGGAGACGTGGACGGCTCCACCCCCGTAGTGGTCCTGACCCGGAGGACGGCGGAACTGGTCTTTCCGGGTGAATCGGCCGTTGACCGCCAGGTCGCAGTGGATATCGGAAGGGATGAGCCGGGATACTATCAGGTCGTAGGGGTGGTGGAGGATCACCAGCTGTCCTCCCTCTCCGGTGCACAACGCCCGGCCATGTTCTTCTCCTTTTCCCAGGAGCCGACCCGGGCCATGCGCCTGGCCGTTGCCACGGCCACTCCGCCCGAGAGCTTCATCCAGCTCATACAGGAGCGCCTCTGGATGTTGGACGAGGATATCGTCCTGGGCAGCCCGTCGACCATGGAAGAAGCCATCACGAATTCGGTGGGCGGCCTTCGAGCCGTGATGGGTGTCCTGACGGCGTTCTCCCTGGTGGCCCTCACCCTGGCGGCCCTGGGCCTTTATGGGGTCCTGGCTTTTCTGGTGGCACGGCGGCAGAGGGAAATCGGAATCCGCATCGCACTGGGGGCCACCGGGACGCACGTCCTCCTTCTGGTGGTCTCCCGGGGCATGATCCTGGTCCTGGCGGGAACGGCCCTGGGACTGGGCGGCGCCCTGCTGGGTGCCGGATGGATCCAGGACATGCTCTTCCAGGTGAACCCGAGGGATTGGGTCACTTACGGATGGGTTACTGCCTTTTTCCTCCTGGTGGCCCTGGCCGCGAGCCTCCTGCCGGCCCGCCGGGCCCTGAAAGTGAACCCGGTGGATGGCTTCCGGCAGGACTGAGGAGGCAGGCCTCCTCCCGGGGGGGCCTGCCCGACAGTCCGGGGTCAGGGGTGAGGCAACGCGGGAGGAACCGACCTCAGGACACGCCCCCCAGGGAAGCCGCCATCATCCCCAGAAGCGCCATGGGTATGAAGAGCACGAGCCACCCTATGAGGGCCGTGAGTATGGCCTTCCCGGTGCTGAAATCCAGGGCCTGACGGATGGCGATGACCCCGGCGATGAGGACCCAGATCCCCACCACGATCTTCAGAAGACCGCCCAACAAGGGCAGGAAGGCAAAGACCAGAAGGAGAGAGGGAGCCTGGGCGAATCCCAGGGTCCGGAGGAGTTCTCCCCAGGTGGCGGTTCCACCGAAAAGCTTGTCCCCGATGAGGTAGGTGACGCCGGCCCAGATGAGCCAGCCCAGGATCTGCCAGACCGGGGCGAAGATCAGGGCTCCGAGCCCGGCGTTCGACGATGCGATTGCCGAAGCCACGGCGGCCATGGCCACCACCGCCGCGGCCTGTCCGGTGGCCGTGGTGTCGGCTTCCACCTCCTCATAGGTCTGCACGTCCAGCTTCGCCGCTCCAAGCATCCGTCCTACCAGGTCACCCTGAGCCATGGTTCCTCTCTCATTCCTGGGGGTTTGGGGGCCAAAACCGCAAGTCCAAGATAGAGTGCGGGTCCGCGGGATCCAAAGGGTTTTCCCCGCACCACTTTCCGAAATTGCTGCCCCGCACCGGGCCGGGCCCGGCACTTCTCGGCCTGCCGGGACCCTGGTCGGAGAAGGAAGCCCCGGCGAGGCCGTGCCTGGAGGGCAGGCAACGGGTCATGGCCCGGCCCCTCATGGTCAGTGCTGCCCGCAGTACACCTTCTTGCCGGTGAGGTCCCGCTCCCACTGTCCCGGAGTGAACTCGGAGGCCGGGTGGACAGGTCCGTCTATGCAGGACCGGAGGCCCGAGGGGATCGTGCACTTGCCGCAGATCCCGACTCCGCAGCTGGTGTATCGCTCCACGATGTGGAAAATATCC
Source organism: uncultured Gemmatimonadaceae bacterium (assembly GCA_964605505.1). Taxonomy (GTDB): domain Bacteria; phylum Gemmatimonadota; class Gemmatimonadetes; order Longimicrobiales; family Gaopeijiaceae; genus CAZSDD01. The sequence goes on along the minus strand of CAZSDD010000035.1, from coordinate 25,913 downwards.
TCCGGCGCGGCATACTTCCGTTCCACAGCGTCCAGCGCGGCCATGGCCAACTCCGGGCCGCAGTTCACGAAAAGGGGTTTCTCCAGCGGCTCCTTCTGCATGGCCTGGTCCACCAGCCCGGGGATGAGCCCGTGATAGCCCGCCGTGCCGTCGTCGGTGCTGACGTCCACCCGTCCGGCCTCCTTGAAGGAGTCCCAGTAGGTGAGCTCCTCGGCGGTGACGGCGCCGATGAAAACCCGCTTCGGTCCTTTGTGGTGATGGGCGGCAAAGTGGATGGGCGCGATGCCCACGCCGGCCCCCACCAGGACGACAGGGCGGTCTTCCGGTAGGGAAAACGGATGTCCGTAGGGACCCCGGACCCGCACCACATCGTTCATCTTGAGGCGGCAGGCCCGCTCCGTCATGGGCCCCACGGCACGGACCAGCACCTCCAGGCCCTCCCGGTTGTCGGCCACGGAGAAGGGCTTGGAATCCGTATTTCCGACCTTCACGAAGACGAACTGACCCACGTCCACACGGGCCGGAAGCCGCTCCCTGAACTTGATGACCCGCACGGTGTCGCCGTAGGCCACGACCTCTTTCACGGTAAAGGGGTGGTAGTCCATGAGGCGTTTGTTCAACGTCATGGCCGTGGCCCGGTCCGTGCCCCGGGCCAGATCCTCCTCCAGGACCTGGAAATATTCCCGGATCTCACCCGAATCCAATCCTCCCAGGGCCGTGCCGATGGCGTAGAAGAGGGTGGGATCAATGGCCTCCAGCACCCGGATGTCTCCGGCCCCCCGAATGCCGCCCATGGCGATGATCGGCAGGCTCGTCACCTTCCGGATCCGGGTGATGGCGTCCACCGTGGCGGGAAAGATGGCGGCCCCGGAAAGGCCCCCAAACTGGTTGGAAAGCTCCGGGTTCGGCCCTCCCAGGGTGTTTATGGCCGAAATGGCGTCGGCGCCTCCTTCCACGACTCCCAGGACGATCTCCTCCAGCCCCTTCACCCCGGCGTTGAGCTTGACGATGATGGGCTTGCGGGTGGCCTTCCGGGTGGCGGCCACGATGCTCCGGACGCTGTCGGGGTCGGATCCGATCAGGATTCCCCCCTTGGCGGCATGGGGACAGGAAACGTTGATCTCGTACCCGTCCACGATATCCCCGGCCCGTTCGAAGGCGTCCACACAGTGGGCGAACGCCTCCTCGGAGCTCTCCCCCACCTGGGCCATGAGGAAGACATCGGAAGGCGTGGCGTCCCTGAGCTCCCGGAATCCCTCCACCGTGGCGTCCAGTCCCGGGTTGGTATATCCCACCGCGTTCCACATGGAGTCCGGCGTCGGCTGGGAGAGAATGTCTTCCCTGTTTCCCGCCAGGGGCTCGATGGTGGTGCTCTTGCCCTGGTAGAAGCCGAACTGGGGCACGTGCTCAAACATGTATCGGGCGACGTCGCTGTTGGTTGTGATGACGCCGGAGGGGAAGCCGAAGCGGCCCCGGATGTCCTTGCCCAGCAGGTTGTACATTTCGGTCATTCCATGGAAAAAGATTGACGGCGGGTCAAGCGGCCCGCCCCATCGTCCCGGCCGGTTCCTGGGATCCTGTCCGAGTCATGGGGCGAGCCGCGTTACTCGGACCGGTTCCTAGAGCACCCTGGCGATATCCCGCAGGATCTCCCGGGCCGCCGCCGGCCGTTCCGGGGCCCCGGTAATGGCTCTACCCACCACCAGGAGAGAGGAGCCTGCGGACACGGCCCGGGCCGGGGACATGACCCGCTTCTGGTCCGCTCCGGCCGGTGTGGTCGTGCCCTTGATCCCCGGGGTCACGAAGAGGAAACCGGACTTCAACTTTCCTTTCAGCACACTCAGATCGGAGGCGGAACAGACGATGCCGTCCAGCCCGCCCTCCTGGCTGAGCCGGGCCAGGCGCAGCACCTGGTCCGCCACCTCCCCCGGCACCCCACAATCCCGGTTCAGAATCTCCCGGTCGATACTGGTGAGGACGGTGACGGCGATGACCCGGGGCCGGTCTTCCACATCCAGCCCCGCCTCCTCCACCCCTTCCCTGGCGGCGGCCATCATGGCGGAGCCTCCGGCGGCATGGACGTTGAAGATCCGGACTCCCAGCTCCGCGGCGGCCCGGGCAGCCCCCCGGACCGTGTTGGGGATGTCGTGATACTTCAGGTCCAGGAAGACCCCCGCGCCGTGCTCCTGCACGCGCCTGACGATCTCGGGACCGAAACGGGTGAACGACTCCTTCCCCACCTTGAAAAGCCCGACGTAAGGGCTCAGTTCCTCCACCCGGGCCCGGACATCCTCCAGGGAGTGGAGACCGTCCAGGGGAAGACAGACCATCTCCCGGGCCCTCTTTTCCTCCGGCGTCAATTGCATCATCACACCTTTCCACGGTCCTTCCGTGCAGGGGCGGCCTTTACTTCTCCACCCGCGGAAATCCGTGCTTCTCGCCCCAGCCGAAGGGATCCTCTCTCCAGGCTTCGAGGAGGGCGATCTGGGAGCCCGAGAGGAACCCGCCCGTCCTGGCTGTCTCCAGGAGAACCGGGAAGGTCAGGAGGGAGGTGAATCTGCAGGGGGGATCCATGGCGGTGAACGCCTCTTCCGCCTTCTCCAGCCCATAGCTGAAAATGGAGATGCACCAATGGCAAGCGCCTCCGGCTTCCCGGACAGCCTCCACTGCGCGGGCAGAGCTTCCCCCGGTGGAGATGAGGTCCTCGATGACGACAACCCGCCGCCCTCCCAGATCTGATTCGGCGTCCAGCCCCTCGATGCGGTTCTTCAGTCCGTGACCTTTGGGTTTGTCCCGGATGTAGATGAAAGGAAGGGAGAGGACATCGGCCAGGAGAGCACCGTGTGGGATGCCTGCGGTAGCGGTTCCGGCCACCACCTCCGGATTTACCTCGTTCTCTCGAACCACATCCCCCAGCCCCCGGGCGATGGCCCGTCGGGTATCCGGGTAGAAAAGAAACATCCGGTTGTCGTTGTAGATGGGCATGCGGTAACCCGATGCCCATTGAAAAGGGTTGTCAGGGTTCAACTTGATGGCCCCGATCCTGAGACCCTGCTCCGCGATTCTCCTGCCCAGATCGTCGATGATTCCCTCCTGACGGATATGCGGCCCGGTGGCCCGGCAGGGTCCCCGGCTGGGCGGAATCATAGGCCGGACAGAAGGGGTGTCAAGGCAAGCTTATGGAGTTGCCGTCCCGGAGGGCACCGGGCGGTTGACGGCCATCCGGGAGGACGGTCTCGGCATCCATGGCCGGAAAGGTTCAGCCCCCCCTCACCACCTTCCAGCGGGTCCCCTCTGCCGAATCCTCCAGGACGATTCCCTTTTCCGCCAACGCGTCCCGGATGGCATCGGCGGCGGCGAAGTCCCGGGCCGCCCTGGCCTCCTGACGAAGGCGGATCTGCTCCTGGATCCAGGCTTCCGTGGCCTCATCCACCTGCCGTGTGCCACCGGCCAGCTCCAACAGACCCAGGACCTGATCCATGGAGGAGAGGGTCTCCAGGGCCGTCTCCCGGTCCCGGGGCGACAGATCCCCTCCCACCCGGTCCAGCTCGGCGTTGACCTCGTTCAGGAAGATGAAGAGGGCCGCCAGCGCCTCCGCAGAGTTCAGATCGTCCTCCAACCCGCCCCGGAACCGTTCCATGGCCTGCCTCGAGATATCCCCGATGCGGGTCTCCACGTCCTCCCTCTCCCGGGTTTCCTCCAGCCGGGCCTGGAAATCCAGGAGCCGCTGCACGGCCCTGGCTGAGCCTTCCAATCCTGCCATGGTGAAGTTCAACTCACGGCGGTACTGTGCGCTGAGAAGCTGGTGGCGAATGGCAGCGGGCTCGAAACCCTTCCGCAACAGGTCCCCGATGGAAAGAGTGTTCCCCAGGGACTTGGACATCTTCTTCCCCTCCAGAAGAAGGTGCTTCACATGCATCCAGTACCGGACAAAGGGCTTTCCCGTGGCGCCTTCGGATTGGGCGATCTCGTCTTCGTGGTGGGGGAAGATCAGGTCCTCCCCTCCCAGGTGGATGTCCAGGGTCTCTCCCAGCTCGGCGATGCTCATGACGGAGCATTCCAGGTGCCATCCCGGCCGCCCCCGTCCCCAGGGAGAGTCCCAGGCCGCCCCCGTCTTCTCGTCCTCGGGTTTGGCTGCCTTCCAGAGGGCGAAGTCACGGACATCTTCCTTTCCATAGTCGTCGTTGGCCACCCGGGCCCCGGGGCGGATCTTTTCCGGATCGATGCGGGAAAGCTTCCCGTAGCCCGGAAAGGCCCCGATGGAAAAAAAGACGGAGCCGTCCTCGGCCTGGTAGGCGAGGCCCTTCTCTTCCAGCTTCTTCACGAACCCCACCATGCGGCCCACGTAATCCGTGGCCCTGGGATAGTGGTCCGCCGGCCGGACGCCCAGGACCTGAAGGTCCGCCAGGAAGGCCTCTCCAAAAGGAGCCGTGTACTCCTGGATCGTGACCCCAGCCTCTCCGGCACCCCGGATGACCTTGTCATCCACGTCCGTCAGGTTCGTGACGAACCGGACGTCCAGCCCGGTCCATTCCAGGTACCGGTGCAGGAGGTCAAAGACCATGAAAGTCCGGAAGTTTCCGATGTGGGGAAAGTCGTAGATGGTGGGCCCACACCCGTAGACAAGGGCCTTTCCCGGCGTCTGGGGCCGGAAGTCCTCCAGGGTGCGGGAGAGGGTGTTGAAGATGCGAAAAGTCATGGATTGCGAGGCTGTGGGTTGTCGAGGACCGTGCAGGAACGGGTTGGGGGCATCAGGAAAGGACCCGGATCTCGGTAACGATCCATCCCGCGCCGGCCCGGTTGAAGGCAACGAAGAGCGTGAATACGACAGGAGTCCGGAGCCCTGCGACCCCACAAGCCCACCGGAACTCGGCGAATCCGGAGCGTGGATCCCCTTCCGCCCGGGATACGCGGGACAACTCCGCTTCTCCACCTGCGTATCGCCTCATGAAGCTGGTGATGGCGGCTTTCGCCTGGTGTGGGGCAACGGAAAGGTTGTGCCCGCCCTCGAGTTGAAGGCGGACCCCGGACGGCTCCATCATTCCTTCCAGGCGCTCCACCTCCGAGTTCACCCAGGCCTGTGCAAACCGAAGGGCGTGATCCTGAAGGGTCGGATCCTGGACCCGGCCATGGGCCGGCAAAGCCGGGGGGACCATGAGGAGCCCGACCAGGAGAAGCGGCCGAAAAAAGAAGGTCGCTCCCCCAGCCAAGCTGCGGACGGTCTCCGTCCCCCGGCGCCCCATGCTCATCTCTCCGACCCCCACTCCCCCCCGGGGGGATAACGCCGGAAGAACTCCTGGACGGCACGGCTCACGGCTCTGGCCACATCACGCTGAAAGGCTTGCCCGGTCAGCAGCCGCTCTTCCTCTCCATGGGAGAGAAAACCCACCTCAACCAGGATCGCCGGCATGAGGCTGTTGGTGATGACGGCGAAAGGAGCCTGCTTCACCCCGCGGTTCGGTCCAGGGTGAACCTCCTGGAGCTCTTCCTGGACGATCTCCGCCAGGAGGGACGACCAGTGCGCGTGGTCCAGGTTTCTGAGCTCCGACAGAATGAAGCTCAGGTCAGGATCCCCGCTCCGGTGCTGATCCGGCTCCTCTTCGTACTCCATGGCGGCGTTCTCGAGGGCCGCTACCCGGCGCTCATGTTCGGTACGGGCCTCGGAGAGGAAATAGGTCTCGAACCCGCGGGTGGCCCTGGAATCCGGGAGGGCGTTGGCATGGATCGAGATGAAGATCCCGTGACGATTTCCCTTCCAGCTCGTGGCCCGTTCCCCCCGCTGCCAGATGGGCACCAGGACATCGGTATCCCGGGTGAGATGGACCTCCACGTTCTCCACATCCCGAAGGATGCGGGCCAGCTCCTGCCCGATACCCAGGACCAGGTCCTTCTCCTGCGTTCCTCCCCTGCCCCGGGAACCCGGGTCCCGCCCCCCGTGCCCCGGATCGATGACAACGACACGGGTGGGGTCCACTGCATTTCCGGTCCTTGTCTCCGATCCTCCATGCTCCCCCTCCGCCGCATCCAGGACCTGGAGAACCAGGGATCCAGGCTCATAGTGGAAGAACTCCGGAAGCTTCCAGGGGAGGAAGTCCACCAGGAACTGAACCGGGAGATGGAGCCGGCCTTCTTTCCGATACGGAGCCTCTGCGAGATGCACCACGTCTGATCCCCACCGGAGGTACGGGGATCCGGAGACGATTTCCACGGAGGGCCCCCCACCGGCGAAGGTGGCCTGGATGCCGTCCTGGGACGCCACCACCTCCCAGCCCAATTCCTCCAGGGCCCGGGCGCTGAAGGCGGCGAACCCTTCCTGGGTTACCAGAGGGATGGCCGAGGCGGCGGCTCCGGAGCTTCGCTCCACCCGCAACTCCTCCTGGGCCCCCATCCGGAATGGGCAAACCGAAATGAAGAAGGCCACGAAAACCCACATCCGGACCCTATCCATGTCTCTCCATGGCTCTTCGAGCTTCCTCGTCCTGGGTCTTCCGCTTCAGCTTTTCCCGCTTGTCATAGAGTTTCCGGCCCTTGGCCAGGGCCACGGTGACCTTGGCATAGCCCCTGCGAAAGTAGATCTGGAGGGGGATGAGCGTCAGCCCCTTCTCTTCAACCTGACCCGCCAGGCGACGAATCTCGTGTTTGTGCAGAAGGAGCTTCCGGGTCCGGAGGGGGTCCTCGTTTTCCCGCCCGGCCTGCTCATAGGGCGAGATGTGGAGGCTGTAGAGCCAGACCTCTCCCCTCTCCAGCCGGGCAAAAGCGTCCTGGAAACCCACCTTCCCATCCCGAAGGGACTTCACCTCCGGGCCCCTGAGCACGAGACCCGCCTCGAAGGTATCCAGAATCTCGTATTCATGCCGGGCCTTCCGGTTGGTGGCCACGACCTTCTTCCCGTCCTCACCCAATGGGATCCTCCTGAAGCCGAAAAACAAACAGGAGGGAACGAGTCGAGCGCGTCATTCGTTTCCCCCCGGGACGGGGGCGGCCGCATGGATTCTACGTGTCCGGTGGATATTGTAGATCTGGGCCACTTCCCCCCCGAGAATAAACACTATGGCGCCGTAATAGATCCAGAAAAAGAGGACCGCCGCCGAGGTGAGCCCGCCATAGGCGGACCGGAAGTCCGCCATGGAGGTCACGTACCACGAGAAGACGAACTTGGACACCTCGAAGAGGATGCCGGTAAAGGTGGCGGCGACCACGGCGGTCCGCATGGGAATCCGGCGCGGTGGAAGGTAACGGTAGACCAGAATGAAGAGGACCCAGATGGAGCCGAAGGCCAGGATCTGAGCCGAGAATTGCCGGATGAAGGCGGGTCCTCCACCCTGGAGACCCATGAGGTCCAGGCCGAAATTCTCCACAGCCCGAACCACGACGGTGATGCTCAGGTTCAGGACGAAGAGAAGCCCCCCCACCACCACCATGAAGCCGTCGAAGATCTTGCCCTGGATGATGCCCCTTCCAAGGGGAAAATCGAACACCTCCCGGAGGACGGTCCGGAGGGTGCCCACCAGGCGGGTGGAGATCCAGAGGAAGATCAGGAAGCCTACCAGGCTGTAGGAAGCCCGGTCAGCCAACAGGGCCTCGATGATCCTCTCCACTCCGGCAACCAGGTCTCCCATCCCCTCGACTGCCGGCAGGTTCTCCAACAGGATGGAAATCAGGGCGGAGGCGGGATCCGGGAACCGGGACGAGAGGATGAACCCCGAGATCCCGACAAAAAGCAGGAGAAGGGGGACCAGGGCAACCAGGAAGTTGAAGGTGATGGCCCCGGCCATGAAGAAGATGTTGTCTTCCAGGGCTTTGGATCCCACCCGCATCAAAAACTCCCGGAACCGAGCCAGGCGGCTCGGTTCCGGGGGTGCGTAGGACAGGAGACGGGGAGCTTTCGTCACGAAGGCTCAGAACTCACCGGCAGAGGCCTCCGCCTTGCTCGGGCTGTCAATCCTCGTCGGCGTCCCGGGCCTCGTCGGTGGCCTTCTCTTCCGCGGCGGTTTCCCGGGCCGCCTCGATGCCGGCCCGATAGGCGGACTTGGATCTCTCCAGCTTCTTCTCCAGGTCATCCCGGGCTTCCAGGGCGGCGTGCCGGCCCGACTCCACAGCATCCTTCACTCCTTCCACGCGGTTCCGGACGTTCTCCCTGGCCTCTGTCATGCGATGCTCCAGATGCTCCTGGGCATCCCGGACACGATCCTGGGCCGCGTCCTTCAGCTTCCCGGCTCGGGCCTTGATCTCTTCCTGGGTTTCTTCCCCGCTCTGGGGCGCGAAAAGGAGGGCCAGGCCGGCCCCCACCAGAGCACCCAGGACGAAGGAACCGAGGCTCCCGCCGCTCTCCCGTTCAATGATGATATGGGGCACATCCTCGCGATCACGCATCTCGCTCTCCTTGGAGTGGGAATCTCAAGATAATCATCTCTGCCTTATACCCGCCAGGAAACCCCTCCGGTCCCGAGCTCCGGTTTTTCGAACCCTTCCCTGCCCAGGAGCCCATAGGTGAGCCGCTTGCCCAGCTCGACCCCCGGCTGGTCCAGGGGATTCACTCCGTAGAGGGATCCTGCATACACCGTGGCGATCTGGAAAAGCATGAACAACTCTCCCAGAGATCGGGGAGAAAGGGTCTCCACCTCCACCGCCAGACTCGGCCGATCCTGTTGCCGAAGGGCTTCCATGGTGGCCCGGCGTTCCGTGTCGAGGAGCTCCGCCATGGAGTGGCCGCCCAGGTAGCTCAGGGCCGAGAACTCCTGCCGGATACGGGGAATCTCCACCGGATCGTCCACACCGTCCACTCCCATGAACAGGACCACCTTGTCCCGGGGCCCTTCCATGAGCAGCTGGAGGAGGGAGTGCTGGTCCGTGGCTCCCAGGGCAGGCAGGGGGGTGGGCCCCCGGTTCACCACGTTCCCTTCCCGATCCCGGGCCTTTCCCAGGGATTCGGCCCAGAGCTGCTGGAACCAGGCGGCGAAGGACCGAAGGCGATCCGAATAGGGCATGAGAACGTGGATTGGAAGGCCGTGGGCCCGGTCGGCGTTGTGGAGCAACGTGGCCACAATCCCCGCGGGATTGTCCTTCAGCACAGGGGTGTCACACTTCCGGACCATCTTCCGGGCTCCCTCCAGAAGCTCCTCGATATCGACCCCCACCACCGCCGCGGGCAGAAGCCCCACGGCTGAAAGCACGGAAAAACGCCCCCCCACGTTGGGAGGGACTTCCAGCGTCGGAATCCCCTCCTGGTCGGCGATCTTCCGGAGGACTCCGGATTCGGGATCGGTGGTGAAGAGAAAGTGGCCACGAGCCGCCTCGTCTCCCAGCAGGCGCTTCAAACGCTCCTCCACCACCAGGTACTGGGACATGGTCTCCGCCGTGGAGCCGGATTTGCTGACCACGTTGAACAGGGTTCTCCGAAGATCCAGCCGGTCCAGGAGGCCGGCCACCCCACGGGGATCCACATTGTCCAGGACGTAGAGACGGGGATAATGATCCCGGGCCTCCTCGTCCAACTCGTTCCAATAGGGCCCGAGGAGGGCATCCCGAAGGGTGATGGTCCCCAGGGCGGAGCCGCCGATCCCCAGAATGACGATGTTTTCGAACCACTGGCCAAAGGAATCAGCCAGGTCCTGCACGGCCCGGGCCATCTCCCGGGCCTCGGGAAGGGAGAAGAAACCCATCTCGCCGGAGTTGCGGCGCGACTGCACGTCCTCATGGGCTTCCCTGAAGGCCCTGGCCAGGTCCCCGTCCAGGGCCTGAGGATCCACCCCCCGCGTTTCCAGGCCGGGTGTCATCATGTTGGTGAAGTCCAAAGAAACCAGAGTCATGGCTGCGATCACTCCTGATGGGTTGATTCGTCAGAGATACCGGTGGGCCCTCCGCCGCCGTGCCCCCGTCCCACGTCGATCTTCAAGCCGTCATAGGCGGGCTCCACTCCCGAAGGGAGGCTTTTCAAAAGATCCCGGTGACGGAGCCGGTGGGTCATGTGAATGAGATAGGTCCGCTCCGGACCCACAGCTTCGACGGCGGTCAGGGCTTCTTCCACATTGAAGTGGGTGGGGTGGGGGCTCCCCCACCAGAGGGCGTTCAAGACCAGGGTCCGTACCCCCCGGAGTGCCTCCACCGTTTCGGCGGGAAGCCGCTTGCCATCGGTGATGTAGCCCAGATCCCCTACCCGGAATCCGTAGACGGTGATCGGCCCGTGGGGCACCGGCAGAGGGGTGAAGCTGTGTCCCAGGATGGACACGGGCTCCAGGGACCGGTATCCGGTGAGGCACAGACGCGGAATGGTGCTACCGGGCGGCGCCTGGATCGTCTCGTCGAAAACATAGGGGAACCGGCGAAGGAGCTCGAAATGGCTTCCCTCGGGACAGAAGACCGGCATGTCCTTCTGGGAGCGGAACCTGAAGATCCGAAGATCGTCGGCCCCGTGGAGATGATCCGCGTGGAGGTGGGTGAGCCAGACGGCGTCGATGAGATCCACCCCCTCCCGAACCAGCTGGAGCCGAAGCTCAGGAGGTGCGTCCACCAGAACCCGGCCTTCCTCGAATTCCAGGAGCGCCCCATGGCGGGTGCGCTTGTCCCTGGGATCGGAAGAAGTGCAGGTGGCGCAGCGGCACCCGATGACCGGGATCCCGAAGGAAGTTCCGGTGCCCAGAAAGGTGAGTTTCACGTCAGATGCTTGTCCCGGGATGAGGCGAACCGCGTTTCCACCGTCGAGAAGATCAGATCCGCTCCACCCGCATGGTATTGGTGGAGCCCGGTGTATGGAAGGGGTAACCTGCTGTCACGACCACCGTGCCTCCAGCCTCTCCGGCCCCAGCGTCCAGGACTGCCTCCCTTCCTCTGGGAAAGAGACTGTCGTAGCTGACTTCACCGTCGGCGGCCAGAATGGGACAGACCCCCCAGACGGCCTGAAGCTGCCGGTACACCAGAGGTTCCGTGCAGACGGCGAAAATGGGTACCGGAGGCTTGTAGCTGGCCACCAGTTGGGCTGTGAATCCGCTCCGGGTCAGAGCGATGATGGCCGAGGCGCCGAGGCTCCTGGCCGACTCCACCGAAGCAGAAGCCACGGCGTGCTCGCGAACAGAGGCGCCGGAGCGGACGGGGATCTGGTCCATGGGGAGATAGTGGGGGCCCCTAGCCATGGCTCCACTCCGGTCCACCTCTTCGGCGATGCTCACCAGAGCTTCCACCGCTTTGAGGGGATTCCTTCCCACGGCCGTCTCCCCCGAAAGCATGACGGATCCCGTACCGTCCAGAATGGCGTTGGCCACGTCCGAAGCTTCAGCCCGGGTGGGACGGGTTCCCTCCACCATGGACTCCAGCATCTGGGTGGCGGTGATGACGGGGCGGGCGTGGAAGTTGGCCAGCTGGATGACCCGCTTCTGAATGAGGGGAACCTTCTCGAAGGGAAGCTCCACCCCGAGATCGCCCCGGGCCACCATGACGGCATCGGCGACCTCCAGGATCTCCTGGAGGGTGTCCAGGGCCTCGGCCTTCTCGATCTTGGCCACGACCTTGGCCCGTGCTCCGACCCGGTTCTTGAGATCCACCACGTCCTGGGGCTTTCGGACAAAGGAGAGGCCGATGAATTCGGCCCCCAACTCCATGGCAACGTCCAGATCTTCCAGATCCTTGGCCGTGAGGGAAGGCTCGCTGACCTCCACCCTGGGGAGGTTGATCCCCTTTCTGGGATGCAGGATCCCACCCCGGATCACCTCCAGCTCCGCCCGGTTCCCCCGGGTGCTTCGGCAGATGAGCTCCAGATTCCCGTCATCCATGAGGACCCAGTTCCCCGGCTTCAGATCCTGAGCCAGGTCTGAATAGGTGGTGGGAATTTCTCCCTCCATAGCCTCACCCGCCGGCGCCAGGACCACCCGTTGCCCCATGGAAAGGAGCATGGGCGCCTTCAGGTCTCCTACTCTGATCTTGGGCCCCTGGAGATCCATCAGGATGGGCACGGGCCGCCCCACGGCGTCCGCGGCATCCCTCAGGGTTTCGACCCTGGCCCGGTGGCTCCCCTGATGCCCGTGGGAGAGGTTGATCCGGGCCAGGTCCATACCGGCCTCCACCATCTTCCGGAGGATCTGGGGATCTGAAGAGGCCGGACCAAGCGTGGCAACGATCTTTGTACGGGGCATGAGAGAGTGAGAACCCGAATAGGAGGAAAGTGGATCCGGACGGACCGGGGTGGGCGGCCAGTCGGCGGGCTTCTCGCCTGGCGCCCCGTTGGAAATAAGATAACCTTGGTTGACTCTCGGGTTCCGTGAGAAGGACGAGTCCCACTGAAGGCCCGAGAAGGAATGATGATGACCCGGGCCCAGGCGGATCGCCGCCAGGGCAGCGAAGACACCCCTTGGAACCCGAAGTGCCCAGGCGAGTACGGGATGCCCATGAGCTATGAACTGATCGATACCGAGGAAGGACTTGCCCGCCTAACGCAATCCCTTCAGGGAGTGCGGAGGATCGCCCTCGATCTGGAAGCCGCAGGATTTCACCGCTTCTCGGACCAGCTCTGCCTGGTCCAACTCTCCACCCAGGAGGGAACGCATCTCCTGGACCCTCTGGCATTGGACCTGAGAGAAACCCTCAAGCCACTCCTGGAGGACCCGGAAATCCAGGTGATCATGCACGGAGCCGATTTCGACATCCGCCTCCTGGACCGGGACCTGGACATCCACCTCCAGGGCCTCTTCGACACCCAGACGGCCGCTTCCCTCCTGGGGGCGCAGGCCATCGGCCTGGCTTCCCTTCTGGAGGAGCACCTGGGCGTCGATCTCTCGAAAAAGCATCAACGGGCGGATTGGGCTCAACGCCCCCTCCCGAAGGGCATGCTCGCCTACGCCGCCGCCGACACCCGGCACCTCATGGCACTGGCGGACCTTCTCCGGAAGAAGCTGGACGAGAAGGGACGCCTGGCATGGGCCCGGGAGGAATTCGAATTGCTGGAAGGCATTCGTTGGGAAGAAGACGACTCGGACCCCGTTTTGCGGGTCAAGGGAGCTCGGGAGCTGACCCCACGCGCCGTCACTGCCCTGAGGGAAGCCATGACCTGGCGAGACGAGATCGCCAGGGACCGGGACCGGGCCCCCTTCCGTATCGTCGGGGACAGCGTCCTCTTCTCGGTGGTAGTGGAAAGGCCCTCCTCCGTGGAGGAGCTATCCGGGATGAAGGGGATCTCCCCCCGACTGGCCGAGCAGGAGGGAGCGGACCTCCTGGCCCGTCTCCAACGGGTCGACACCTTGCCGGAAGACGCTCTGCTTCCCTATCCCCGTTACCGGAGCAACGGTCCGGGCCGGCCCACACCTGAGGAGGAAGCCCTGGCCAATCGGATCCGGGATCTGCGAACGGAGGAGGCCCGGGCTCTGAAGCTGGACCGGGGAGTCCTCCTCTCCAATGCCCAGATCATGGAGATCGTCCGGCAGGCCCCGTCCAACCAGACGGAGCTGAATGAAGTCCCGGGCCTCCGCCGATGGCAGGCGGACATCCTGGGAGAGGGCATTCTGAACCTCCTGGACAGGAGCGGGTCCCAGGTGTGAGATCCGGCCGTGCCGGCGCGCCGAATCTGGAAAACAGAAGGGCGGGACCCTGCCAGGAGCCGGGTCCCGCCCTTCCAGTGAGGGGCGTCCGGGAAGCCGGCCCTCAGGCGGCGTCCTCCTCTTTTACCTTGCAGTCGATGCAATACCGGGCGTGGGGCAGGGCATCCAATCGTTCGTACCCCACATCGGCGCCACAGGTGTGGCACTTTCCGAAGTTCTCCGGATCGTTGTAAAGACGCCGGAGGGCCTCTTCGATACGATAGAGGTACCGGCCCTCCTTGGTGGCGAAGAGGGCGGCCTTCTCCCGCTCCATGGCTTCGGTTCCCTGATCAGCCATGTGGTCGGTGTAGGCAGAGAGCGCAGAGTCTCCCGACTCCCTGTCGGCCTTTGCCATCTCGTCGAAGAGGCCCAGGGCCTTCTGGGCCCTGGCCCGCTCGTCCATGAGCCTCTTTTCGATGTGCTTGAGCTGCTTCTTGGTGAGCATCGTCTTTCCAGAACCTGGGTCTTTTTCCTCCGTTCCGACGCCCCTTTACCCTATCCGAAAGGTGGGGGCCGTTCCGGAGCTTTTTTCCTCGAAAGCCAATTAAAATAACCTTGCCGGAATGGGTCGTCCACCCGTGGTGAGTCGGGAAGGAGGGTTGCCGACGCCCGGCGTCGCAACAGCCTACCCGTGGGCGGAGAACCGGTTCCCCGGACCCGGAACCTTGATGGGCTCGGGAATCCGTGTGAGGTTTCGGGTCGGATTTCCCTTACCCGATCGACCCCCACGATTCCAGAGGTCCTCAGTGGATACGATTCAGTGCATCCGATGCAGAAAAGACGCGCCCAAGCTCGAAAAGGCCCCCTTCCGAAACGCCCTGGGAGAGCGTATCCACCAGGAGATCTGCCAGGATTGCTGGGCCGAATGGCTCCAGCACCAGACCCTGCTCATCAACCACTACGGCCTGGATCCCAGGGATCCCAGAGCCAGGCAGTTCCTCTACCAGCAGATTGAAAAGGTATTGCTGGAAGGTGAGGAGGGAGAGGACGTGGACACCTC
>CAZSDD010000035.1:0-11251 GCA_964605505.1 uncultured Gemmatimonadaceae bacterium | reverse complement strand
TCTGACGGGACCGTCTATTCCTTCGGCATGAGGAGATCCCGACACTCCTGGTCCCAGTTCAGCTTTACCAGGACCTGACCCGGCTTCACGTCCAGGACCTGAACCGATCCCGGAGGGCACAGGGCATCCAACCGGTCCAACGCTTCCCCATGCACCCTGCCACCGTGCTCCACCAGAATGTGGGTAAGACCAGCCTCCACCCACAGCCGATACTGCTGTTCCGGTGTTCCCCATGCAGGCCCCGTCTTGGAAAGAGGCAGGAACCGGGCACTGGGTGAAACCCGGCGGCCGTTGAAGAGGTGGATGCCCGTCCAGAGCTCCGGGGCCCCCACCACGGCTTCCGGGGGCGTCTTCTCCTGAATCGTTCGCACGGCCCGGACCAGGGCTTCGGAGCGGACATGGTAGACCTCCCCGGGCCATCCTGTCGCCAGGCGAAAGATGGAACCGACAAGAAAGACAACGACCCAAACCATGCCCACCGTAACCGCGGGAATTCGGGTGCCCAGGGGGAGAGCCCCGGAGCAGAGAAGGGTCCGGAATCCCGTTACCGTCCCCAGGGCCAGGAGAGGTAGGAGCGGTACCATGAGCCGGACGTCCTGGAAAGGCCACAGGAGGAGGACCAGGGCATACCCCCCGACCGTGAGTGGCGTCGCGAGGCTCCGCTTGCCCATGGTCCAGAGTCCCAGAAAGAGGACAGGCAGGAGGAGAAGCCCGATCCAGAGAAAAGGGGACACCACACCGGGGAGTAGAAGGGAAACGCAACGTCCCGCCAGGTGGAGGGCATTGCCAGGGAGGAAGGAGAGGTACTGCCCAGGCCCGCGTAGGATCTCGCCGGCCAGCCAGCTTCCGTAGGGACCCAGCGTGTCCAGGAGGGGTTCCGGGATCCGGCTGGACGCCCAACGGCTCCAGAGGATCCAGGGGAGAGCGAGAACGGCACCCAGGAGAAAGACCAGGGTTCCATCCCGCCTCCGACCCCGGAGAACCAGGGCCCCCGAAATCCCCGGGACCAGAACCACCCCGATGGTCCGGGTGTGGAAGGCCGCCATCGCAAGAAGGAGGAAGATAGCCATGGACCCCCACCCCCCTCCCTGTTCCAGCCGTCCTCCGGCCCAGAGGGCCAGGAGAAACAGCAAGATGAAGAGGGGCTCCGAGAGGGGAACCATGGCCACCCGCCAGAGTGCGGGGGAGAGCCACACGAGGGCCGCGGCTCCCAGGACCCAGGGAAGAGGAAGTCGGAAGATCCTCCGGCTGTAGAGGACGAAGATCCCGGACGCCACCGCCAGGAACACGAGGTTTGCCGCGCTCAGGAGAGCGGCGTTTTCGGGGAATTCCGGGGCCACGGACCAGATCAAGGCCAGGGCGAGGGGAAAAAGGGGGGGGAACTTGGTCGCCAGGAACGCTCCGGACACACCGGAATAGCGAAGCCCCTCACCGTGAGCCAGCGCTCTTCCCATAAGAACGTACACGCCGTCGTCGTGCCAGATTCCCGGGGGAAACCAGGCCCAGATTGAGAGGCCCAGCCCGAGGGCCAGGGCCGCCATGGCCCAGGGAGCCCATCCGTCCCAGGGATGTGGGTCAGTCCTCATCCAGCTCCACCGGAGGATGCTCGCCCTGATCCAACCAGAAGTGGAAGATGTCGGGACGCGCATAGTGCCCGGTAACGTCGAAATCGAACTTGCCCCGGATCACCTCTCCCATGTCCAGGTCGGCGTAGAGGATCCCTTCCCTGTCCCAGAGGGGACCGGCCAGGAGATCTCCCAGGGGGCTGTAGATGGCGCTTCCCCCCCTGCAAAGGGTATCCGGCCAGCCCTCCAACTCCTCCCCGATCTCCAGATCCGCAGGATACATGTCCCGGGTTACGTACTGGTTGCAGCCCAGAACGAAGCACCGACCCTCCAGGGCGATGTGCTGGAGGGTGGACTGCCATCGCTCCCGGGCGTCAGCCGTGGGCGCCAGGTAGATCTCCAGCCCCTTTCCGTACATGGCCATCCGGGCCAGGGGCATGTAGTTCTCCCAGCATATGAGCCCGCCGAAGCGTCCGAAGGGGGCAGGGATCACGGGCATGGTGCTGCCGTCCCCTTCTCCCCAGATGAGGCGCTCCGCGGCCGTAGGCTTCAGCTTCCGGTGCTTTCCCAGAAGGGTTCCCTGGGGTCCGAAATAGAGGAGGGTGCAGAAGAGGGTTCCTCGGCTGTAGGTGCTGTCCCGCTCGATGACTCCCACCGCCAGGTAGATCCCCGCATCCCTGGCCGCCTCGGCCAGAGCCTCCGTCTCCGGGCCTGGAACGTCCATGGCCGTGGCCCAGTAGCGCTGCCAGGTCCGGCGGCCGGCCGGGCTTCGACCCCCCACCGCGGTGCCGAAGGCCAGGCCCCAGGGATATCCTCCGACGTAGGCTTCGGGGAAGAGGGCCAGCTCCGCTCCGGCCTCCCCCGCTTCCCTGGTCATTCGGACCACCTTCTCCACGCTCTCCTCCCTCCGGAAGTAGAGGGGAGAAGCCTGGACCACCGCGACTCTTACGGATTCAGCTTCGGGATTCATTCTCTTCTCTCATTTCAGCCTCCCCGGTAGATCAACTCCGCTACGACCTCCCCCACCATCTCCAGGGTCAGAGGGCTGGTGTTTTCCGGGATGTCCTGGGGGGTGTGCCAGAGACGATTTCCCGGTCCGAACTCGAAATCGATGAGGTTCACGGTAGGGAGTCCCGCCTCGTTCAGGGGAACGTGGTCGTCCATGATCCGCAGGCCCACTCGCACCGGAAAGAACTCTCCGTAGCCGAGTTCCCCGGCTATCCTCCAGATGCGCTGGGTCAGGGCCGGAGCGTACTCCACGGAGTAGGCTTCCATGGGAAAGGAGGGATCCAGGTCCCCCACCATGTCCAGGAGCAGCCCGTAGGTCCAGGGAATGGGATCCGGCAGGTCGGCCGCGAAGTACCTGGCTCCCAGCAGCATATCCTGGATATCCGGTCCATAATCCTCCCCGTCCGTGAAGAGGAGGTCCACGCCGGTGGGAGGGGGATCCCCGGCCAGAAGCTGGGCCAGGTGCAGGAGGACCGCAGTGCCGGAACCCCCATCGTTCGCTCCCGGGACCGGAATGTCCCGGTCCTGGATCGAGGACGCCTCATCAGACCTGGGGCGGGTGTCCCAGTGGGTCAAAAGGAGGATTCGGTGCTCCGCCTCGGGCCGAAAGCGAGCCAGGAGGTTGGTCAGGTACAACTCGTGTCCCTGGCTGGTCACATAGGTGAAGGGCTGCCGCTCCACCGTGTCCGCCAGCGATCCAAGGAGGGAGTCCATCCAGGCCAACTGCCGGGCGTGGCCGTCCAGGCCCGGTACACGGGGGCCGAACGCCACCTGCTTTCGGATCAGGTCGTGGGCCGCGTCTCCGTCGAAGGACGGGCGGTCCACCCCGGACATGGTCAGGGGTGCTCCGGGCTCTCCGTTCGAATCACATGCGCCAGGAAGCAGGGCCGCCAGGAGAATCGTGAGGAATCTGTTCACGGCGAGGAATCTGTTCATGGCAAGAAGCTAAAGGGCCAGGTGCGGGTCCGCACCTGGCCCCCCTTCCGGCCGTCACCTCATCCACACTCGCTGTAGCCGCAGATGTGGCACTTCACACACCCTTCCTCGTAGGCCAGCTGCCCGGCTCCGCAATCGGGGCAGCTTCCCATGAAGTGTTCCTGGGTACCGGTATAGCGCGCCGGAGCAGCCCGGGTCCTGGCTCCGGCGGCAGCCGGGGCATCCATGGGAAGCTCCTCCTGAATCCCGGCTTGCTCCTCCAGGTAGCGCTCGATGGCCTGGCCGATGGCGTCCGGAGCCGACAGAACCTTGTTCGGGCCCACTCCCACAGCCCTGTCCGAGCTGATGCCCCGGAGCTGGTCCCGGATGGAAGAAATGGGCACCCCGGACCGGAGGGCCAGGGACATGAGTCGTCCCATGGCCTCGGCATCGGCGAAGGCGGCGCCGCCGGCCTTTCCAAGGGTGCAGAAGACTTCGAAGGGGCGTCCGCGGTCGTCTTCGTTGATGGTCACGTAGATGTCGCCCAGGGGAGAGTTCATCTTCATGGTCCGGCCCCGGAGCATGGCAGGACGCTGTCGCTTCTGCCGGGCCGCCGCAGCTGTCCGATCCCGGTCCTCCAGCTCCGCCCGGAGCTTCTCCAGCTCTCCGTGCAGCCTGTGGTTCTCTTCCCTGGCGTCCGCCACCTCCTGTTCCAGCTCCCTCCTGTGGGCCTCGGCTTCCTCCGATTCCGCTCCCTTTCCCGTCTTTCCCGTTGAGAGGACCTGCTCGGGCCGTGAGCCGTCCCTGTAGACCGTCACGCCCTTCGCTCCGAGTCGAAAGGCCAGCTCGTAGATCTCCCGGACGTGCTCCCGGGTGGCCTCCTGCGGAAAGTTCGTGGTCTTGGAGATGGCCGAGTCCGTATGCTCCTGGAAGGCGCCCTGCATCCTGACGTGCCATTCGGGGCTGATATCGTGGGCCGTGACGAAGACCCGCTGGATCTCTTCCGGAACCTCTTCGAAGTGGATGTGGCCTTCGGAAGCAATGCGCTCCATGAGCTCCTCCGAGTACCAGCCCTGGTCTTGTGCGAAACGGACGAAGTCCGGATTCACGTCCGGCATGACGGAGCCCGCCTGGTTCCGCATGAAGGCCACGGCGAAGAGGGGCTCGATCCCCCCGGAGCACCCGGCGAAGATGGAGATGGTCCCGGTGGGGGCCACGGTGGTGAGGTTGCAGTTTCTGAGCTTCCGCTCCGGCTGGATCCGCTCTCCGTCGGCATTCCGGGCCGCCTTGTCGTCAGGCCCCCAGATGGAGAGCTCCCACTCGGGAAAAACGCCCCGGGTCTCGGCCAGCTTCTCCGATGCCACCCGGGCCTCTTCGTTCAGGAACTCCATGACCCGGCGGCCCATCTCCACACCCTCGTGGCTGTTGTAGGGGATTCCCAGGCGGACGAGCATGTCGGCCCATCCCATGACCCCCAGCCCTACTCGGCGAATGCGCTGGGCCAGCTCCGTGATCTCGTCCAACGGGTAGCGGTTGGCGTCGATGACGTTGTCCAGGAAGTGGGTGGAGAGGTGGATCACCTGCCTCAGGGCGGCCCAGTCCACCCCCTCTGCGGGGTCCTCTCCCCAGACAAAATCCTCCCGGACGAACTGGCCCAGGTTCACGCTCCCAAGGTTGCAGACGTCGTAGGGGAGGAGGGGCTGCTCGCCGCAGTTGTGGACCACCAGCCCGTTGGCATCGAAAGCGTTCACCCCTGGCACCTGGACGTCATAGACCTCCTCTTCACCGTCAGGGGTGATGGAGGCCACCCGAGCCAGGAACCGCTCCCGATTCGGCTCCCGCTGGTATGCGTTCAGGAGGATATTCAGGTGCCCTGCTTTCCTCTCGTCCGCGAACCCGATGAGGTCCCTGAAGACGAAGAGGTTGTCGTTGGAGATGACCAGCTCGTGCTGAGGGAGGGTGGAGTAACGGGCCCGGCCACCCTTCCCATCAGGGAGAAAGGAGGACCCGGCGTCCCGTCGGTTCCGGTACACCTTCGAGACGATCCCCAGGCGCAGCAGCATGCGCTGCACGGCCTTCAACATGGGAAGGTCCGATTGGGCCAGCCGGACGCTCACCCCCCTGTCCTGGCTTCCCTGCACCGATCCGTCAGCGTCGAAGAGGCCCCGGAGGAGGCCCCGGTAGAACTCACTGGAGCCCTTCTCCATCCGAGGGGTCACCTCCTTCCTCTTCTCCCCCTCTCCCATTCCCAGGGAGAGGGCCAGATCCCGGATAGCAGAGAGCTTCATGCGATACTCACCCCGCCCGGGAACGGACGTCCATCCCTGGAAGTCTGTCCTGTGGGGAAGGGTGCGAGCACAGCGCTCCCCTTCGGCCATGACGGCCCGGATTCCCGACCGCACCGCCTCCGGATCTCCATTCACCACCGCGGCGGGTTCCCAGACCGAGAGGACCGCCGCATCCTGCTTGAGGGTGCCGTCCCCCAGGAGGAGTCCCAGGAGGTACCCCTCCTCCCGGGTCCCCAACCCCTCCCAGGCCTGATGGGCGCGATGGTCATCCAGCAGGACCCAGTCCCCCTCGTTCAGTTCCCTGACAGGACACCACTCCTCCTGGATTCGATACCGGGCTCGGACCGCTCCCCGGCGGATAGGATGGTCCTCCGTGGCCCGAAGCTCGTACCCCTCCGCCGTCCTCAGCCTGTACACCTTCTTCCGACCGGTGGAGAAGAACCCTTCCTCCCCGGACCGATACTCGGCGCCCCGGATCCTCGCCTCGAAGGGCACCCCGATGAGTTCCCGGACCTGCCGGGGCCCCCGGGTGGTGTGGACCCAGGTGTCACCGGTGACGCATGGATTCGTCGCCTCGTAGCTCCCCAGGTGGGGCACCGGGTTGAACTCGTTCGCCCGGTCGATGAAGAACACGCCGGGTTCCCCGGTCCTCCACGCCCCCTGGACGATCATGTCGAAGATCTCCCGGGCGTTCTCCTGCCCCAACACCTCCCGGGTCCGTGGGCTCAGGAGATCGTAGGGCTCCCCCTTCTCCACCGCCTCCATGAAGGCGTCGGTGACGGCCACGGAGATATTGAAGTTGGTGATCCTGGAGGTGTCGTCCTTGCAGGAGATGAACTCCCGGATGTCCGGATGATCCACCCGCAGGATCCCCATGTTGGCCCCCCGACGGGTCCCCCCCTGCTTCACCACCTCGGTGGAGGAATCGTAGAGGGTCATGAAGGACACGGGGCCGGAAGCAACGCCCATGGTGGAGTTCACCGTATCACCCGTGGGGCGGAGGCGGGAGAAGGAGAACCCGGTTCCGCCCCCGGACTGATGCACCAGGGCCATGGACTTCAGCGTATCGTAGATACCGCTCTTTCCATTGGACAGGGAGTCGTCCACGGGCAGGACGAAGCAGGCCGAGAGCTGACCCAATGGCCGGCCGGCGTTCATGAGGGTGGGAGAGTTCGGTTCGAACTTCCCGTTGATCATGAGGTCGTAGAACTGTCGGGCCACCTCCTCCACCGCCGCTTCCGAAGCGCCGTACTCCCCGTCCTCTCTGGCAATCGTATAGGCTACACGCCAGAACATGACTTCCGGCTCCTCCACAGGCTCCCCCGTTTCGTCCTTCTTCAGGTACCTCTTGGCCAGGACGATGCGGGCATTCTCGGTGAGCTCCGGAACGGGGAGACCTTCCGGAAGCCGATCGTCAAAGATGAAGGGCTCCCTGGAGGAGGGGGCAACACGGGTCATGGGCTCTGTTCTCCCTGCATGGCTGTGGACAGAGGGTGGAAAACTCTGGGCGGAAGCGTGGAAAACCGACGAAAACCCCTCTCGCCGGCGGGGATCTATGTGGATAAAACCTCAGAGCATACAAAATCTTGCGGTACTTGAAAGCTAGGGATACTAGATGTTGTGGTCAACCCTTATTTCCAGGAGAGACGATCCCCCCTTCCACCTCTCATCAGATTCCACCTCTCGTCAGAAAGCGGGGCCGAGGCGCAGGTAGAACCGAGGGCCATCCCCTTCCACCAGGGGCACCGCGGCCCCGGCCCTGAGCTCGAGATTGCCATACCAGAAGGGCAGGAGCCGCAGGGTCAGTTCCCCTCCCACCGAAGCCAGGACATCCCGTGCGGGGTTTTCGTAACCGTTGAGGGCCAGATCCGGACCCCAGGCATTTCCCGAGTCCATGAACAGGGCCCCGCTGAGCCAGTCCAGGTGAAGGGGAATCAGGCCGGGTCCTCCGTTGATGAACCAGAGAGGAAAGCGATACTCCGCCGTGGTGGACCAGGCATACCGTCCGTACCGCCTCGCCGTGGCATATCCCCGGAGGGGAAGCAGGAGGCCTTCTCCCAATCTCAGCATACTTATTGGCCCGTTCCCGCCGGAGGCCCCCCCCAGTTCGAAATGGAAGGCGTCGGCCCCGGGCCCCCAGGCCACCCCGCCACTGCCCCGAAAAGCCAGAACGTGATTCCCGAATCCGGGTAACGGAAGGGACTTGTAGAGGGTGAGCTGCCCCGCCAGGTCCCGGTACGACCGGTCCTCTCCCTCGGCGCCTCGAAGGGAATCGGCCAGGGCAAGCTCCCTCCGGCCCCGTCCACGGAGAAAGAGCCCGATGCCGTCTTCGGGGCTGATGGAGAAGGGATGCCTGCGGGCTGTTCCGAAAGTCAGGGCCACCCGCCCCTGGGCCAGCCGCACATCGGGCCGGGTCAGCCGGTAGTCACGACTCTCCCGGAGCCGGTTGTCCAGAAGGGACCTTGCTTCCCAGATATGACTGCCGGAGAGGCCGAGGGAGGTCAAAGTCCTGGAGCGCCGGCGGGTGAAGGTGAGCCCCATGGCCAGGCTCCGCTCCCGCTCCATCACGAAAAGGCGTTCGCCGCTGTCGTCCGGCGCCAGGAAGGGCCCGTCGGCATCGTACGTCTGGACTGCGGAACCCGTGAGGACCGGAGTTCCCAAGCCGGCAAAGGCGTAGGAAGCGCCTCCGTTGAAGGTGGCCGGTCCCCGGGAAAGCAGGGCCTGAAGCTGGTAGCTGTGCCGGCCCACCAGGTCCCTTCCCGTGGTGGACAGGCCAAACGCAGGCTCCAGGACCTGGACGTCCCCGGCCTGGTCCCCCGGGCGGTAGGCCGGGCTCCAGTACGTGGGCCTCAGGGTCGGAAACGGGCTGTAGGAAGAGCTGTTTCCCTCCACCTCTTCCAGGAAGCGCTCCGGATGAACCTCCGCAGAATATCCCGGTTTCGGAGGATGGGGGTCGAACCATTCCGACGGATCCATGCGAATGCGCTGGACGTGCCACCCGTCATGATGATAACCCGAGTGGTAGATCCAGCGGCCCCCGGGAGCCACGCTTGGATACGCCACACCCCCCAGGACGTTGGTGATCTGGCGCCGGGGGCCCGGAACTCCGGTTCCCGCCTCCACCTCCACCGCGTAGAGATTCGGGATGCCGCTCCGGTCCGAGGACCAGAGGAGCCATTTCCCATCAGGGCTCCAGGCTGGGGAGATGTCCACGGCCCGATCATGGGTGATCTGCCGGACCGGCCCACCGTCCCGGCCCAGAAGGACGATGTCGTAGTAGGCTCCCGCCCGCCATCGTGCAACGGCAATCCAGCGGCCATCCGGCGACCAGCGGGGGTAGGCCCAATGGGTCAGGGGATCGAAATCCGTCAGGGGTCGGATCCGGCCCGTCTTCAGCTCCACCAGGACCAGCCGGTTGGTCCCCCTCCCTTCCTGCACAGCCACAGCCACATCCGCCCCCGGTTCCACATGGGGGTGACTCAACCGTCTGCCCTCGGTGAGACGGGTGACCCGCCCCTCCATATCCGCCAGGTAGAGATCTCCGCGGACCCGATAGGGATCGGTGAATTCCAGCTGCGAAAAGAGAAGGCGGCCTCCGGGCGTCCAGGCCAGATCCGCCAGGCTGTTGGTCCGGACTAGCTTCCTGGAGTCCGTTCCGTCAAGGCTCATGATCCGGACCTGCAGGTCGCTTCGGGCGTCAAACCGGGCATAGGCCACCCGGTCTTCCCGGGGCGAGGGGGCCGGATTCAAGGCGTACTGGCCTTCCCCTGTCAGCATTTCGGGCGCGGTCAGAGGCGCACGGGCGGCGAGGTTTCTCTCCATCTCCCGGTACCGGGCTTCCAACTCTTCTCGCCAGGCCTTCCACGCCGAGGTGAAGGACTCGCCGAAGGCCTCCCGGGCCGCCGCGTCCAGTCGGTAGGGCACCCATTGGCCGGCCACGGCCTCAGCGAAGCGCCCCATGGCCTCCTCCCCGTGCTTCTCCAGAAGGTGGTTCAGGAAGAGGGAGCCGTAGACGTAGTAGCGCTGCCCTCCGGGCCAGGCGGGGGACTCTCCGGATACCTGGTTCAGGGACTCGAAGGCCCCCTCCAGCACAGCCGTCCGGAGCACCATCTCATGGAAGCTGCCCCGGACCCGCCCGGCGTGGGTCAGAGCGGATTCATAGTAGGTGGCGATGCCCTCTACGGCCCATCCGGGGGTGGCGGCCCCCGGAAAGGAGGGCCAGGATGCAGGGAGGCGCCCGAAAATGGTCCGGACGGCGGTTCCCAGCCCCCGGGTCAGGTCGTGATGAAAGACGTGGACCAATTCGTGGGTCACCACGAGCTCCATCCACTCATCCATGTGGCTCAGGGAATAGCCGTCCAGGGGCGGTGGAGCGAAGATGACGATACGGTTCGATGGAAAAACGTTGCTGAAGCCGTTGGAGATATCGGCGTGGTCGGTCAGGACCAGGTCCACTTTTCCGGAGGGCCCCTCCACGAAGCGCTCCTCCAGGAGCCTCCAGGCCCTCTCAGCCCGATCTCCGGCTCGCCGGGCCAACCCTTCCAGGCCTTCGGGGTATGTGACTCTGAAATGGGCGGTTTCCAGGGTATGCCAGGACTCGTCGGGGGCAAGCTGCCCTCCGGCCTCTCCGGGCGGGAGGGTGGCGACGAGGCCCAGAAGAAGCCCCTGGAGGAGGGGTCGAAAAGCCCCCGGCATCCGGAAGATCTTGTCAAACCGATCCATGCACATCACCGTAGAGATTCTCAACGTCGAGCGGATCGGGAGCCGCAAGGCCCCCGGAGCCCTTCCCCGGGTATCCGTTACCCCCGAGAATCGGACAGGCTCCCAAGAAGATGCAGAATAACGAGGACATCTGGTACCGCATGGGCTTCGCCCTGGAATCTGCTCGGAATCGCGGCCCGGCTACTGGCCGGGGAAGGGGTAGGCACAGGGGCAAGCACAGGAGAACGGTGCCCCCGGCGGCGGTCAAGAGGAACGCCGGCTCCCTGGATGAAGCGTCCAGGCAACTCATGGAGGCCGTCCTGACAGTGGGCGCAGGGACTTTTCTCACCCGGCTCCTCTCCCTCTGGCCCGGTAGCCGACGGCCCGGAATATTTCGCATGGGAAAGGCGGCCGCCGCCGGTGCCGCCGCCGCATTCCTCACAGGGCTCATCCGACCGCTCCTCTCTCCCGCGGAGGCCTCGTTCCTGGAGGAGGAGCTCACCGATGCCCTCCTCTCGGGAGCAGGCAGGGGCCTCCTCTACGCCGCCGTGGTGGAGCCCAGAGTGCCCGGGCCCGGACTCCTGCGGGGGAGCATCTACGGTGCCCTGGAGTGGGCCCTCATTCCCTGGGGTGGCCTGGAGAGGCTGGCGGGCCCGGCTGCCCCCCAGGGAAAGATCCCCCTTCTTTCCGTCCTCCTTCAGGGAGACGAGGAGGAGGAGCTCCTGCAGCACCTCCTCTTCGGCATGATCCTGGCCCTTCTCTACCAGGACTGAC
>CAZSDD010000034.1:20419-30038 GCA_964605505.1 uncultured Gemmatimonadaceae bacterium | reverse complement strand
GTCCGTGGAGTCCACCAGGATCTGGCCCCCGGGAGCCAGGAGCCCCTCCAGGATCTCCAGGAGACCCGGCAGTCCCTCCAGGGTCCCGGCCAGGGCCGTCCCGTTCATGAGGAGGAGGATGGTGTCGAACCGGTCCAGGGTGGAGAGGTCCTCCAGACGCCCCTCCCGAACGTCACGGACTCCTCGGTCCCGCATGATCTCAGCCCCCCCGGGGATGACCTCCAGCGCCGTGACGGGCACCTCGTCTTCCTGCAGAAGGAGGCTCAGGGCACCTACACCGGCTCCCACGTCCAGAACCCGGCCCCGGACCCGGGCCAGAGCTTCACGATCCGGAGGTCTGAGGCTCTCCCGATTCCTGAAGAAGACAGCGACCGGCAGGGGTTCGGAATCCCCGTCGTCGGTGTGGACCTCCAGGACGGCGTCGCTCTCACCCCTGTGAAAGGCCTCCCATGCCTCCACCAGGGGCTCCCAGGCATCCGGCCCAAAATGGGAGGGTTTCATCTTCATCCCGCTCAGACAGGGGTTCCATTGGGGATGCCGGGTCGCGGTCGGAAGGGGTTCCGGATCAAAAGACCGGCATCCGGTTTTATCTTACCCACATGTCGCCATCACGCGCTCGTCCCTCTGACCCGGTTCAACTCAGCCCCACCCGGGCCACCAAGCTTCTCGGGAGAGCCGTCGGCCTCCGGTGTCCAAATTGCGGAGGCCGGGGCCTCTTCCGTCGCTGGCTGAAGATGGAACGGATCTGTCCGTCCTGCCACCTGCGTCTGGACCGGGGGGAGACCGATTACTTCCTCGGGGGCTACACGGTGAACTTCATCGTGTCCGAGCTCCTCATCGTGGCCGGTGCCGCCCTCGGGATCTTCCTGTCCTGGCCCGATGTGCCCTGGCGCCTCATCACCTGGAGCCTGGTGCTCCTGGTGATCCTGGCCCCCATCTTCTTCTATCCCTTCGCCAAGACGCTCTGGCTGGCCACGGACCTGATCTTCCGCCCCCTGACGCTGAAGGACCTGGACGGCCATGGAGAGAACCTCCCTACGCCCGAGATGCCCGAAAGCTGAAGCCGGAGGGCCCGCCCCGAAACCGGGACGAGCCCTCCATTTCCTGCTTGTCTGTGGCCGTCCGCTACAGCTTTCCTTCCCTCTTGAATCGCATCCGCTTCTCGTAGTTCTCCACCCACGGCTTCCGGCCGAAGTAGTCGTCGGTCATCTCCACCACCTTCGGAGCCAGGAGAATCAGCGCGAAGAGGTTCGGGAAGATGACGATGGCCAGAAGGACGTCCCCAAGGCTCCACGCCACAGCCAGGGGGAGGACGGCCCCGACGAAGTGGGCGGCGATGAACGCCACCTTATAGGGCAGCACGAATTTCGGGCCCAGGAGATAATGGGCGCTCCTGTCCCCGTAATAGCTCCAGGAGATGGCCGTGGAGATGGCGAAAAGCATCACGCAGAAGAGAACGATGTAATGTCCCCAATCTCCCAGGGGTGAGAGTCCCTTCCGGAATCCGAGCATGGTCAGGGGAGCGCCATTCTCCGGAGCCAGGCCCCAGAGGGTGGACAACGTCCGGCCATCCGCCGACCGGGCCTCCGCCGGCCCAGGAAGAACCACTCCCGTAAAGGGAATGGTCATCTCGGCGTCCTCGAAGAGCCGGTCCACCGCCACCTCATGCCAGGCCACCCTCGGATCCTGGGGCCCGCCGGCGTCCTGATAGCCCTCCACCACCCGCACCTCCGCCGGTCTTTCCACCGGCGCCCAGCCCCGCCCCTCCTCCGGGACCACATAGGAGATGTCGCCGCCGCTGAAGGCGATTTCCGTGGGGAACCGCTCGGTGTTCACACCCGTCATGATGAGAACCAGCCCCGTCATGGTGCAGATGAGGATGGTGTCGATGAAGGGCTCCAGGAGGGCCACCACGCCTTCGGAGACAGGCTCGTCGGTCTTGGCGGCGGCGTGGGCGATGGGGGCGGAGCCCTGTCCGGCCTCATTGGAGAACAACCCTCGCCTGACCCCCCACATGAGGGTCACCAGAAGCGCGCCGATCCCCGTGCCTGCCACACCGGCCGTGGGATTGAAGGCCTCCCTGACGATCAGGACCAGTGTCGGAAAGACATCCGGGGCGTTCAGGATCAGGATGACGAGGGCGCCGGCGACATAGATCAGCGCCATGACCGGGGCCAGGACTCCGGTCACCTTACCGATCCGGGCAATCCCCCCCAGGATGACCAGTGCCACGATTCCGGATGTGATCAGGCCGGTGATCCAGACGGGAACACCCCACTCGGTCTGCACCGCATCGGCCACTGTATTGGCCTGGATTCCGTTTCCGGTGAGGAATGCCACCGAGGCCAGCATGATGGCGAAGAAGACCGCCATAGGCTTCCATTGAGGGCCCAGCCCACGCTCGATGTAATACATGGGCCCGCCGGAAACCGTACCCTCCCAGGCGTGGGCGTCCTTGTCCAGAAGCTCCACGGTCCTGTACTTCTGAGCCAGGGTCACTTCGGTGTACTTGGTGGCCATTCCCAGGAACGCCGTGACCCACATCCAGAAGAGGGCTCCAGGGCCGCCCAGGTGAATGGCCAGGGCCACACCCGCGATGTTCCCGATTCCCACCGTGGCCGAGAGGGCCGTGGTGAGGGCCTGGAAGTGGGAGACGTCTCCGGGCTCTTCCGGGTCGTCGTACTTTCCGGTAGTGACGGCAAAGCCATGTCCCAGGCGCCGGAGTTGGATGAAGCCGAGACGAAGGGTGAGGAAGACGCCCGTCCCCAGGAGCATGATGACCATGATGGGGACCCTCTCCCCACCAAAGGAGGGACCGATGTTGACCACCCAGGTGTCCAGGAAATCCGTGAAGACCTGAACCCCGCGTTCCAGTGACTGTACGAAACCCTGCATTGGCTTTTCCCATCCTGCCGGTGGATATCCGGGGCGAAATTTGACGTGCAAGAATGACTTGCCCAGAGTGGGATGGCAAGGCCGGGAGGGCAGATCACTCCGGGCCTCCCAGAGGAGCGTTATCCCATCTTCCCATTGAAACCCGTCATTTCAGGCCTTCGTAGGAATAAGGAAGAAGAAGAGGGGGACCCTCTTCTTCTCTCGTCAGGATGATCTGGAACCACTCGACCCTCCATGGAGGAGCCATGTCCCTCAAGCGGGCGGCCCTGACCGGTTCTCTACTCGGACTTTTTCTCATCATTCCCCTCCATGGGCAGGATACCCGTTCCGGAAATGGAGGGCCGGGGCTGAACCTCACCATCGGCGGCACCGGAGTGGCCATCGGCCATATCCCGCGGGTCAATGGACTTCGGATCAATTTCCGGGATCGCCATCTCCAGGAAGTGAACGGCCTGAACCTCACGCTCTGGAGTCCCAGGGGAGACGTCGGCGGTACCGTCCGGGGCCTGGCGATGGGGCCGGCGGCTCCGGCGGCGGACCGGCTTCAGGGCATTTCCCTGGGTGGATTGGCCGTGGTCGGGGAGG
The DNA here is from genome assembly GCA_964605505.1 of uncultured Gemmatimonadaceae bacterium. GTDB lineage: Bacteria > Gemmatimonadota > Gemmatimonadetes > Longimicrobiales > Gaopeijiaceae > CAZSDD01. Next base: position 26,558 of record CAZSDD010000034.1, on the reverse strand, counting down.
ATGAGATCCGCGGTATCGGGCTCGGGGGCCTGGCGGTGGTGAGCGCCGGCGATACACGGGGGCTCATGATGGGCGGACTGGCTACCGTTACGGAGGGGACCGCCCTGGGCGTCAGCCTGGGGGGCCTGGCCGCCGTCACAGATGGCGGCTCGTCCGGGCTGAGCATCGGAGGGCTGGCGGTGGTAGCCGGCGGGGAGGTCGATGGACACGGCCCGGGGAAGCCGGGGATCACTGGGAGCGGCACCCTCCAGGGCATTCAGATGGGAGGATTGGCCGTAGTGGGAAACCAGGGCATCCGGGGAATTTCTGCAGGGGGATTGGCCGTCGTGGCCGGCGGAGGTGATCTCACCGGCTTGAATGTGGGTGGCCTGGCTGTGGTAGCTGGAGAAGGTGTGGCCCGCGGAATCAACCTGGGGGGTCTGGCCGTAGTGGGAACGGAAGGAATCCAGGGGCTCAGCCTGGCGGGTCTGGCGGTTGCGGGGGACGGCTACATCGAGGGCTTTTCAGCGGCCGGGTACAAGATCCAGGCCCAGGAAGCCCGCTGGTTCACGGTGGCGGCCTGGAAGGTAGAGGTGGAGGAGTTCACCGGCCTGTCCGTGGGGGGATGGAACGACCACCACCACTTCTCCAGGGGCGTCAGCATCGGAGTCTTCAACAGGACCGAGAATCTCCAGGGGGTCCAGATCGGGCTTCTGAACTACGCCGGAAACAATGCCCGCTTTCCCTGGCTTCCCATTCTGAACGCCCATTTTTGAATGGACCGTCAGGACGATCGATGCAGGAGAACGGGGACGTTTCCACTCCGAAGCACCTTGTCGGCCACACTCCCCAGAACCAGTCGGGAAACCCCGCCCCGGCCGTGGGTGGCCATGGCGATGAGATCCACCTCGTGGCTTCGGGAATATTCCAGGATTCCCTCCGCCGGATGGACACCTGCGCGAGTGGCGACCTCCACGGAAAGACCCTCCTGGCGCAGGGTCCGGGCCTCTGCCTCCAGGGACTCCCGGGCCGCCAGCTTCTCCGTTTCCAACCCCTGAAAGAGGTGGGTGGTATGGGAGGTGTAGGGAGAGCTCAGGGGAAAGTGTGGAGGAATCGCCCTGAAGAGGGTGATGCGTGAATCGAAAGCCCCGGCAAGAGCCCTGGCATCCGGGAGGATATCCAGGCTTTCCCGACTCCCGTCCAGGGTGATCAGAATGTGGCTGAAACGATCCTTCTCCAGGCTGGGCCTCTCCCCTTCCCTGGGGCGCACGGCGAGGATGGTACAGGGGGTTCTCCGGATCAGTCCATCGGCGACGCTTCCCAGCCAGGCCCTTCGCAGAGGTCCCCATCCGTGTGTGGTCATGACCAGAAGATCGGCCTGGGCTGCCCGGACATGGGCGTCCAGAGCCTTTACCACCGACCCGTCCTCCACATGACAGGAGATGGGCACGTCGCAGCCGGAGAGGATCACTCGTTTCTGCAGGTCCTCCATATACTCCTGAGCCTGGACACGGCTCATGGCCAGCCGTTCCTCCTCCAGCATCCGGTCCTCTTCCGAGCCGAAGGTGCTGGAAAGGGGGGTGACGACCGATACGATCCGAACTTCCCCACCGCTCCGGCAGCCGATGCCCAGAGCCTTTGGAAGAGCCAACTCCCCGAATGGAGAACCGTCAACGGGTACAACAATCTTGTCGAACATGGACCCCCCGGGGGGCGAAAACCCCAATTCTCAGCGACTCCTCCGATCCAACGCACGACTCGCCGCGGACCCCAGGAGCCCGCGGCGAGTCAGGGAAGGACCAGAAGAGATACCGTGGCCCGGCCCAGGGCCGTGCCTACTTGTATCGGTACGTGATCCGCCCCCGTGTGAGATCGTAAGGAGACATCTCACACTTCACCCGATCCCCTTCCAACACACGGATATAGAACTTCCGCATCTTCCCCGAGAGATAGGCCAGAATCTCGTGGCCATTCTCGAGCTCGACCCTGAACGTGGCGTTGGGGAGAACTTCGCTTACGGTCCCCTCGACTTCGATTGCGTCTTTTCCCATACGGGGCGATGACTCCTGGTTCACGATTTTCGAGACCTGAAAGATAGCCCTTTCGGGCCCGAGGTTCCAATAGAAGACAACGAAAAGAAGCGGTTTCTTTCGGCTTGGCAACGGGGAGCGGGCAGAGAAACACCCCCAGGACCAGCTCATCCGGCCCATTTCTGAAGATACGCTTTCGGCCTTTGTTCGGCCCGTGCCGCCCACCGCGCGGCGGCCTATCCATCCCGGGGCTGAAGCTCCGGGCTATCCGGTCAGGGATTGCATCGCGGCGAAGAGGGGGTCTTCCCGCTTCTGCAACCTTTCGCTGCAACCTTCCGTAGGGGAAGAGCGTCTGACTCCAGAGAGTGCCAGAATGAACGAGGAAAATCGACCATGTCCCCCAAGAAGAAGATCCTGAGGACGCTTGCCACGGCATACGAGCACACCGGCCCCGGAACCCTCATGAGGCCGGCCACCATCCCGGGTTTCGAGGAGAGGCCGGAGAAATATCAGCAGGCGGTAAATTCCCTTTTGCAGGAGAGGCTCATCGAGGGAATGAAAGACCCGGATGGGCGGATCGCCATTACCATCAACGCCCAGCGCATGGAGGACGTGAAGAAGACCCTCCGGCCCATCTGGCTCCACCCGGCCTTTGTGGCGGGGCTGGGCCTACTGGTGATGGCCGCCGGGTTCGGATTCCTGCGCTGAAGGAACTTTCGATTCCCTACTTCCCGCGGTACGGCACGCCCTCCGCCCACCAATCCGGGGCCGGTGCTCCCTTCAGATGGTGATCGAAGAATGCTTTCATCTTCAGGGAGTAGTCCAGCTTGTTGGCGTATTTCCCGGGGTGGTGGGGCTCGCCCCGATACTGGAGGAAGACGGCATCCTTCCCGGTCCGCCGCAAGGCCAGATAGAACTCGATGCTCTGGTACCAGGGCACGGCCTCGTCCTCGTCGCCGTGCATGATGACCAGGGGCGTATGGATCTTGTCCGTGTAGAACAGGGGCGAATTCTCGATGTAGTCCGGTCGGGCCTCCCAGAGGCTCCCGGAGAGCCGGCTCTGGGCCTCCTCGTACTGGAACTGCCGGGCCAACCCCGAGCCCCAGCGGATGCCGCCGTAGGCGCTGGTCATGTTGGAGACCGGCGCCCCGGCTACCGCAGCCGCGAAGATGTCAGTCTGGGTGACGATATAGGAGGTGGTGTATCCGCTCCAGGAATGGCCATGCAGGCCCAGAGCCTCCGGGTCCGCCAGCCCCATCTCCACCAGCTTCTTCACGCCGGGGACCACGCTTTTGAGGGAGGATAGGCCCGGGCGTCCTACCTCGAACCGCACGTCGGGGAGAAAGACGATGTACCCGTCGGAGGCGTAGATGGGAAAGGAGGGCCGGTGATTGATGACAGGCTGGTTGAACTCGTGGAGGCGCTGAGAAAAGAACCGATAGAAATAGGTCAGGACCGGGTAACGCTTCCCCTCTTCGTAGTTTCCGGGGAGGATCACCACCCCCTCCAGCGGGATCCCGTCATCGGAAGTCCACTCCACCAGCATTGAAGTGCCCCAGGAGAAGCGGTCCAGAAGGCCCGGATTCACGTCCGTCACCCTTCTCGGGCTTTCGAAATCCAGGTCCGCCACCCAGAGATCGGGAAACTCGTCGTAATCCTCCCGGGTGAAGAGGAGTCGGTCCTCGTCCTCGGCCTTCTGCACCAGTTGAACCCGCTTCTCCTCATCAAGAAGGGTCTCCAGCCCCCCCCTCCGAGCCCGGGTTGCGAAGAATCCGAAGCTCTTGTCCCGCCAATCGAAAGAGGAGAGGTGGATCCTGGCGTTGTCGGAAAAGGCCTCCACCTCCGGATCCACCTCCAGGACTCTCAAGATCGTCTCCCGGGCCCTGCCTCGTCCCTCCGTGAGATTCACGGGGGCGCCACCGTCGGTGGGAAACCGCCAGAGGTCGAACTTGTCGTGGAGCAGGATCGCCGCGTCATCCTCCAGCCAGCCACCGATCCCGTGTCCCCCCCTCTGGCTGGGGAAATCATGATCCACATCGAAGAACGCCACGTCCAGCCCTCGGGTCAGGTTCCGTGTGCTCCCGGTCCGGGCGTCGTGGAGATGCCAGTGGTCCTCCATGAACCAGACCAGGAACCTGCCCCCGGGAGAGAGGTCCATGGACGGTGCGTAGGCGCCGATCCAGGAACTCGCCGCTGATCCGCCGCCCCGGTACCCTTCCACCACCAGAGTCCGGTCTCCAGTGTTCAGGTCCACCAGGTAGATGTCCTGGGAGCCCCCGGTCCAGGTGCTCTCTTTTCGGTAGGGCAGATCCGTGGTGGCCAGGGCCGTGACTGGATTGTCGGGGACTCCCTGGATCACCAGGTCCTCGTCGCCCAGCTGGACGGCCCTGTCGTCGGCCAGGTGGTATACGCCGGTGTGGGTTCGGCGCTGAAGCCGGGACCACATGACCTTCTGGTTGGGATTGATGTAGGGATCGTCGGTGTGCCAGACGTCCACCTCCCGTGCTTCCAGGATCTTCTCCATGTCGAAGGGATCGAAGGCCTCATCCGTCTCCTCCCCCTCCCCGGATTCCGACTCCCTGGCCGGCCGGGAGCCGTAGAAGAGGCGCTCCCCGTCCTCGCTCCACTGCAGCCGGGTATCCAGGGGAACCTCCCATCCTTCCGGAAGGGCATCCCCCAGGGAGACCTCCCGGACGTCCCCGCCGTCCCAGTAGGAGACCGTTCCGGATTCCGGATCCCCCTCCTCGTCCTCCGGCGCCGAAACCCAGGCCAGGGCCTCACCTTCTTCCCACCAGGTCGCGGCGTCCACCTGGAGAAACTCCCCCGCCTCCAGGGACATGGCCTCGGAGCCGGTCTCCAGTGGCTGGAGAAAGATGCCGTCACCGTTTCCGTCGGGCGCAGCGACCACGTAGGTCATCCATCCGGTCTCGGGATGGAAGGAAAAGCTCTTCACATGGGAAAGCTCCATTTCTTCACCGGAAGAAAGGTTCCGGAGAACCAGAAGGGTGCCGGGGTCCTTTCGCACTCGGCCTCCCTCTTCTTCGGATTCCTGGCCTCCCTCTTCTTCGGATTCCTGGCCTCCTTCTTCCTCGGATTCCCGGCCCTCCTTCCCCTCCGCCTCTTCCTTCGGGGCGTGATGCAGGCGGGCCAGCCAGCCTCCGTCGGCGGAGAAGGCGAAGCGCTGGACCTCTTCCCATTCCAGGATCTCCCCGGATGATGTGGCCAGGAGAGCCAGCCCCGGCCTGGGGGCCGCCCCCCGCTCCGCCGTCTCCCTCGCTTCGAAGGACGGCTCCACCCTCGCCGCCACCCAGCCGCCATCGTCCGAGATGACAGGCCCGCTTCCCCGGCGGATGGAGAAAGAAGAGCCCCCGTCAGCGGCGTAGACCAGCACCTCTCCGTCCCCCCGATCCGGAACGGCGGCCAGGGCCACCCAGCCTCCATCCGGGGAGATGGAAGGGCTCCGGACCTGGCGGACCTTCATGAGATCCGGGAAGGTGAGGGTCTGGCGCTCCTGTGCGTCCAGATTCCCGGACCCTGGCCCGGTAATGGCGAAAAGGAGGGTGGCGAGGAGGAGAAGGGTCTTCCGGAACGGGGGCGCATTCGAAGGCATGCCTGGCACTCTCTCTCTGGGGGTTGTCGCTCCACGGGGAAGCCACTCTGGGTCCCGAGGGAGAATAGGGCCCGAACCCGGAGGGCTCAAGACAGCGGCCTGCGTCCCGCTGTGAGCCGGCCGCGAAGGAACATCACCCTGAGCCGGCGGCCCTCAGGAATCGCCTGGCCAGTTGAGCCACCCGGTCCTGGCCCGATTCCTCGGCCTCAGACAGGATCTTCTCCACCTCTGGAACCAGGCGTTCCTCACCCCAGCGGTAGCCCGTGGCCGCCTCGGCGCTCACGGAATCCCCCTGGTCAGCCCCCTGGATGAGGGCCCAGGCCGCCGCCTCGTCATAGTAGGGGGAGTCCGGTTCGGGGAGGTTGAAGCTCGGATCCGGATCCCCTCCGGCGTCCTCGTTGACAAAAGCTCTGGACATGCGTTGATCCTCCGGAAGGAATGAGCCGGCCGCGGCTACTGAGCATACAGGAGCCGCGGCCGGCATCAAAGTCGCGGGAGGTGGGCCGGAACCGGGTTATCG
>CAZSDD010000034.1:0-20319 GCA_964605505.1 uncultured Gemmatimonadaceae bacterium | reverse complement strand
CAGGAGCCGCGGCCGGCATCAAAGTCGCGGGAGGTGGGCCGGAACCGGGTTATCGACTTCCCACCGGCACCCTCCGACCCCAGAGAGCCGGCGTCCCGTCCGGGGGAACGGCCCACTCGATGAAGTCCCGGATGTCCTGGTTCGAGGTCACCAGGTCCTCGTCCCGGAGATACATCATGTGCCCGCTCCGGTAGAGCCGGTGGCGGAAGCGATCCCGGAGCTGTCCCGATCGGTCCATCTGCCACATGAGGACCTTGGCCGAGAAGTAGTCGGTTCCCCCGTCGTAGTACCCGGACTGGATCATGGTCTTGAGGAGGGGGTTCTGCGCCATGGCCCGGCGGAGGTTCTCCCCCGTACTGTCGCCGACCCTGTCCCAGGGCCGCACGTTGCCCCCGATGATCACGTATTCCAGGTCCGTCTCGTACTCGAGGTTTTCCTTCAGGTAGCTCTTCATGGCCGGCGTGAAGGAGTGGTTCCAGGAAGACATGGCCGGGTCGTAGTCGTAGCTGATCCCGCCGGCGTCCGCGTCCACGCCCTGGTACCGGGAATCCAGGCGCCCCACGGTGAGACGTTGGTCCCTGAGGAGCTCCTTTCGCCAGTTGTTGATGGGGATCTGGAGGTTCAGGTTATCCACAAAGGTGGGCGACACGCCGGCGTAGCGAGCCACCCGGCGGGCCATGTCCTGCCGCTCCGCCTCATCGAGGAACCCCCCCCTGGCCAGGGCCGGCGCATATTCGTCGAGGGCGAACTCCTCCACCTCCGGGAGGATCTCCTCCAGGTCCCGGCTCTGGAGCTCCGGGGGGAGCTTCCCGAAGTACCACGCGGTGGCGGCATAGTGGGGCAGGCTCAGGGCCGAGGCCGGCACGTCCTTGGTGCCCCCCAGGTCGGTGGGGGAGACCAGGACCACCCCGTTCACGAACATCTTGTGGGCCGCCTGGAGCTGCAGGGAGAGACCGGCCACCCGCGTGGTTCCATAGCTTTCCCCGATGAGGATCTTGGGAGAGAGCCACCGGTTGTGACGGCTCACGAAAAGATCCATCCAGGCCGCCAGGTAGGCCACGTCCTGGTTCACGCCGAAGAACTGGCTGCGGTCCGCCCCCTCCACCATCCGGGAGAGGCCCACGTTCACCGGATCCACGTAGACGATGTCCGTGACGTCGATGATGGAGGAAGCGTTCTCCCGCACCCCGAACGGGCGGATGGGGTTGCCTTCGTCGTCGATCTTCAGGCGCCTGGGGCCGGTGTAGCCCAGCTGCATCCAGACGGACGAGGAGCCGGGTCCCCCGTTGAAGGAGAAGCTGAGCGGGCGCGTGTCCTTGTCGGTCACGTCGGAGCGCTCGTAGTACACGTAGAACACGGCGGCCACGGCCTTGCCTTCCGGGTCGTAGACCGGAAGCGTACCGGCAGTGGCCGTGTAGGGGATCGACCGGCCGTTCACGGTCACCGTGTGGCTCGTGGTGACGGCGCTTTCCAGGGGAATGGTTACCTGCGTGCCGGCTTCATCCGACGACGGGGCGGCATAGGCGTCGACCTGCGCCGCCGCCGGGCCGGCCACGGACGAAAGCCCCAGGAGGGCGGCGGCGGCCAGGAAAGCCCGGACAATGACTCCCGGGCGGTTCCGTGATGTAGGGCGTTTACGGCTGCTCATGAGCCTGGCTCCGTTGCTGTTGTCATTGCTGGTGTCGCTGCTGGTGTTCCGGGTCCGGGACACATGGGATCCGGAATCCTCAGGTGGGGGGGAGGGGAGATCTCCCCTCCCCCCCACCGGCATGGGGCTAGAAATTCGGGTTGTTGTCGGTCTCTGCCAGAGGCAGCGGCGAGCATTTGGCTCCCCATCCCGACGGGAACAGGTCCCATCGCCGCATGTCCAGCATGCGCTGCCCGCTGAGGAACAATTCCGCCTTCCGTTCATATCGGAGTGCGGCTTCCGCTTCTGCCGGCGTCAGTGCACCGCTGAGGGGGGAGAGTCCGGCAGCCTCCCGGACCTGGTTCATCAGGGTAATGGCCGATCCGGTCTCTCCCTGGCCCAGAAGCACCTCCGCTTCGATGAGACGGGCTTCCTGCCAGGTGCCCATGGGCATGTTTCCGTAACGGCTCAGCTTCTGCTGATCCCAGCGGGGAGTGAGGTTGTCCGCTCCCTTGAGCCCCGTCTCCAGGACCGGGACCCGGGGATCATCCAGGTCGTGGAACGCATACTCGATGGTCCCCTCCACCCGGTTGTTCAGCTGGTAGACCATACCGTTGGCTTCACCGGGCGCATTCCTGAAATGGGCCACCCAGAGGAAGCCGTCGGGGACGGCCCGGGCGTCGGAGAGGGCGCCGGCGGTGTTGCCCAGGGACATGCGGACCCTGGCCCTCATGAGGGAGGCCATGGAGGCGATGGAATCCACACCGGCAGATCCGGCAGCCGATATGGCCTCGGACAGGTGCTCTTCGGCGATGGCCAGGCTCTCCTCCGGAGGCACCGACGGTCCACCGTCATAGGTGGCCTCGCAGAAGTACTCTCCCGAGTCCCGGTAGGTCATGCCCGAATAGAGACGGGTCATGGCCGTCATCTCACTCTTTTCCGGGCCCGAGATATGGTCCTGGATTCGGGTGTATGTCTCTTCGGAAAGAAACCGGGCCCGGGCCAGGGGACGCCACCAATGGTAGGTGACGGCCATGAGGTCTCCGGTGGGAGCATTGATGTCGATGATCCCGCTCTTGTCGACATCGTGCCACCAGCTCCAGCTCCCCGAGGCCATGATCTCGTCGCTGATCAGCCCGCTGTACAGGGCCGAACGCTGAAACGACTGGTCATAATCTCCGATCACCCCGTTCACCAGCGCCTGGATCGCCGCCGGATTCGTGAGGCCGTCCTCGGTGATGGCCATGGGGTTTTCCGCCGAGAAGTCGCAGGCCCCCGCAGTGATGGACAGAAACAGGACCGCCAGCATCCTGATCGACTTTCGCCCGCCGAGCCGGCCACGAAGATCCGTCTTTATCTTCTTGCTCATGTTTTCGTTTCTCCTTTCCCGGAGTCTGGAATCGACCCGGGAGTGTCTCAGAACCGGAAGTCCACGACCACCATCAGTTGCCGGGCCTGGGGTACCGTGAAATAGTCGGCCCCGACGGAAACGCTCCCGGCCTCGTAAGTCGAGGAGGTCTCGGGATCCGTGCCCGGATATTTGGTGAAGGTCAGGAGATTTCTTCCCGTCAGGGTCACGCGGCCAAAGCCGGCGCCGATGTGATTGATGAGGTTCTGGGGCAGGGAGTAGGAGATGCCCACCTCCCGGAGCTTCAGCCAGTCCGCATCTTCGATGAAGTCACCAAAGATCTGGGACTTCCGCTGCAGGATCTTGACCGGCGCGGACTGGGGATTTACCGGGTCGTCGTTGTTGGCCAGGACAGCGTTGAAATACTCCTCGCCGGTCTTTAGGCGAACCATGTAGGGGCGGTTCATGTTGTTGACCACGTGGCCCGCGGCGAACTGGGAATGGGCGAAGAAACGAAAACGCCCCAGCGTGACGTCCGTCCCCAGAGATCCGGTGTGGGGGGGGAAGCTGGGCCCGATGTATACCGCAGTGTCGGAGGCGATGGGGAAGCCTTCGGCGTCGGTGCCCACGGTGACGAATTCCCACTTTCCGCCCACCGGATACCCTTCCTGTACCCTGGTTCCGAAGCGGTCGATCTGGATGAAGGGGGTCCCACCCATATCCAGGACTTCGTTCGAGTTGTAGGCGTACGTCAGGTTGCCTTTCCAACTCAGCCCGCCCCGCTCGTACAGCGTGGCGTCCGTGCTCAACTCGAGACCCATGTTCCGTAGCTCGCCCAGGTTCGTGAGCTGGGTCTGGAGGAATCCCAGGGAGGGAGGATACGTCCTCCGGAGAAGGGCGTCCTGGGTGGTCTGATAGTAGAAGTTGGCGTCCAGGGAGACCCGGTTCTCCAGGAGGCTGGCCTCGAAGCCGCCCTCCCACTCATAACTCACCTCGGGGGCCAGGTCGGGGTTACCGAGATTGACGGCATGGATGGCGGGCTGGCCGCCCACCGCGGTGAAGGGCCCGTAGGTCCGGACGGCATCAAAGGCTCCCGGCTGGGTTCCGGCCATTCCGAATCCTCCGCGAAGCCGTAACGTGTTGACGCCGGGAAGGTCGAACCACTCCTCGTCGGAGATGACGTAGGAAACGCTTCCCTTCGGGTAGACCTGGAACCCGAAGTTCTCACCGAAGGCGCTGGATCCGTCCACCCGGACGCCCCCGATGAGGAAGAGCTTGTCCTTGAAGGCGACCTGCTCCTGGATGAAAAAGCCTCCGGTGCTGTATGCCAGCTCCGACTCTCCGATGTTGATGAGATCGGTGAGGGCTCCGGTGAGCTGAAGGCCCGGGGCCGCGAATTTCTGGCCCGAGGAAAAGACCCTGTGATCCTGGATGGTGAAGAGCTGGGCGCCGGCCGAGAGAGTGGACTGGAAGTCCGTGTTCAGTCGGGCGACCCAGGACCCCGAGTAGTCGAAATTGAACTGGAGGTTCCGGCGGGTATTGACCTGCCGGGACCCCTCGGGCCGGGCGTTGTTGGGGGCGTAGGGCCAGACCGACGTCCCCGTGCCATGCACCGATTCCAGACCCAGGGTGACCCTGTGGTTGAAGGTCTCGGAGGGGTGGTGCTGCAGGGTGACCCCTCCGGTAAAGTGGTAGGTGTCGTCTATGTTCTCGATCTCGGTGGCGTACGTGACCGGGATGAAGGCGCCTCCGTAGGGGTCGGTGGGTGTGGACTTGGTCACCGGATTTCCCAGGAGGAGAGTCGTGAGAACCCCGTAGATGTAATTGTCGTTGTAGGGAAGCCGGGCCCGGCTCCAGCTCAGGTTCGACGTCACGTCCAGGGTGATCTCGTCCGAAGGCATCAGGCCCAGGTTGACGCGCCCCCCGGCCCGCTCGAAGTAATTGTTGATGAACGAGCCCTCGGTGTTCATGTAGTTGGCCGAGACGAAATGGGTCATGGTCTCCGAGCCTCCCCGGATGGAGATGTTTCCTTCCCGGTGGAAGCCCGTGCTCAGGAGGTCATTGGCCGAAGGGTACTTGGGATCCGGGTGCATCTTGGGGAAGACCGAGGGAATCCGGCTCCCGCCCATCTTGGTGCTTACCTGGACGGAGGTCTCTCCCGGACGCCCCTTCTTGGTGAAGATCTGGATGACTCCGTTGGAAGCTTCCGTCCCGTAGAGGGCCGTCGCGGCCGCCCCCTTGATGACCTCCATCCGCTCGATGTCCGCCGGGTTCAGATCGTTCAGGCGGCTCGTGGTCTGGCCTCCCAGGTAGATGAGGGACTCCTGATTGGTGTCCAGGCGAACGCCGTCCACATAGATGAGAGGAGCATTGTCCTGCATCATGGATGTCGCGCCCCTGAGAATCAGGGAGTTCGCTCCTCCCGCTGTTCCGCTGGCGCCCAGCGTCGTGATTCCGGCCTCCGCTCCCTGGAGCAGCTGGTGAATGTCGCTCACCGGAGCCTCCGACACCCGCTCCGACACGTCGATGGTGGCGATGCTCGTGCCGATGGCTCGTCTTTTCGTGGCTCCCGGCTGGCCGGTCACCACGAGCTCATCGAGGGAGATGGCCTCGGTACGGAGCTCCAGACTCACCTCCACGACCTCTCCCGGCGAGACGCTCACCGTCTGTTCGGTGGTGGAATACCCCATCATCTCCACCCGGAGAGTATGCGTGCCCGGGGGCACACGGAGGATGAGAAACGCCCCTGAGCTGTTGGTCAGGGTGCCGAGACTCGTACCGACGAGCGATACCTGGACACCGATTGCCGGCTGTAACGTGCTCTCGTTGACCACGGTACCCCGGATGGTACCAGGCTCCTGCGCCGTGCCTGGGGCGACAGTCGCTCCCAGCAGGACGATCGCCAGGAGAGACAGGAGCCGGATGGGGGATGAGCGCAACCGCGAATTCATGGGCAACCTCCCATGTGAGTGAATGGATCGGATGAACCGATTGGGAACAGAGGGTGAGTGGGTGAATCCCCTCTGGCGGGAGAGAGGGGACAGAGTCCAGGAATAAGGAGGGGCGTCCTGAAGGCCGGGATCCGGTGTGGCCACCGGTGGCCGAATTGCTCTGCTCAAATTGGATTTGCGGTGCGTTCCTTCCAGGGAAGGAGGAGTGAAGCCGGGTGTTTTGGCATGCACGATCCCTGGAAGAGAAGTGGAGTCAACCTTTAACAGGCCTGACCATTTTAGGGGGCCCCTCCAGGGAGACGCAAGGGGCCATGGATGCAGGTGGGGGCTGAGGAGCTCAGCGGAGGGAATTCAGGTATCCCTCACCCGCTTCCGTGACCCGGCTCACTGCCTCCTCCATGGCCGCCAGCGTCTCCGGAGAGGCACCGCCCACCTCCACGTCGTGGGGAGTCCTGAGAGCGTCCCGGTACCAATCGAGCCAGGCCTGAAGGATCCGGACCTGGTGCTCCCTGTCTTCTCCGGCGGCGATGGCGTCCCTGCTCAACTCGAATTCCCTGGACAGCCGGTCGAGGGCCGCTGCCGCCAGCTCATCGATGACGCGCCGGGCTGTGGCCCCGTCGGCGCTGACCAGGGTCATGGCCGAAACCGTCGCACTCACCCCCACGTTCACCATGGTTTCGGGGGACACCTTGTCGATCCGATCCCCATCCGTGTGATAGAACTGGTCGGTGAAGTGCCAGAGAAGGAGCCCAGGGATTCCGGCTCGGAGAAAGGGGACATGGTCACTGCCGCCTTCAAAGGGATTCGTCTTCACGACCCAACCCGTGGCCGAGGCCCGGTCCAGACAGCGATTGAGGATGAAGTCGTTGAAGTAATGGGGGGTGAGCTCGTCCACGGAGAGGGGCGTTCTCCCACTGCCCCACCACTCCGTGTGCTCTTCCTCTCCACGCGTCCAGATGGTGGAGGGGTCGGGCATCTTCTCGATGAGGAAGGTCCCCCCAGTCTTCTCCGTGTCCTGACCCACCATGTCCAGGCTGACACCCCACAGGATCCCTTCGGCCCGGACCGGGTCGTCTTCCACGTATCTGCGGGTGGAGGTGATCTCGTCGCCCCAGATCATGGAAATGGTGCGAGCGGGGACGAATCTCCCGTTTCGGACCAGCTCACCCAGGACCCGGGCCATCTCCGCCTGGACCGCCACTCCGGAGGCGTTGTCGTTCGCCCCCGGCTCCTGGACGTGGGCACTGAAGACGAAGCGCTCCCCGGGGTGGGAGCCGCCGTGGACATCCGCCACCAGGGTGAGCTCATCCGCCTCGTAGATCCGGGTCTGAAGATTGACCCGGACCCGGGCCGGCCCTTTCTCCAGGGCCTCCTTCAGGCGCTCGCGCGCCGCATAGGAGAGCCGAAGCCCCCAGGACTGTCGCTCCGGGTCCAGGGGGATGCCGCTGAACTGGATCGAATTCCGGTTCTCCTCCGGCCGGGTGTAGGCCGGCATACTGTAGGAGAGGACCCCCACGGCGCCTCGATCCTGTACGGCATCCCGGAAGAGGCTCCGGACACCGGCCTCTCCGAAGACGATCTTTCCCTCCACGTCCAGGCCTCGGAAGGCCTCCGGCCCCCCGTCCCCCACATAGACCAGCTCCGCCTCGATTCCTTCCGGCGGAGTGGAGTAGGAGTTGATGGCCGCCATGTTCAGGTTCGTGGAAAGATCGAGAAGGGGGCCTCCGCCGGGTCCCATCAGCTCCAACGATCCCTGGACAGGCTCCCAGGTGGGACCATCCATGGGCCGGCGTTCGATCCGGTAGGACAGCAGGGCATCCGCCGCGGCGTTCTCTTCCTCCACGTATCCGGCAGCCTCCAGGACCTCGGCCACCTTCGCGATGCTGGCATCGAAGCCGGAATTCCCCGGAACCCTGAACGTGCCTTCCATGAAGGCCACCGTTTCCATGGCCCGGTGGCCGGAATACTCCTCCCCCACCTCCCGGAAGTAGCTCTCCACCGAGGCGTCCATCTCCCTGGGCGTCGAGGCGTCCCCCGGAGAACAACCCGGGAGGGCCGCCAATGGAACGAGGAGGAGGGTAGAACACACCAGGTGTCTCATTTTGGGCATCCCATCATTTGACTTCGGGTAGGCGTCAATACAGCCAGCCGCTCTCCAGGCCGGCAGCCGGGGCGGTCCGGCGAATGTGCTCCGCCATCTGCGGCAAAAAGCGCTGGAGGACCGTGAGGCGCTGGATCCTCAGGGGCTCGTCATGGTCCCCGGTCCAGCAGTGCTCGTACCGGTCGCCGTACTCCACATGGCCGTCATAGTATGGGCTCTGGGTGCTCTCCAGAAAGTCCTCCATGAGGTATACGGAGTTGTTCAGGTGCCAGCTGTCCATGTCGCCGGTGTAGATGTTGAGCTTGCCCACCAGTTTGGGGCCCAGGGTGGGCCAGTCCCGCTGCAGGATATGCCGGAGGTCGTAATTCTCCCGCCAGTATTCCGCCACCTCCTTGTCGATGTCGCCGGTGAGGGGGTCCCAGATGGGGGCCGGGTACCCGTCCTGGCCCACGGGGCTGTAGACTGCCTGCCAGATGGCCCATTGCTCACCGGAGCGGCCCCTGCTTCCCAGCACCATCTCCCAATGATTGTCCTCCTCCATCGTCACGATGGGATGGCCCAACCAGTTGCGGCCGGAAGGCTTGGGGGTGTGCTTCCAGTCGCTTTCCATGAAGTAGGCGTTCTCGTCGTCGTAGATGTTCACCGTCTCGTACTGCCGGAAATCCACGGCATCCGGGCAGAAGGCCCAGACTCCGTTGAATTCCTCCGGGTAGAAGATCTGCTGCCCCAGCACCTCCCAGCCCCCGGTGGACCCGCCGAACATGACCCGCGACCATCCCTCGCCGATTCCCCGGAAGCGCTCCTCCACGAATGGGATGAGCTCCCTGACGATGGCGTCACCGTAGGGACCGACGTTCGCCGAATTCACGGCATAGGAATCGTCGTAGTAAGGGTTGGGATGCTCGATCTTCATGACGAGCATCCGGGGAAAGTCGTCGGAGATCCACCTTCTGTAGAGATCGTAGGCGTACTCGGCACGGGTCCGGTCATAACCTGTCAGGTCGGGGGGAGGGGGCGTGTCACGGAATTCCCCGAAACCGCTGGGGAAATGCCCATGATTGATGACCAGGGGATAACGAGCAGCGGTGTTCTGGTGGAAGTCCCGGGGAATCAGGACATAGGCTCCCAGGTACATTGGCCTACCCCAGAAATCGCTCAGGAGCGGGCTCCGCATCCGCACGTATTTGACCCAGGGCGTGTCCTGGGGCTCCGGGATGGGGGGAATCTCCCGATCCAGGGACAGGCGAACCGTCTCTCCACGGGAGGGATCCAGCGTCATGGTCCGGGGAACGCTGAGGAAATTCCCCGGCTTCCGGTTCCAGTGCTGGCCCTCCCCTTTGTCCGGGGGAAGATTGACCGTGTGGCCGTCGCTCCGGTTGAAGGTCTCATAGCGATTCAACACGGCCTGAACGAAATACTCACCGGGAGGGACATCCCTCAAGCTCCGGATGGGGAACCCGAAGGTGGAAGCATCCACCATTGCAGACTCGCCCGGGTGGAGCCCCTCCACGTCCATCCCGAACCCGAGCTGGGTTCCCGGATCGTAGATTCGGTACTGTAGCCGGGGCTCTGTTTCGTCGTTGTTGGCCAGAATGAGAATGAGCCGCCCGTCCTGCGCCTCCGAAGCCAACTCCTCCGAAAAGGAGACCTCGAATCGGAGCCCCTCCGGCGAATCGCCTCCCCGGCAAGCCCCCAGCATACCCACGACGAGAAGCGCTGCTGACAGTGGAAGACGGGAGCGCAACGAGCCACGAAGGAAAGAACACGTCAAACACATGGCCGACCCTTTCCGGGGTGGGGTGGGAAGGGTGGAGGGGACCGGCGGCGCCGGCCCCCTCCCTGTGCACTGTTTCCTCCGATGGGCGTCAGCGATTGATGCTGGGATTGTTCAGGTATTCCACCTCCGGCAGCGGGAAGCAGATCTGATCGCTGAAGACGCCTCCATGG
This sequence comes from uncultured Gemmatimonadaceae bacterium, assembly GCA_964605505.1. Classification (GTDB taxonomy): domain Bacteria; phylum Gemmatimonadota; class Gemmatimonadetes; order Longimicrobiales; family Gaopeijiaceae; genus CAZSDD01. Next base: position 10,345 of record CAZSDD010000034.1, on the reverse strand, counting down.
GGAAAGGGGGACCCCGGAGCCGGGATCAGCTCCAGGTTGAAGCGCTCCAGGTCCTGCATGTGCTGCCCTTCCAGGAAGAGCTCGGCAGACCGCTCGTAGATGAGCTGCTCCCGGATTTCCGCCGCATCGTCACTGGAGAATTCCGGCAGCCCCACACGGTCATGGAGCGTGTTGATGATGTCCACCGTCTGTTGAAGCTGGCCGTTGTCCAGGGCCACCTCCGCCAGGATGAGCTGGGCTTCCTCCCAGGTCGCCACCGGGACGGGACTGTCCATGGTGGGATACTTGGGAGTGGACCAGATATCGATCTGTGTGCCCGGACCCTGAAGGCCCAGATCCACCACAGGCACCCGGGGGTCGGGCTGACCCTGGAAGGTCATGTTCCGGTATGCCGGCTCCACTGTGGCCATGAGCTCCCGTCCCATGAGGACGAAGAGCTTGTTCTCAGTGCTGGGGTCCTGGCTGGAGTAGCTGAATTCATAGGAGAACCCTTCCGGCACCAGGGCGGCATCCGCGGCTGCGTCACTCCCGGACCCCATGTTCAGGCGGGCCCTGGCTCGGCCCACCCTGGCCAGGTTCAAGGTCCGGTCATCTCCCGCCGCGGTGGCCGCTTCGATGGCCATGGTGAACCGCTGCTCCGCCTCGGCAAAGACCTGGTCGGGCATCATCTCAGGGCCCAGGTCCAGCGCTATGGAACACATGCCCTCCCCCAGGAGGGTGAGGCTGTACCCCGCCACCGCCGAGGCCCTGGCCGTCAGATCGATACGGTTGGGCACCTGTTCGGTCCCCCACTCGTCCAACCGGGCCAGGGCGTCGTCGGCGAGCCACCGGGCCGTGGAGAGGGGTTCGTACACGTTGGGCGCCGTGCCTGCGCAGTCCCCGGTAGCATACATGGAGGTCCACCCCGTGGGTTCGAAGACCCGGCCGTCATACCACACGTAGGAGCCGCCACCGGTATCCCCTCCCACCCCCCACTCGTTTCCCACGTAGGCCCCGGCGGCGATGAAGTGAACCAGGGCGCACCGGAAGTCGTTTTCGGCGCTGTTGACCAGAAGGTCGGCGTTGGCTGGATTGTCCAGGTCCTCGGCGGCCACCCGGGACGGAGCCTCCACGGAGATGAGGTCGTCCAGGGTGTTGCACGCTGTGAGCGGCAGGGAGAGCCCCACGGCCAGGACCAGCCATCGCGTCGGGCGAAATCCTGATATATGGCCTAGCATTTTTCCTACTCCTGATTGCGAGATCATGGGATGTCGCGTCATGAATCGAGATCCTTCCCGTTCAGTGCGCATCGTCCGCTAGTAACCAAGGTTCACAGTGATGCTGAACTGCCTGAGCGGCGGAAGGATGCTCTGGTCGTTCGGCTCCGAAGTGGTGTTGGTGATGTCCACGATTTCCGGGTCCAGACCGGGGTAATCGGTCCACACGCCCAGGTTCCGCGCTCCGAGGGAGATCCGGCCGGAAGAGGCTCCGAGCCGGGCCGCCCAAACCGCCGGAAGGGTGTATTCCACGGACAGCTCCCGGAACCGTGCGAAGCTGGCTTCCTGGATCCACCAGTCGAACTCGTTCCAGCCGCCGTTCTGCGCAGCCGCCACGGACCGGGGATCGAAGCGCTCCGGGTAATGGTTGATCTCGCAGTTCTGCCTCCAGGCACATCGGTTCCAGCGGTCCGTCAGGTATTTGGACTGCCCCACCTGGAAGTCCACCAGGCCCCGGATCCGGACACGGTCGAAGAGGGTGAGGGTTGAATTCACAGAGCCTTCATAATCGGGGCCGGGTTGGCCCAGGTAGACCCAGGGCGCGTCGTCACAGGAAATGGAGCCCCCCTCCCCGTCGGCACACATGAGGTTGATGGCGGTTCCATCGGGGCCGAGGTCGGCGCTCAGGACCTTCGCGGCGAAGAAGGATCCTACCGGATAGCCCTCCTGGTGCCGGGTGGTCCAGCCGATGTCCAGCCACCCGTCGATGCCCAGCTCCGTGACCTCGTTGTCGTTCGTGTTGAAGCTCAGGCCCAGGTCCCAGTCCACATTCTGACCATCGATGACCAGGGCGTCCACGCCGATCTCGAATCCGCTGTTGGCGACCTCACCCACGTTCACGAACTGCGTTCCCGCGAACCCGGAGGATGGAGCCACGTTCCGGGACAGAATGGCGTCCGTGGTCTTCTGGTTGTAATAGGTGAAGACCACGCCGACGCGGTCCTGGAACATGCCCAGGTCGAAGCCCACCTCGATCTCCTTGCCTCGCTCCGGCCCCAGGTCTGGATTCCCCGCAGCCTGGGGCGTCACCGCCGCCGAGCCGGATGGATCGGGCCGGGCCCGGAAGGTCCGGATGGCGGCAAAGGCGTCAGGCTGCTGCCCCGTTTCCCCGTAGGCCCCCCGAAACCGCAGAGAGTTCATCCAATCCACATTCCAGAACTCCTCCTCGCTCACCACCCAGGAGCCGCTCACCTTGGGATAGTAGACCAGGTCGAAATTCTCCCCGAAGGCGCTGTTGTCGTCGGCCCGGATGGCGGCGGTGAAGAATAGACGGTCCTTCCAGCCTACCTGCTCCTGCAGGAAGAAGCCTACGGTGTTGTTCTCCACAAAATCGTCACGGCCTCGCTGATAGGTACCGGCCCCGGCGATGGTCTTCACGCCGGTGGCGGGGAACCCCTGGCCTTCGGCCTCCATGAACTCGATGGATTTCTGGTAGACCTGAAATCCACCCGAGGTGTTGCTCGTGAGATCGTCCGTCACGGGAAGCGAAACGGTTCCTGTGTACTCCAGCGTGGTCTGCAGGACCGCTTCCCGGTCCACCGCCTTGCTTCCGGCGGAAAAGTCCGGAGAGAAGAACTGGGCGTCCTGCTCACCCAGGCGGGGAGTGTAGTCCGTCAACTGCTGGTCCGTGAAGTCCAGTCCCGCTGTGAAACGATGCGTGAACCATTCCAGGGGACTGTGTTCGACCTTGATCCCCCCGGTGACCCGGTTCACGTCCTGATTGTAGCTATAGGCCCGGTAGAGCGTCTCGGGAGGAGCCGTCTGCCACCCCCTCCGGGCGTCGTTCAGCGTGAGTGGGCTCCCGCGCTGGAGAGAAGGGAGCACACCGGCGTTCCCCATCATGGGAAGACGATACCGGCTGACGACGATGCCCGTGTTGGTGGAGATGGTCAGGTTGGACGCGGGAGAAGCCGAAAGATTCAGGCTGGTGTTGAACTTGTGGCCGTCGTTGTCCGGTGTGACCCCCTGGTCGAAGGTCCCACTTCCGGAGAGATAGTACTGGATGTCTCCGCTGCCGCCGCTCACGCTGAGGTTGTAGAACTGATTGTGGGCAGTGGAGAAGATGGGGGTGCCTCTGGCCTCTTCCAGCTCGACCATGTTCGCGGAGATCACCTCGCCGGAAGACGTCGTGGCGTAGTTCTGCTCCAGGCGATCCGCCGCGTCGTTGAAATAACCGATGCCCTGCCGCATGGTGAAGCTCCAGCGGGCCGGGCCCCCGGTTCCCTTCTTGGTGATGATCTGGATCACGCCGTTTGAGGCTTCCGTGCCATACAAAGTGGCCGCAGCCGGCCCTTTGATGATCTCGATGCTCTCGATGGACGAGGGATCGATATCGTCCAGTCGGGACGTGGCGGGATCGCCGAAACCGCCTGTGAGGCGATTGTTCACCCGGATGCCGTCCACGTAGATGAGGGGGGCATCGTTCACGCTCCTCAGGCTCGACCGCCCGCGGATGCGGATCTCCGATGAAGTCCCGGCCACTCCGGACCCCTGCTGCACCACCACGCCGTTGGCCCGACCATTCAGGAGAGAAGACACGTTGTCGATGGGCAGGGTGGCGGCATCGGCACCGCTCACCTGGGACACCGCGTTGCCCAGGACTCTCCTTCTGGTGTCCCCGGCCGTGCCGGTGACCACCAGCTCATCCAGCTCCAGGGCTGTCTGCCCCAGGAGGATCCGAAGGTCCGTAGCCCCCACCCGGGCTTCGACGGTCTGGGAGCCATAGCCCATCATCACCACCCGAATGGTCACCTCGGTCCCGCTCACGCCCTGGATCAGAAAGCGTCCGTCGGAGTTCGTGAGGCTTCCCAGATCCGTCCCCTCCACCACCACCTGGGCTCCAGGCAGAGGCTCGAGGGTGTTCTCATCGAGCACCGTTCCACCCACGACGCCGGCCTGGGCATGAAGACCGGCGTCTGCGAAATCAGCTCCCGGCCACGCCAGGAGGCAAAGGAGACCGAGAAAGAGAGACAGTAGAGGGGAATGAGGAGGTTTCTTCGAACACGAGTGTTTCATCATGACCTCCGATCGGTAGGGCACACCCACATCCTGGGGATCTACGAAGAATGTGGCCGAACGCGCCTGCGCAGGGAGTGTACCGCGGGTTTTTCTGTGGAGAGTCCCTTTGTCACGAATGAACATGGGTTTATTAATATCCATTCGTCAAATCCTTTATTTTCCGCAGGGCCTGGAGGGAAGCCTTGGAGGTCTTCGAGCACAATCGCATGGCCTGGAATCGGGAATCCCTGCAAGGAAGCGACTGGGCCAGGCCGGTGCCGGCCCACGTCATCCAGAGGGCCAGGCAGGGGAGCTGGGAGGTGATCCTGACCCCTACCCGGCCCGTACCCCGGGCCTGGTTCGGGGACATCCGGAACAAGCGCATCCTGTGCCTGGCTTCCGGGGGAGGGCAGCAAGCCCCGGTTCTGGCGGCCGGTGGCGCCCGGGTGGTGAGCTTGGACATCTCGGAGGAACAGTTGGCGAAGGATCGGATGGTGGCCCGGCGGGAGGGCCTGGATCTTCGCTGCGTGCAGGGAACCATGACCGACCTGTCGGCCTTCGGGGACGAAGCCTTCGACCTGGTCTTCAATCCCGTCTCCACCGTCTTCGTGCCCGATCCCCGACCGGTGTGGAGGGAGTCCTACCGGGTCCTCCGGCCCGGCGGGGCCCTGCTGGCGGGTCTCATGAACCCTGCATTTTTTCTCTTCGACCATGACGAAGCCCGGGTGGAGGGCACGCTGGTGGCCAGATATCCGCTTCCCTATTCGGAGAAGGACCTCGAGCCGATTCCCCCTGCCCGGCGGAGGGCCATCGAAAGAGGAGAGGCCCGGGAGTTCAGCCACTCCCTGGAGACCCTCATCGGAGGCCAGGTGGACGCGGGGTTTGTCATCTCGGGGTTCTACGAGGACGGGTGGAGCGACGAGGCGACGCCCCTGAACCGCCTCTGCCCCACCTTCATGGCCACGCTGGCCCGGCGTCTTCGAATCCGCGAGAATGACATCGATTGAACAGCCAGCTCGGGAAAGGTGTCGCCGGTGGCTTGATCGGAGGGGGAAGAGCTTGATCGGAGGCGAAGCGCTTGGTCGGAGGCGGAGAGCTTGATTCGAGGCGGAGATTTCACGGGGTCAGTCCATACAGAAAGGCAACGTAAGATGAAACGGATACGTCGGAGGCTCTCCTCGGTGATGGCCGGAATCGCCCTGGCCGCCGGGACGCTCCCTGCCGGGTCCGGGCCGGTCTGCGCCCAGGAGATCCCGGACCCCGTCCTCCAGGGAAAGCTGGAGGCCCGGGCCCGGGAGTTCAGAGGAGACGTGGGGATCTTCGTGAGACATCTGGAAACCGGCGCCTCTGCGGGGCTGAACGCCGACACGATCTTTCCCACCGCCAGCATGGTGAAGCTTCCACTCCTGGTCACTCTTTACGATCAGGTGGCTGAGGGATCTCTGAGCCTGGACGATCGCCTCACCTACCACGATTCCCTCTTCTACGGGGACGAGGACGACGACGACATCATCAACAAGATGGTCCCCGGATCGACGGTGACCCTTTCGAAGCTCGCCTTCTTCATGATCTCCATCAGCGACAACACGGCCAGCTTGTGGATCCAGGGGCTGGTGACGGGTGCCGCGGTGAATTCATGGCTCCAGGGGCAGGGGTTCGAAAACACCCGGGTGAACTCCAGGGTAGAGGGACGGAGGACCGATTGGGAAGCTTTCGGATGGGGGCAGACCACCCCCCGGGAGATGGCCGAGCTTATGGTCATGGTCCGGGAGGGCCGAGCGGTGAACCCCCATGCCTCCGAGGCCATGTACCGGACCCTCACCAACGTCTACTGGGACGGGGAAGCGCTTTCCGTCATTCCTCCGACGGTTCAGGTCGCATCCAAGCAGGGAGCCGTGTCGGCATCTCGCTCCGAGGTTCTCCTGGTGAATGCGCCCACCGGGGACTACGTGCTCTGCGTCATCACGAAGAACCAGGAGGACCGAAGCTGGGAGGATGACAACGAGGGTTATGTCCTTCTCAGGGACATCTCCCGGATCGTCTACGAGCACTTCGTTCCGGAGGGCTGAGACCCCTGCCACCGCGGGTGGCCAAGCCCTCCGCTTCGGTAAAGGAGAGCGAGGGGAAAGAGAAAGAGCTGAAACGCCTACCTCGGCAGGTGGGTACGGTCCTGCCCGAGTGGGCGGGTTGGAGTCGGCGGAACCCCTTGTCGCGGGTTGCGGGGCAGCCCGGCTTACTGAATCGCTGCGGCCACCAGGTCGCTCAGGGCCCCGGAGATCGTCACCAGGATCTCGTCACGCCCCTCGATCTCATGCCGCTCCTGAAGGTAGAGGGGGTCGTTGTACGTGACCAGGATCCGGCCGTCCTGATCTTCCCACACCAGCAGCTTCTGCGGCAGGTCGATGGCCGTGGTGCGGGCGCTCCGCATCAGGGGGGTGCCCAGGGCGGGGTTCCCGAACAGGATCAGTCGGGTCGGAGGCAACTCCTGATCCGCCCCCGCGGCGTTCGCCCCGTGATCCACGGTGGCCAGGATCCGCAGGTTCCCGTTGTCTTCGATGGCTGACCGCAACCGATCGTAGGTCTCCTCGAAGGAGACGGCGCTCTCCGCCGTCACCAGCCCACGGTCGGGCCCGGGGGATCCGGCGGGTTCACCAGCTTCCGGAGCCTGATCGGGCCCGGCGGCTCCGGCGGATTCACCGGCGTCCGGGGCCTGACAGGCGGCGATGAGGAGAGCGAGGACTGCCGGGAGAAGGTGTCGTCGAGGCATGGCATCACGGGGACTCGGGGGTCGTGTGGCGTCGTTGTCCGTCGGATACTCCCGATGGCCCACGCGGTTCCGGCGTGCGTGTCCCCGGTTCAAAGACTCGTCGGGAAGCCGGCGACGAAACGGTTCCACCCAAGCCAGCTGGACCTACGACCAGACTATACGCGCTCACCCCTTCCCTCCAACCCGTCCCACACCACGCGGTACAGGTCCGTCCTCCGGTCGGTCCACGGCTGTACCGTGCCCGAGTAGCGGTGGCGGCGCAGAAGCTCCAGGTCCACGTCGGCAAGGACCAGCGTCTCGATGTTGGGCGTGCTCTCGGCGGCGATGCCGTCCCGGGCGAAGGAAACGTCCAGGGGGGTGAAGATCCCCGACTGGGCGTAGTGGACGTCTGCGTTGGCCACGAAGGGGAGATTCCCCGTGCACCCGGAGATGGCCACGAAAACGTCGTTCTCCACCGCCCGGGCCTGGGCGCAGTAGCGGGTGCGGAGGTAACTGGTGCGGTCGTCGGCGTTGAAGGGCACGAAAAGGATCTGGGCGCCTCTCGCCGAAGCCACCCGCGCCACCTCGGGGAAGGCCAGGTCGTAGGACGGGAGGATGGCCACGCGACCCCGGTCGGTTTTGAAAACGTCCAGCGTGTCACCGGCCTCCAGGCCCCACCACCGCTGCTCGTCGGCGGTGACATGGAGCTTGGGCTGCCGCTCAATGGTGCCGTCCCGGCGGAAGAGGTATGCCACGTTGAAGAGCCGGTCCCCCTCCAGGGTGAACTGGGACCCGCCAATGACGTTGACGTTGTACTTCACCGCCGAGCGGGTGAAGAAGTCCAGGTAGTCGGGGGTGCGCCGGGCGAGACTGCGCACCGCGTCGGCGGGACGGCGCTCCTCCTGGAGCCCCAGGAGCTGGGTGGTGATGAGCTCGGGGAAGAGGACGAAGTCAGCCTTGTTGTCGGCGGCGGCATCCATGAAGTAGGCACACTGGGTGCAGAAGTCCTCCCACGAGCTGATGGGGCGCATCTGGTACTGGACGGCGCAGAGGCGCACCACCGAGACCCTGTGCCACTGGCGCTGGGGATCACGGACGTAGTCCAGGTTGGTCCACTCCAGGTGCGTGGCGTACCCTCGAGATGCGTGGTCGGACGGGAAGTACCCGGGAATCAGCTCCTTCAGAACGAACCCGTTGGCCACCTGCGTAGTGAGGACCGGATCGTAGAGGCCCCGTTCGATCACCTTCTCGACGTACTCCCGGGCGGTCATGTCCCGGGGCTGGCCGCCGAAGCCGGGGATGCGTCCGCCGATGACGATGCGCGCCAGATTCAGTTCCCGGCACAGATCCTTGCGGGCGTTGTAGAGGCGACGGGCGAGGTGCATCCCCCGGTACTCCGGGTCCACCATGATCTCGATGCCGTAGAGGGTGTCTCCTTCGTAGGTGTGGTTCCGGATGAAGCCCGAGTCGGCCACCCGCTTCCAATCGTGCCACGCCTCGTAGCGGTCGTAGTCCACCACCAGCGAATTGGACGAAGCCACCACCCGCCCCTCGTACTCGATGCAGAGCTGACCTTCGGGGAACGTGGAGAGCTGACTCTCGATCTGCTCGCGGCTCCAGGGCTCCATGCCCGGGAAGCAGCGCTGCTGCATGGCCACCAGGCTGTCGTAGTCCTCCACTGCGAGCTCCCGGACCTTGATCTTTTTCTCGAAGTCCTCGAGGCGTAGCTTGGTGTCAGCACTTCTGCCGGCCGTGTTGTTCGACATGGTTGGTCCCCGGGTCTCGAATCGGTGCATCATGCTCATCGACTGCCACGTCCATCTGAACAACTACTACACCGAGAACGGTGACAATCGCCGTCCCACGGAAGAGAACGTCCGGCGCCTCTGGGACGCCATGGCCGAGAACGACGTAGATCACGCTGTGGTGCTCACCTCCTACAAGGTGAACGTGGACCGGCCTTCGGTGGAACACGTCCTGGAGATCCTGGCTGAGGATCCCCGTACCACGGTGGTGGAGGGGCTGCGGTGGCGAGGGGACGACCGCACCGATCTCTTCCACATGGAGGAGCGGATCCGCGACGGGGTCGTGAAGGGGATCAAGCTCTATCCCGGATACGACAAGTACGCCATCAACGATCCCTCGCTGGAGACGGTGTTCCGGGTCGCGGCGAAGTACCACGTCCCGGTCATGATCCACTGCGGGGACACCTATGCCAAGGGCGCCAAGGTCCGCCAGGCCCACCCACTTCTGGTGGACGACGTGGCGGTGGACTATCCCGACGTGCGTTTCGTCATCTGCCACCTGGGCAATCCCTGGTTCCAGGACACCGCCGAAGTGCTCTACAAGAACGACAACGTCTACGCCGACATCTCCGGCCTCACCCTGGGAGACTTCGACTATGAGTTCGAGCGCTATCTGGTGACCCGGGTGAAGGACCTCATCGCCTACATGGGCGATCCCGGCAGTCAGATCATGTATGGATCCGACTGGCCGCTGGTGGAGATGGGGCCCTACGTGAAGTTTCTGGAGGGGCTCGAGTTCCCCGAGGGCGCCCGCGAGCACATCGCGTGGCAGACGGCAGCGGAGTTGTTCAAGATCGACGTGGGGGCGCTGGGTGGCGCGACTCCTGCGCAAGATGAACGCGGTCGAGCCTGACGGGATGAGGCGCAGGTGTCTGGGGATGGCGAGCCACCCCCCCGGGCCCGCCGCCCTGGCGGACCCGAACTTCCCGCTCCAGTGAGGTCCCGTCCGGCTGGAGGACCCGGATCGTGAAGGGGTCCTCCAGGGGTGGCGCGATAGCCTCCGCGTGGTCGAGCAGTGCCGGCATATGGGCACAGTCGCCCTCCACCCTGCGCGCGCCACGGAACCGGAGGGTGATCTGGTGCGGCCCGCGATCCCGCTCCACCCGGTCCAGCCGGGAGCACAGGTCGGGCCCGATCCAACCCCGGAAGCGTGCGACCAGCGTGTCCCCGGCCGCCACGCTCTCCGGCACCGACATGGTGTCGACTGCGATGATGAAGCGTTCGGTCCCGATGTCGAAGGGATTACACGCCGCCGCAGCCAGGGTGCCCGTCAAAAGGAGGGTGCAGAGGACCCCGGTAAGGCTCCTCGTGCCGGCCTGGCCGGGCCCGATCCGGAAATGGGCCTGCCTCATGCACTGCATACTCGTTCCCTCTTCTTGGGGCTGCCTGATGCACTGCACACTCGTTCCCTCTTCTTGGGGCGGTCCATTGAGCTCCGTACTCGGTTCCTGTTTCTGGGGCGGTCCCATGGACTCCATCCTCGGTTCCTGTTTCTGGGGCGGTCCCATGGACTCCATACTCGGTTCCTGTTTCTTGGGGCG
>CAZSDD010000033.1:16482-30217 GCA_964605505.1 uncultured Gemmatimonadaceae bacterium | reverse complement strand
GGGGTCCACCAGGATCTGGCTGGCGTACATGGGCCGGGGGTTCCAGTCACTCATGAAGGTCCAACTCTCTCCCCGGTCTTCGGAGCGGTAGATCCCTGCCCGGCGCTCCAGGTAGGCCGTGGACGCGTTGTACCGGAGGCCCTGCTCGACGCTGACGTAGACGATCCTGGGATCGGAGCGGTAGATGGAGATTCCGATCCGGCCCACCTCCCCCTCGGGAAGGCCATTGGCCGGAGCCAGGTCGTTCAGTCTCGTCCAGCTTTCCCCGCCGTCGGTGGACTTCCAGAGGGCCCCGCCGGGACCTCCGCCATGAAACCCGAAAGGCCGGCGCCGGCGCTGGTAGCTGGCGGCGTAGACGATCCGGGGATTCAGCGGATCCAGGGCCACGTCCACGACCCCCGTGTCCTCGTCCACGAAGAGGATCCGGTCCCAGCTCTCCCCGCCGTCCGTGCTACGGTAGAGGCCACGCTCCGGATTGGGACCCCAGAGGTGACCCATGGCGGCCACGTAGACCACCCGGGGATCCGTGGGGTGGAGGGCCACCCGACCCACATGCCGGGACTCGGCCAGGCCCATGTTCGTCCAGGTCCGACCGCCGTCCGTGGACTTGTAGATCCCGTCGCCCCAGGACGAGCTCTGCCGGCTGGCCCGTTCACCCGTGCCCACCCACACCACGCTGGTGTCCACCTGGTGTACGGCCACATCCCCGATGGAGTGTACCGGCTCCCGGGTGAAGTACGGCGTGAAGGTCACCCCATTGTTGGTGGTCTTCCAGAGTCCTCCCGTGGACGAAGCCACGTAGAAGACCCTGGGGTCCCGTTCCACCACTGCCAGGTCCACGATGCGGCCGCTCATGACGGCAGGACCGATCTCCCGGGGACGAAGGCCGGTCAGGTCACGGCTCTCCAGGGAAATCTCCTGGGCCGCCAGCCCCGGACTCCCTTTCCCGTGGATTCCGTCACGCAGAGGCAGGAGAGTGCAGAGGGAGAGGAGGCTGGCGAGAATCAGGGTGCGCTTGAACATCGTCTTCGTCTCTTTCCTTTGGCTTTCTGCCGGCTGGGCTCAGCCCCGGCATCGATCCACCACCGTCGTCCGGTGCGGCCGGCGGCGGTCCCGTGACGAGGACAAAGAATAGGGCCGGAAGAAGGGTGAAGGCCAGGTGCCGGGAGTGCCGGTTGGCAGCAAAACGCTTCTCTCGCTTTCACTCTTTGCCGAAGCTACATTGAATCGGGTCACGTCGGGACCGTTCCCCGGGCCGGATCCGGAGCGGTGCGGAGCCTCTCTGAAGCCGGTGTGTGTGCAAGCGAGTCGGCATGGCACAGGGTCCGTCGCCTGTCTTTCACCCTTCTTTCAGAAATCCCATGGCCACGGCAAACGATCTCCTCCACGCCATCTCCCGGGCTTTCGTGCTCACGGAGTCCCGCTCCGCTGACGATCCGGGGCTGCTGGCCGCCTACGAGGATATCCGGGACCTTCAGCACACCCTGGGGTGGCAGGTTATCCGGGTCGGAGAAGACGACTTCACGGTATTCGATGAGATTGCGCCGGCGACGGATGGCGAGGCTGCTCGGTTGAGGGACGCCCTTGCAGAAGCCCGTATCCGGGAGCTCCGGGTCCAGGACGTCCTGGAGCCCGAGCTCTGGGACGTTTTTCTTCGAAGACTCCACCCCGGATCGGGAACCGATGATCTTTCTGCTCCGGATCGTTTCCGGGGCCTGGAGGAGTTTCTGGGGATCTCCTTCGACCGGAGGGACGGCCCCTTGCGGGGGATGGCCAGGTCCATTCAGGCCCTCTTCCATCCCGGCGAAAGCGGGTTCGAAGCCGCTGTGGCACCCTCGGCCTCGCCTTCCCTTTCCAGACGGTCCGAACCCCGCCAGGAGGAAGGCGAATCCGGTCCGGTCCTCCCTCCGGATCTCCATGGCAAGGTAGAGGCCTTCTTCTCCACGTCCGGGCCCGAGAAGGAACAGTTGGGCAGGGATGTTCTGGCCGAGGCCGCCCGGATGAAGGACGCGAGGAACCTCACGGGCATCGCGGACCTTCTGGAGGTCCTGGCGGAGGTCCGAGGGGACGCGTCTGATCCCCATGCCCTGGACCTGGCCAGACAGATCATCTCCCCGGGGACGGCGAGCCACATCGTCGCCCGCCTCGGAGCCGTCAGGAATCAGGAGGGTCGGGAGCGTCTGGTCCGCATCACTTCGGGCCTGGGCCGGGAGATGGCCAGGAGCCTGGCCGACGCGCTGGGAGAGGCCCGGGACCGATATCAGCGCAGGTCCTTCCTGGAAGCGCTCTCGGCCCAGGGAGATCTGGCCGTGGAGGTAGCCCGGGAAATGGTTGAGGATCCCCGGTGGTTCGTGGTCCGAAACGGGGTCTCCCTCATGGGTGAGGTTGGCGGAGACGACGTCATCTCCCACCTCACCGGACCCCTGGCCAACCAGGATCCCCGGGTTCGCAGGGAAACCGTCCTGGCCCTCGCCAAGCTCGGAGGGGCGGACGCGGAGCAGCTGCTCCTGGGCATGCTGGGCGACTCGGAGCCCGAGGTCAGGGCCATGGCCTGCAGGGGGGTGGGCGTGTTGAGGGTGGAGAAGGCATTGAGGCCTCTCATGCGCATCCTGGATGAGGATTCCAACGAAGATGTACAGGTGGAGTGTCTCCAGGCCCTGGGCAAGCTCGGAGATCCGGGTGCCGTGCCCCTCATCGAGAAGCGGGCATTGGGCGGGCTCTTTTCGCGGCCCAGCAAGGAGATTCGCGTGGCGGCCTACCGGGCCCTGGCCGGTATCGGCACCCCCCACGCCAGGTCCCTCCTGGAAAAGGCCGCCAACGACTCTGACGCAGGAATCCGCACAGTGGTCCAGGGACTTCTGGCTTGACACCCGTTTCGACACCCTCGGGCCGGGGCTTCATCCCGTCGGTCACCCTGGGCCGGTCCCTTCCCCGAGCTCAAAGAAGGCCCAGAATATCCGACATCATGTAGGTGAAGTAGATCCGCTCCCCGGTTTCGGCCAGCAGCGCCCGGGCGGCATCCGGCTGGGAGTGGCCGAACATTCCGGTGAGGAAGACCCTGGCGTCAGCTCCGGGAGGCAGGTTTTCGGCCAGCCGGACGGTCTGGCTGAAGGGAACCAGGCGATCCTGGCGGCCGTGGATGAGTCGGACCGGCACCCTCATGCTTCCAAGGCGGGATCGAAAGTCCAGGATGGGGGAGATGCGTGTGGCGGACCGGGCCATTTCCCGGATCAACTCCTCCGCGAGTGGTTCGGATTCCTTCATGGCGCCCGACGATGCCAGGACTCGAAAGAGGTGTTTCCGGGACGGGTCCACGTCCCGGATCAACTCCTCTTTCAAGGGCTCATAGATGTCCTTCCAGGCGCCCACCTGTTCATCTCCCGCGGCCCTGGCCAGCTGGAGGAGGGCGTGGGCCACGTCACCGGCGTCCTCACGCCCGGAGATCTCCGAAAGGTAATTCCCGGCCACCACCCATCGGCCGTATGGATCCGGGTCCACCGTGTACCGGGTCCCGTTCAACTCGTGCTCTCCCAGGAACATGAAGCGAAGGGTGGGTTCCAACTCCGCGTAGCTGCCATAACCCACAACCGCCCGCAGGAAGGCAGAAAGGTCCGGATCCGATCCTGCAAGAAGGACCTGGGGAGCTCCGAAGGAGAAGCCGATGGCGCCGAGCCGGTGTTCCGCTACCTCTTCCCTGCCCGCAAGGCCCAGAATGGATGCCTTCAGGACTCGGGCTGCCCGCTCCGGTGCCAGATCCAACTCCATCCACTCCCTGACCTCGGGAACGAGAACGGCGTTTCCCGAGTAGGCCAGGGCCCGGACGAACCGAAGAAGGGTGGGGTGGCTCCTCCCGGGCCGGGTGATTCCGTGCATGGTCACCCAGCCCGGAAGGGAAGCGGCAGGGGTGGGGGGCAGGAGCAGGGTGCCGGGTACGGCGCCCCCCGGGCAGGGGATCTCTATTTCCGACTCCCGGACTCCCGGGGCCTCATTCTTCCAACCCTTGCTGAATCGAAGGGCCTGGCGAAATCCGCTCAGCATCTCTGACCTGGAACCCTGAAAGAGGATGGCCTCCGGGCAGCCGACGGCGAGGGAAGGCATGCCGGGAGCCGGGGCCGACCCCGAAACCTACCGATTTTCCAAATCCATCCGCCACCCGCTACCTTGCACCCCGTTGTCCAGAAGGGCTTCCCGGAGGCTCTTCCAGCCACGGGGCTTTCCTCGTGATCAAGAGAGCCTTCTCCGGGCCCGGAACCCGATCCACAAGGGAGAACTGCCATGAGTGGCCGTGCTGTCGTCCAATCCGTGGTGCCTGTCATCCTGTTTCTGGGAGCCTGCCAGGCCCCGCCACCCCCCTCCCAGCCCGTGTCCCGGGAGGCCATCCAGTCCCAGCTTCCCGCTCGGCCGTATTCCAGAGCCGTCCGGGCGGGCAACACCTACTATTTCTCCGGGGCCCTGGGCGTGACCGAAGAGACGCTGGCCATGGAAGAGGGCCGCATCGAAGCCGAGACCCGGAATGTCATGGAGGGGTTCAGAGCCCTTTTCCAGGAGGTTGGGGTGGAGTTCAGCCATGTGGTCAAGGGCACGGTCTACCTGGCGGATGTGGCGGACTATGCGGGCATGAACCAGGTCTACGGGGAGTACTTTCCCGATGATCCTCCGGCCCGGGAGTGCATCGCCGCCGGGCAGATCCTCAGCGACGGCCTGGTGGAGATCTCCTTCGTGGCGGTGGTTCCGGAGTGAGGAAATGAGCCGTCGATCGTCTCCCGGGCTCCGGGGCCGAACGGCCCCGGCCCGGCCCCGAGGCCTCCCGGCCTTCGCCCCCCGGGGGGCCTTCCAAACGCCATGAATCCTGGGTATTCATTTCGGATGAACGATTACCGACCCCCCTACTGGAGCGCGGTGGTTGCGGGAGGCGGAATTTTCCTCCTCTACGTCCTTACCCTCTCTCCCAGCACCGCCATGTGGGACGCCAGCGAATACATCGCCACGGCCCACATCCTGGGGATCCCCCATCCTCCGGGGAACCCTCTTTTCGTGGTTCTCGGAAGGGCCTGGAGCCTCCTGCTGTCGCCCCTGGGTCTCTCCGTGGCCGTCCGCATCAATCTCCTGGCCGCCTTCACCAGCGCAGCAGCGGCGGGCTTCTACTTTCTGGTGACCCACCGGATCCTCTGGGGGATCATGGAAAAAGGGGAGGGAGGGCCGACGGATGCCCGGAAGTCTTCCCGGAATTCCCTTCCCCTCATGGGGGCCGCTCTGGCCGTCCTCCTCTCCGGAACGGCCTTCACCGTCTGGAACCAATCCAACGTAAACGAAAAGGTCTACACGGTAAGCGTCCTGGTCATTGCCACCGTGGTCTGGCTGGCCTTCCGGTGGCGGGACCGCAGGGACGAGCCCCAGGGACTCAGATATCTCCTGTGGGCCGTCTATCTCCTGGCCCTGGGGTCCACGAACCATCTCATGTCCGTCCTTCCCCTGCCGGCCCTGGGGCTCTTCATTCTCCTGGTGTCGCCGGCGGTGCTCCTGAACAAGGACCTCTGGATCCGGGCCGTTCCCCTGGTCATTCTGGGACTCTCCTTCAATTTCTTCCTCCCCATCCGGGCCGCGGAGGATCCGGTCATCAACGAGGGAGATCCTGCCTGTGAGAGCCTGGCCTCCGCGGCGGTGGCCGTCTACACCAATGGGAAGGCCGGGTGCGACAATCTCTCCCGTGTCCTCACCCGCTTCCAGTACCGAAAACCCCCACTTTCGGAGCGGCAGGCCACCTTCGGCGCCCAGCTCCAGAATTACTACCAGTATTTTGAATGGCAGTGGGGCAGGGGCCTGGATCCGGCGCCTCAGCCCGGGGGAGGGAGGACTCCGGTGGCCCTTCTCTTCATGGCCCTGGGCTTCTGGGGCCTGTGGGTCCTCTGGAAAGGCGACCGGGGAGGCTTCTTTCTTCTGGGTGGATTGATTCTGACCTGCACCCTGGGGCTGGTCTTCTACCTGAATTTCAAGTACGGCTACTCGCTGGCCCCCCATATCCGTGACCAGAGCCTTCACGAGGTCCGGGAGCGGGACTACTTCTTCATCGCCTCCTTCGGGCTCTGGGGACTGCTGGCGGGCCTGGGTCTCACGGCGGTCTGGCAGAGACTGGCCGGTGAGTTGAGGAGCTCCCGGGCCCTCCTCTTTTCCTCGCCGGTTCTGCTGGTGGCGTTCATTCCCCTTGCCACGAACTGGCAATGGGCCAGCCGGGCCGGGGACTACTCCACCCGGGACTGGGCATACAACCTTCTCATGAGCGTTGAGCCCTACGGGGTCATCTTCACAAACGGCGACAATGACACCTTCCCCCTCTGGTACGTGCAGGAGGTGGAGGGTATTCGCCAGGATGTGACCGTGGTGGTGGGTCAGTATCTCTACACCCCCTGGTACCCGCGGCAGCTCCAGAACCTGACGTCACCGGAGCGACAGCGGCCCTATGATCCGGAGCTGAGTCCAGCCCTCTACGAGACGCCCGAGCCTCCGTCCAACCCCATCATCACCCTTGGGCCGGAGCAGATGGACGCGATCCAGGGTGGACAGTCCTCGGGGGAGATGAGCCTCCCCCTCGGGGAGGTCGTGATTCAGTATCCCGCCGGAACCTATCTGGACCGGGGGGACCAGCTGACCCTGGCCATGATCTTCTCCAGCGTGGGAGAGCGGCCCATCTACTTCGCCACGCCTTCCGGGATCCTGGGCAGCCTCGGGCTGGAGCCCTGGTCCGTCCGTCACGGTCTGGCTGCGAAGTTGATTCCCCGGAACCTGGACGAGCCCCAGCCGGAGCACTTCATCCAGACCTCGCCGGCGGTTGGGGGCGACTGGTTCGACGTCCGGAGGTCGCTGACGCTCATGGAAGACGTCTACTCCTACCGGGGCTTCGAGAACCGGGAGGTGTGGACGGATCGGTCCACCCTGAACATCCCCTGGTACTTTTATGCCACGGCGGTTCAGCTGGCGGATGCCGTGAGCCAGTGGGAGGAGGGATCCCAGGAACAGGTGTCCTGGCTGCAGCAAAAGGCCGAGGCATTCTCCGTGACGGCCCAGGGCGGCCGGCTGGCGGCGTCGCCGGCCGGGGAAGGGTAGGGGAGTGGACACCGGTCCAATCCCGGCAGCACCGAGGGCTCGGCCGCACTGAGAACAAAGAGAAATGGGGCGCCCCACCAACATGATGCAGGGCGCCCCGGCGCTTCCTGTTCGGGGGACGGGAGGCTGGTGCAGCCTACTTCTTGAGGAAGATCTGGATGACGCCGCCGGCGGCGTCATCCCCGAATACGGCCCGGGCCGCCTGGCCCTTGACCACCTCGATGCGCTCGATCTTCTCGGGGTCCAGCTCCTTCGCGGCGGCCATGCCCCCTTCCTGGAGAACGCCGTCCACGTAGATCAGGGGCGCCGAGCCGGAAGACCCGCCGTCTTCGGCGATGGGCCGGAGCGTGATCTGCCGGCCTTCCCCGATGACCAACAGACTTCCGGAAAGGGTGGTCCCGTCCTCGGATACGACCTCGGCCTTCTCGGGATTCGACAGCACCCTGAGGGCTTCCGGTACCGCCATCTCCTGAACCGGCGCCGAGGCCACATCCAGCTCGGGCTCCACGGTGGTCGGCGGCACAGGGGTTTCACAGGCCAGGAAGAGAAACACCCCGGCAACCAAGGCTCCCGCGGCGGCCCCGAACACTCTCTTCCTTTCGACACGGTGTCTCATCATCAGCAGTCTCCTTTCCAGGAAAGTACCCCCCGGCTCCACCAGGGCCGGAGCCAGGGGAAAGATTTGCCGGGAGCGGGAAGCCACGCCCAGGAGGAGGGTTCCGTAGGACGCGCGGCCCACGCCACGGTCCAGGACCCGGGCGTCACAGTCGGCCTCAACGGCCAGGCGAAGCCTTCGCAGACCCCACCACAGGGCTGGATTCCAGGGCGTGAGGGCGAGGGCCAATATGGCACCAGCCAGGAGAACGGGATCCCGGGCCCTGAGATGTTCTTCCTCGTGCAGGAGGACCATCTCCAACTCTTCGGGTTTCAGGCTGAATGCCCAGCAGGGGAGGACCACACGGGGCCGCAGGAGGCCCATCACGGCCGGTCCGGTGTGTTCCGAGACCAGGACCTCCAGGCCTCCGGTCTCCCTGGGGGGCCATCTACCGGCTCGGAGGTGAAGGCGAAGCCCGAGCCCTGCGAAGGCCAGGAGCACGAGACCCGACGCCACCATCCAGAGGGCCAGGAGAGGCTCGTCCAGGGAGGCCAGCACGCCGCTCCAACCCGACTCCGTTCTCCCTGACTCCAGGCCCAGGTTGTACAGGGCATCCAGGGGAATGGGCATGGCTCCCGAGGTGCTCGCAGGAACGGTCGAGGGGGAAAGGAGAAGAAGGATGGGCAGGAGGGAGGCGGCTCCCAGAGCCAGGATCCAGGCCCAGCGGGCGGGGCGGCCCAGTTTTCGGAGCGCGTCCTCCAGGAAGTGGGCCGCTGCCACCAGGAGAATCCCCAGGACGGTTCCGTAGGCCATGGTCAGGGGTGTCATGATTCCTCCTCCTCCATCTCCTCCAGGAGCTTCTTCATCCGAGCCAGCTCTCCGGCATCGATGTCCCGATCCGAAACCAGCTGGGTCAGGAGAAGCTCCGCCGATCCTCCGAAGATCTTGTCCAGGATCCGGGAGAGGGCACTTTCCCCGGCCGCCTCCGGCGCCACCACCGGGAAGTACCGGTATGCCCGGCCTTCCGCCTCATGCCGGACCGCACTCTTCTCCTCCAGAATCTGGAGGAGCTTGAGTACGGTGGTGTACCCCGCCTCTCCCCCCATGGCCTCCCGGACCTCGGCAACCGAGCCGGAGCCATGGCGCCAGAGGACGCTCATGATGTCCAACTCCCGGTCCGTGAAAATAGGCTTTTCCATCCGGCTGTCTTTCCTCCACGAGCCCCGTCAGGGGCATTTTCCGTCTCACCGGCACTCTAATTACGAACTTCTTCGTAGATTCTACAAGGGGATGCTGCGGCTGTCAACGAAATTTTTCGTAGCAAGGGGCTCTCATTGTGGAAGCCGGGAGAGAATCCGAGATTTCCGGACCTGGCTCCCGGGGGAAGGGTATTCCATCCGGAATCTGGGGTCTCCGGTCCGGCATCGAATGCCTTCCGTCCGGAGTCACCGACCCTTCCGGTTTCCAGGGCCGAAGCCCGTGACCGCCCCCGACGGATCTTGCGCATGACCGACTCCGACGCTCCATCCTCCTCCGACCCCGGTGCTCGGGACTTCTCCGACCCCGGCACTTCATCCTCCTCCGACCCCGGTGCTCCGGACTTCTCCGGGTTCGCCCGGGAGGACCTCATCCGCTATGCCCGCCACTTCGTCCTCCCCCACGTGGGCGTGGAAGGCCAGCAAAGGTTGCGGGAAGCCCGGATCCTTCTGGTGGGGGCCGGAGGCCTGGGCTCCCCGGCTGCCCTCTACCTGGCGGCTGCCGGGGTGGGAACCATGGGGATCGTGGACGCCGACCTGGTGGATCTCTCCAACCTCCAGCGGCAGGTTCTCCATGGCATTTCCCAACTCGGACAGCGGAAGGTGGATTCGGCCCGGGCGAACCTCCGGGAACTGAATCCCAACGTGGAGGTCAATCCCTATCCGGTGCGCCTCACCTCCGAAAACGCCATGAAGATCCTGGCGGATTACGACCTGGTGGTGGACGGAAGCGACAACTTCCCCACCCGCTACCTGGTGAACGACGCCTGCGTCTTCCAGGGCAAGCCCTACGTCTACGGCGCCGTGGACCGCTGGGAGGGGCAGGTGTCGGTGTTCGGCACGCCGGGAGGCCCGTGCTATCGCTGCCTCTTCCGGGAGCCGCCGCCGCCGGGGCTGGTTCCGGGATGCGCGGAGGCCGGGGTCCTGGGGGTCCTTCCGGGCATCGTGGGGTCCATCCAGGCTGCCGAAGCCATCAAGCTGATTCTGGGTGTGGGGGAATCCCTGGCCGGGCGTCTCCTGATCTTCGACGCCCTGGCCCTCTCCTTCCGGGAAGTACACCTCCGGCGCAACCCCACCTGTCCAGTCTGCGGAGACGACCCCACCGTGACAGAGCTCCTGGACTACGAGCGGTTCTGCGGTGTGGAGCCGGAGGCGGAGGGCCAGGAGCCTCTGCCCCGGATGGAGCCCGAGGAGCTTGCGGCGGCCCTGGACACGGAAGATCCGCCCTTTCTCCTGGACGTTCGGGAGCTCCACGAGTGGGAGATCGGGAATCTGGGTCACCGGGGAGCGGTCCTGGTCCCCTACGGCAAGGTGTCGGACCACCTGGAGGAGCTACCGAAGGACCGGAAGCTCGTGGTCTTCTGCCACGTGGGGGTCCGAAGCGCATTGGTGGCCCAGGAGCTCCGGCGGCGGGGCTTTGAGGACGTAGCCAACCTCAGAGGCGGCTACCTGGCCTGGGTGAACCGGGTGGAGCCCGGCCTCACCCGGTACTGAAGCCCTGGGCCCCAACGCCACCGGGGCGCCCTCCGTGCCCCCGTGAGATTCTTCCGCCGGATCTTTCCTCCGTCCCCGGAGGTAAACGGGAGAGCGATCCCGCCCGGACTCCCCACGGAACCGGGTCGGGGCCCAGCAGTCTCGCCGCGACCACCCGCCTGAGCAGACACATTCGGTGGTCCTCCGTGACCCGGACCGCGACCAGGGGAGGTTCCGATGTCGGACCAGAATATGGCTTTTCCCTCTCCAGACCCCCAGCGTCCCGCAGGTAGAGCTGCTTCCGCCGCACCTGAACGGCTCCGCAAGGAGCTGGGCCTGTTCGACGTCTATGCCATCAGCACCGGGGCCATGTTCAGCTCCGGGTTCTTTCTCCTTCCGGGGTTGGCGGCGGCACAGACGGGGCCCTCGGTTCCCCTGGCCTATCTGGTGGCGGGACTCTTCATCCTGCCGGCCATGCTGGCCGTGGCGGAGCTGGCCACGGCCATGCCCAGGGCCGGTGGGGCCTACTACTTCCTGGACCGGGCCCTGGGACCCCTGGTGGGGACCGTGGGAGGGTTGGGCACCTGGATGGCCCTGATCCTGAAGAGCGCCTTCGCCCTGGTGGGAATGGGGGCTTACCTGGCCATCTACTTCCAGGTCCCCATCAAGCCCCTGGCCGTGGGCCTGACCGTGGCATTTGCCCTCCTGAACGTCGTGGGCGCCAAGGAGACCAGCGGTATTCAGCGGATCCTGGTGTCCACCCTGGTGGTGATTCTGGGGTTCTTCGTGATCCAGGGGTTCGCCGAGGTCTACTCGGTCGGCTTGGCCCGGGTTGCGGCGGAGCGTTTCACCCCGTTCTTCGCCTTCGGCTTCACGGGTTTCATGGCCACGGTGGGTTTCGTGTTCGTCTCCTACGCCGGGCTGACGAAGGTAGCCAGCGTTTCGGAAGAGGTCCGAAATCCGGACCGGACCATCCCTCTGGGGATGTTTCTCTCCCTTCTCACCGCCGTCTTCATCTACACCGTCGGCGTCTCCATCCTGGTGGCGGTTCTTCCTCCGGAGGAGCTCCGAAGCGACCTGACCCCGGTGGCCACCGCCGCTCAGGCTTTCTTCGACTGGCTTCCCGGGGGGACGGGTGTGGCTCTCATGGTGGTGGCCGCCATCGCTGCCTTCGCCTCCACCGGAAACGCCGGGATCCTGTCGGCGTCCCGCTACCCCCTGGCCATGGCCCGGGACGGTCTGGTTCCTTCCTGGTTCGCGACCCTGGGACGCTTCCAGACCCCCACCTTCTCCATCCTGGTGACGGCGGGGCTGATGGCGGCGGCCATACTCTTCCTGGACATCGAAGCCATCGCGAAGCTGGCCAGCGCCTTCCAACTCCTTCTCTTCTCCCTCCTGAGCCTGGCCGTGATCATCATGAGGGAGAGTCGCATCCAGGGGTACGATCCGGGGTTTCGGGGCCCCCTCTATCCGTGGATCCACATCGTAGGATTCCTGGCCCCCTTCTGGCTCATTGCCGAGATGGGAATAATGGCCGTTCTCTTCTCCCTGGGGCTGGGGGCCGTGACGGTGGCCTGGTACCTCCGGTACGCACACCCCCGGGTGGAGCGGGCCGGGGCCATCTTCCACACTTTTGCCCGCCTGGGAGAGCGGCGGCACGGGGGGCTGGACCTGGAGCTCCGGGGGATCGTGAAGGAGAAGGGGCTCCGGGAGGAGGATCCCTTTGACGAGGTGGTGGCCCGGGCCGGAGTCATGGACATCCGGGAGCCCATTCTCCTGGAGGAGATCATGGACCGGGCTGCCGAGCACCTGGCGAAGGAGCTCCAGCTTTCCCGGGATCTGCTGGCCGACGGAATGATGGACGAGGTCAGAGCCGGTTTCGTGCCCCTGGCCTCCGGGGCCGCGCTCCCCCACCTCCGGGTTTCCGGCCTGGAGCACCCGGAGCTTCTTCTGGTGCGGCTGCGCCAGGGGTTGATTCCGGCGGCCCGTGACGGAGCCGAGCTGTCCCCCGAGGCCCACCATGAGCTCCGGGCCCTCATCTTCCTGGTAAGTCCCCGGGACGAGCCCGGCCAGCACCTCCGGCTGCTGGGACACCTGGCTACCCATGTGGACGACCCCGGCTTCCTGGACCTCTGGATGGGCGCGGCCAATGAGGTGGAGTTGAGGGAAACCCTGCTCCGGGAGGAGCGCTCCCTCACCATCTGGGTCCGGGAAGACCGGCCTGCCGGGGAGTGGATCGGGCGCCGGATCCGGGAACTCACCCTTCCCGAGGAGACCCTGGTGGCCATGATCCGCCGAGGCGGGTCGGGCCTGGTACCCAATGGCTCCAGTCTCATTCAGGAGGACGACCACTTGGTCATCATCGGCAGTCCCAGCTCCATCGCCCAACTGGGGGATCAGCTTGGGAGAGGATGAGTGGAGCAGGCGGCAGGCGCCGCTGTGCCGTACGGCGCCGCGCCCGGGAGCTTCTCTGCAGCGACCCTCACACGCCGAAGGCGTGTGGAGCGAAGCGGGGGAGCAAGGTGATGAACTCCCGTGGCAGGCGCCGTTCCCGACGGTGTGGTCCGGCTCCGCCTCAGTAGGCCGCCAGCTCCAGAATGGCCTTCAAGACCCCCGCCGTCTGAGGCAGTATGGCCTCCTCCAACCGGGGCGCATACGCCACCCAGGTGTCCAGGGAGGCCACCCGCCGCACAGGGCCGTCCAGCCAGGGGAAGAGCTCGTCCGCGACACGGGCAGAGATCTCAGAGCCCAGCCCCCAGGAGAGGGAGTCTTCGTGGGCGATGAGGAGCTTGCTGGTCTTCTTCACCGAGGTGGCGACGGTCTCCATGTCCAGGGGACTCAGGGTCCGGAGGTCGATGACTTCCGCTTCCACCCCGTGTTCCTCCGAGGCGAGCCTTGCCGCGTCCATGGAGCGCTTCACAAGAGCCCCGGCCGTCACCACGGTAAGGTCCGAGCCCTCCCGGACGACCCTGGCCTTCCCGAAGGGGATCATGAAGTCCGGCCCCGGGTGCCGGCCCTTGTTGTAGACCTGCCGATAGAGGTGTTTGTGCTCCAGAAAGATCACCGGATCTTCGGAGCGGATGGCTGTCCGCAGGAGCCCGTTGGCGTCCTCCGCCGTGGAGGGGAGGATCACGCGAAGCCCCGGGGTATGGAGAAAGAGGGTCTCCCCCGTCTGGGAGTGATACGGGCCGCCTCCCTTCAGGTACCCGCCGTAGGTCACCCGGACCACCACCGGCGCCGAGAATTTTCCATCGGAGCGGTAGCGCATCATGGCCAGCTCGTCCCTGAGCTGCATGAATGCCGGCCAGAT
>CAZSDD010000033.1:2017-16382 GCA_964605505.1 uncultured Gemmatimonadaceae bacterium | reverse complement strand
ACCATGGTCAGAAGCCGGCCATCTTCCGGGTATTGGGGGCTTCCCTCCGTGTCGAAATCGGGCCCGGTGGGATCCACCTCCTCGGAGTAGAGGTATCGCATGGCCGTTTCGGGTTCCGGCTGGGGGTGGGTCACGGCCTCTTCCGCCGCCGCTGCCACCTCCTGGACCACCTCCTCTTCCAGGGCCCTCAATTCTTCCTCTGAAGCCACGCCCAGTTCCAGAATCCGGTCCCGGGTCCGGTTCAGGGGATCCCTGGCCGCCTGTTCTTCCCGCTCGGCCTGAGGCCGGTACATCCGCTCATCGTCAGACATGGAGTGGGAGTACGGCCGGGTGACGTGGGCGTGGAGGAGGGCCGGGCCCTTTCGGCTTCGAACGTAGTCCACCACTTCCCTTCCGGCCCGGTAGCTTTCCAGGACGTCGGTTCCATCGCATTCCTTTACCATGAGGTCCGGAAAGCCCGACACCAGCCTCGAGATGCTTCCCCCGGCGGTCTGCACTTCAACCGGAACGGAGATGGCGTACCCGTTGTCCTGGACGAGGAAGATGACCGGGAGCTTCAGGTTGCTTGCCGTGTTCAAGGCCTCCCAGAACTCGCCCTCGGAGGTGGTGCCATCTCCGGAGGAAGCCACCACCACTTCGTCCTCCTGGAAATTGGTGACGTGCTCCTGGAAATCTTCCAGAAGCCCGGCCCGATACCCGGCTTCCGCCGTGCCCACGGCCTGCAGGAACTGAGTGCCGGTGGGCGAAGAAGTGCTGGTGATCTGGATCTCAGGGCTGGCGGGATGCCCCGGCATCTGCCGCCCCCCGGTCTGGGGGCAGTCGGCGGCGCCCACGGCCTGGAGAAGCTGGTCCAGAGGCGAAAGACCCAGGGCCAGGGAGAGGGCGCGGTCCCGGTAATAGAGGTAGAACCAGTCGTAGCCCGGCCGGAGGTGTGCAGCCAGGGCCACCTGAACGGCTTCGTGGCCGGCGCCCGAGATCTGGAAGAAGGTCTTGTTCTGCCGCTTCAGGCTGATTTCCCGGTCGTCCAGCTTTCGGGATGTGAGCATGGTGCGGTAGAGACCAAGAAGGTCCTGGGGGCTCAGCCCCTCCGGCAACGTGGCAGCCTCCAATGTCCTCTCCCGGTCCCTCTCGGGGACCTTTCAGCCAGGTCGGCGTGAGCGAAACGAGCCCGAGAAAAAGAAGATAGCGCGGGGCTCCCCGGTGGCCACCCCCGCCGGAGCTTCGCTCCGGGCCCCGGCTCCCGGTTCCCGGAGGAATGCTGAGCATACGCTGGCAGGCTTATTCCGCCGGTTGCGCGACATATCCCATTTCCTTCATGAGCTCCTCCAAGGTGTGGATGGGCGCGGTGCAGGAGAAGTCCCGGCAGACATACGCGGTGGCCCGGGCTTCATGCAGGCCCCGGCCCTCCAGCATCGGCAGCGCCGGAAGGTTCTCCGGTGATCCGCCCACCACCGTCCGGCGGGGATGATAGGCCGACTTGACGGCTCCCAGCATAGTCGTCAGCTCCGGGTCTCCGGGGGCGCCCAGCAAGACCACCTCCACCGGACCCGTCAGATAGTCGCTGAGCACAGAGAGGAGACGGCCGAAGGCCGAGGGGAAGCGGGCCATTCCTCCCTCTTCCTCCTTCAAGATCGTCCCGGCCCGCTCCCGATGCCCGTCCAGGCCGAAAACGTCGGCTCCTCGAAGGAGTAACTCCACGGCCAGGGAATGGCCCGAGGGCGTGGCCTTGTCCGGGATGTCCCGAGGCCGGACCACCAGGGGCTCACCGTCCCTGGGTGTATCGAAGAAGGCGCTCTGCTCGGGGTCCCAGAATAGATCCAGGGTCAGGGCCATGATCTCTTCTGCCTCCTGAAGCCACCGGGGCTCCAGGGTGGCCTCGTGGAGGGTCAGCAGGGCGTTGGCCAGACCCGCGTAGTCCTCCAGAAACCCGGGGATCTTCCCGGCGCCGTCCTTCCAGCTCCGGAGGATCCGGCGGCCATCCCGGAGGTGGGTCAGGAGGAACTCCGCGTTTTCCCGGGCGGCCTGGAGATAGTCTTCCCGGCCCAGGGCCGCTCCGGCTTCTGCCAGGACCCGAAGGACGAAGGCGTTCCAGCCCGTGAGGACCTTCTCGTCCCGGAAGGGGGCTTCCCTGTGCCCCCGGGCCTCCCTCAGCTTTTCTCGTGCCTCCTGGAGACGGGATTCCAACCCTTCGGGATCCTCCCCCCGGGCTTCCGCCAGCTCCCCGACCGACCGGGCCAGGTGCAGGATGTTCCTTCCTTCGAAGTTCCCCTCGGCCGTGACCCCATAGGCTTCCATGAAGAAGCGGGCCTCCTCCTCGCCCAGGATCCCCTCCACCTCTCCGGGTTCCCAGAGATAGAAGAGGCCTTCCTCCCCCTCTGAATCTGCATCCCGGGCCGAGTAGAACCCTCCGGCGGAGTCCCGGAGATCCTCCAGCACATAGTCGAGAGTGGATGTGGCCACCTCGAGGAACTCTGCGATACCGGTGATCTGATAGGCGTGGAGATATACCCGGGCCAGTAGACCGTTGTCATAGAGCATTTTCTCGAAATGGGGGACCAGCCATTCCTCGTCCACGGAATATCGGTGGAAGCCGCCCCCGAGGTGGTCCCGCAACCCTCCCCGGGCCATGGCGAGAAGAGTGTGGGCCACCATTACAAGGGCCTCCTCCTCACCGGTCCGGTGATGGTAGCGAAGCAGAAACTCCAGGGTGGTGGGCTGGGGAAACTTCGGCGCCGGCCCGAAGCCGCCGTAGGCTGGGTCGAATCGTTCCTGGAGGAATCGAAAGGCGTCTTCCAGGGTCCGGGCCGACGGCTCGATCCCGCCCTCGACGGCATTCGCCTCCTCCTCCGTTTTCGGAGAGCCGACGGCCCCCGCCTCCGTCCCCCTTCGGATGGCTGCCAGGAGCTGGTCCGACCCCCTCTCCACCTGGTCTCTCCGGTTCTGATACCCATCCATGACGGCCTCCAGCACCTGCCGGAAAGAGGGCATTCCGTGGCGAGGCTGGGGAGGAAAGTAGGTCCCTCCGTAGAAGGCCTTACCGTCGGGCGTCAGAAATGCCGTCAGCGGCCACCCCCCATGGCCCGTGAGGGTCTGGACCGCCTGCATGTAGACGGCGTCCAGATCCGGCCGCTCCTCCCGATCCACCTTGATGTTGATGAAGGACTCGTTCATGAAGGCCGCTGTTTCCGGATCCTCGAACGACTCCCGCTCCATGACGTGGCACCAGTGGCAGGCAGAATACCCCACCGAAAGGAGTATGGGCTTGTCTTCCTCCCTGGCCCGGGTCA
Source organism: uncultured Gemmatimonadaceae bacterium (assembly GCA_964605505.1). Lineage (GTDB taxonomy): Bacteria > Gemmatimonadota > Gemmatimonadetes > Longimicrobiales > Gaopeijiaceae > CAZSDD01. The sequence goes on along the minus strand of CAZSDD010000033.1, from coordinate 13,095 downwards.
GGGCTTCCGTTCCCCAGGGATACCAATCCACCGGATTGCCGGCGTGCTGCTGGAGGTAGGGGCTGGTTTCTCTTGCCAGGCGGTTCCTTGGGCTCTGCTGACTCAGGGGTCTCTCTCCGTCGTTTCTGATGAAAGTGGTGGAGATGACTCGTACCCGGGATTCCGTCGCTGTTCCGGGTCAGACACCCTTCTTCGGGTCAAAGTCACGACGGACCGGTCCCGGCTCCTCTTCCTCCAGAAGGTCCAGGGCCTGAAGAAGAATCCGGCGCTGGAGCTCCGGATTCCCGGGCTCGCCCAGGGGAAAGCCCAGGGGATAGGGCACGCCCAGCCAACGCGGCGGCGCCACCTTCTCCATGATGGGTTCAAAGGTGGAAAGGCATATGGTACGGATTCCCTCCGCCTCAAGAACACCGGCGATCAGTCCCACGGACTGATGGCAGGTGGGTCAGACCGGGGTCAGGATTGCCAGGTCCACTTCGTCACGGACCATCCCACGGGCCATTTCCGGGGCCGAATTCCGCAGGAGGCGCATGGGAGCGGTGATGGAACCCTGAAAGGAGGCATGCCGGGGCGCCACCGAACCGATGGCTCCCTCCTGCATCAACTCCCTAAGACGATCCAGGGGGAGCCCCATGTTCCCGTCCGCTTCCACGCCGCTCCGGTCCCAGGCTCCGGAAGGATGGGTGCAGATCAGATCCCGGGGAGATGCCTCTCCGGGAATCCAGCGGTAGGAGAAGTCACCTCCTTTCACCTTCTCGAAGGCCGGGTCCTGCCGGAGGTGGACACCGGCCGAGGTAACCACGGCCACCCTCGAGTCAGGCAACGGCGGTCCTGCCGGAACCCAGGGAAGGGGCTCCACCTTCCGGAATTTGTATCGATGGTACCAGAAACGGTCTTTCAAACCGAGATCGGAAACAGTAGCCATGAGTTCCCTCGGGGTGGTGAACAGGTGCCGGTCGTCTGGATCCATGATTCAGCCGATCCGGTCAATGGGGGGCCGGACATGCGGGCTCACCCCGAAAGCCGGATCCGCCCTGCTCCGTTGCCCTACCCCCCATTACGGGATAAGTGCTTTCAGCTTGTTTTTCCCGGGCCCGGACGGGAGCCTTCTCCGGATCGGGGCGGGTAGAGGGGAAACGGGAAAACGTTGTCCCCCCTGAGGGTGGTGTCTAGATTTGACAAAAGCGTTGCGGCTGTTATCCGCCCGCGCAGGGACATCCCGGTCATACGGTCACTGGAGATTTCATTGCTGGGCAAGATCTTCGTTCTCACGGCAATTCTTCTCGGGGCCGGACTCTACTTCCCATCCACGCGCCCGACGATCCTGGACGTATTGGCGCCGGTGATCAACCCTGCTCTGATCTGGCAGACAAGGGGAGAGATGGCGCAGATCACCCGAGAGCTTCAGATGATCAACCGGCAGGGGCAAAGCCTCCCCGCGCCGGGCCAGGACTTCTCGGAATGGATGGTGAGGAACTTCCAGGGAGGAAGCAGCCGGGACTCCTGGGGCAACGAATACTCCCTGGTCACCTGGCCCGATTCCATCGCCATTGTGTCCAGGGGGCCTGACCTGGAAATCGCCACTCCGGACGACGTGATTGAGACGGCCCGTATCCAGAGGCAACGCCGACGACGTTGAGAAATCGCCCCAGGAATGGGATGACACCCGCAGCGCCCGCGCGGAAGCTGGCCGAGCGTGCGCCCCGCCCGAACCTCCCCTGTCTTCGTTGCCTAACCGTATCTACAATACCGACGCCACAGAGAAGATGTAGAAGGCGTTCAGGGCTCCCTCCCCCAGGAGCACGCCCAGGAGGCACTTCCAGAGCGGGACATTGAGACTACTGGCCACGTAGATCATGAGATCCGTGGGGACAGCCGGAAAAAAGCTCCAGCCAATGATGATGGGGAGCTCCTTGTGGGCCAGAGCGTCCTCCACTTTTCGGGTCTGGGAGGGGTACCGGGATCTGAAGGCATGCCCCAGCCCCAGAAATCGGGTGAAATGATAGACGATGGTGGACGACGTGACGATCCCCACCAGGTTCAGGAAATAGGCCAGCTCCGGAGGAAAGAGGATGACCCCGGCAATGGCGAAGGGTGTGGAAGGGATGAAGGTGAGCCCCAGCAGGGAGAGCACTGCGAGGTAGACCGGAATCACGATGAGGAGGTTCCTATCCACCAGGGCACGGATGATCTCCACATCCAGGATGTGCCTGTGGGTGAAATAGAAGCTCAAAACGGTGGCCACCAGAGCCAGCCAGGCCAGGAAGGTCTTTTTCTTGAATCGGGGCTGGCTCCGGGTCATCCGTCTTCCTCGAAGGGGCGGGGGCCTCCCTGCATGGGGGTCCGATGGAGGCTAGATTCCACAATCTGGCCTCCGGGTCGGGTTCGGAGAAGCCCCGTGTCTTCTGGTGGGGAGCCACGGGTGCCGGGTGAGAAGATTGCCCCGGGACCAAGGACGGCGGCGGTGGGGGATCGTCGAGACGGAGGATCATGGGGATGATGACGGTGGCAGTGACCGGAAATGTGGCATCGGGAAAATCACTTCTCTGCCGAATCTGGGCTGAGGAGGGTGTTCCTGTGATCCATGCCGATGACCTCTCCCGGGATGCGGTGGAGCCCGGTACGCCGGGATTGGCGGCCGTCGTGGCGGAGTTCGGCGCCGGAATCCTGGACCCGGAGGGCAGGCTGGATCGGGACGCACTCAGGGAAGTGGTCTTCCAGGATCAGGATGCCCGCCGAAGACTGGAGGAGATCCTCCACCCCGTCATCGGTGCCCGCCGGGACCGGTGGATGAGGGCCCGGCGGAAAGAGGGATGCCTCCTGGCTGTGGCGGAGATCCCCCTCCTCTACGAGGTGGGGCTCCAGGGGGGATACGACGCCGTGGTCCTGGTTCACGCGCCGCCGGAGGAGCGCCTTCGGCGCCTGAAAGAGGACAGGAAGATGGAGGAAGAGGAGGCCAGGAGCATCATGGAGGCTCAGATGCCGGCGGAGGAAAAGTTGGACCGGGCGGACTACGTCGTTCGGAACGACGGATCCCGGACCGACCTGGAAATCCGGGCCCTGGCCCTTCTGGACCTGCTTCGAGCCCGGGCCCGGGGAGTCAGGGAGAAAGGCATCCGATGACGGACCGGGGCTTCCTGAGGATGGACCTTCATCTCCACACCCGGGCTTCCTGGGACTGCCTTTCCGACCCGGAGGTCATCCTGTCCACGGCCCGGAAGCGAGGGCTTCAACGCCTGGCCATCACGGACCACAACCGTCTGGATCTCGCTCTGGCCATGCACGAGAGGTATCCGGAGACGGTCATCCCGGGTGAGGAGGTTCGGACGAAGGAGGGGGTCGATCTCATCGGTCTCTACATCCGGAACGAGATCCCCGGGGGGACGCCGGCCAGGGAAGCCTGTCGACGAATCCGGGAGGACGGAGGCGTCGTCTATCTTCCCCACCCCTACGCCCCGGGGAAGGGGGGATCGGGCCGCCACGCGGAAACTCTGGCTCCTCTGGTGGACGTCGTTGAGGTCTTCAACGCACGCCTCCACCCGGGTCGTCTGAACCAGCCGGCCCTGGAGCTGGCCCGGGCCCACGGAAAGCTCCAGGGAGCCGGATCCGATGCCCACACGGTGGGGGAATTGGGGGGGGGCTGGGTAGAGGTGCCCTGGCATGAAAACGATCCCCACGGCTTCCTGGAAGCGCTCTCCCTGGCCCGGGTGGGGGGGCGTACCGCACCCTACTGGGTTCACCTCGCCTCGACCTGGGCAAAGATCCGAAAAGCCCTCCCCGGTGGGTGAGCGGACCTTGACGATGGGAAAAGCCATCCTCTAAGCTTCGCCGCCATGAGCTATTCCACTCCGCCGCATCGCCTGGGCCCCGTCCACGAAATCCTGAACGTCCTGGCAGAATCCAGGTGCGTCCTCCTCACCACCCATGTGAACGCCGACGGAGACGGGGTCGGGTGCCAGGCGGCCCTGACTTCCTGGCTCCGGGCCCGGGGAAAAGAGGCCTGGATCGTCAATCCCACCCCCGTTCCCGACAGCTTCGATTTCCTCCTGCCCGATGGGTCCCGGAGTCTGGATCCTGGGAGCGGGACAGTCCGGGAGGTGTTGAACCGGGTTGATCTGGCGGTGGTCCTGGACACCGGAGAGGGCTCCCGGATCGGCCGGGTCATGGATCTCATCCGTGACCTGCCCAGGGTGATCGTAGACCATCATCCCCCGGGCCCGGATCCCATTTCCGGGCTTTCCCTCAGGGATCCCGGAGCTTCGGCCACCGGGGAGCTCCTCTTCGACCTCCTGAAGGAAGCGGGGAGCCTGACCCGGGAAGCGGCGTTGGGCATCTATGTGGCCATCCTCACCGATACGGGATCCTTCCGGTTCAGCAACGCGTCTCCCGACGCCCACCGGCTGGTGGCCGAGCTCCTGGAACTGGGAGTGGATCCGGAGGAGACCTATCGACGGGTCTATGGGAACCTTCCTCTCCGTAAGCTCAGGCTCCTGGAGGCGGCTCTGGCGGAGCTGGAAGTGGACCCTTCAGGAAGGGTGGCCTGGATGACCGTCCCCACCGGGGCCTTCGAGGCCCTTTCCGCCACCTCTGCCGATCTGGAGGGTCTGGTGGACTATCCCCGGGAGATCCAGGGAGTACAGGTGGGGCTTCTCTTCAGGGAGGTGGCCCGGGGAGGCACCAAGGTTTCCTTCCGCTCCAACGGAGAAGTGGACGTGAACGCCCTGGCCGGGGAATTTGGAGGAGGGGGTCACAGGAAGGCGGCCGGGGCTCTCCTCGAAGGTCCGCTTCCGGAGGTTCGGGAGAGGGTCCTTGAAGCTACCCGGGAGGCGGTGCGGGTCCAGTTGGAGGAGGAGACGGGCGGAACGGCTGAAGGAGGAAACCACGAGTGGCCGATGAACGAAGGGGCCGGGAGTTGACGACCCCGGGCAGGGAAGATGAGTCTCCGGTTCCGGATGCGGTGGGACGGGTTTTGGGCCTCCTGTGGGAACGCCTGGGGGCAGAAACGGTAGATCGGGTGTGGATCTTCCCCCCCCTCATCCGGGGTCGGAAGGAGTATGGGTTGGTGGCCGCCAGCGGCCTGACGGGGGACCCGGAGCGGAGGATCCTCTACACGGCGCGTTACTCGGCTGAGTTGAGCGGCCTGGGAATCACTTTCGATTCCGACGTGAAGCTGGAGGGATCGGCGCCCCCGGACCGCCTTCCCAGGGTCATGGACGGGGTGGTGCGGCGGAGTGATCTTCAGGTGGGGGATCCACGGGAAATCTCCATCGAGGGAGACAGGGACGCCTTCATCTCCCTGGCCAGAGCGCATGGCTGGGACGGTCCGCCGGACGCCCCGGGAGACCAAACACGAGATTCGGAAGCTGAGATCCCGAAAGAGGAGTCATGAGCGAAGTCCACCCATCCCTGAGATTGTTTCGCCGGTACCTGAAGGAGCAGGGTCTGCCGGTGACACACCAGCGGGAGATCATTGCCCAGGCAGTCTTTGACTCTCGGGGACACCTCTCCGTCGAGGAGATCGAGGATATGCTCCGAAAGCAGAAGCACCGGATCGGCAAGGCCACCATCTATCGGACCATGGATCTCCTGGTCCGGAGCCGGCTCGTAGTGGAACACGATTTCGGAGAAGGGTTCAAGCGTTATGAGCACCGCTTCTCCACCGAGTCGGTCTATGAGCACATGATCTGCCTGGAGTGCGGAAAAGTCATCGAGTTCGAGAGTTGGGAGATACAGGATGTGAAGGCGAGGGTCACGGCAAGGCACGGCTTCAAGGCCACTCGTCACAAGCTGGAGATCTACGGGCTTTGCAGGGAGTGCCAGGCCAGGGGTGTGGAGCTTCCGGCCGACGGCCTGACCTGTCCCATCGAGATTGCGTAGAGGGCCGTAGCGGCTCTCTGCCGGAGGAAACGGGGGGATTCACCCACCATGCCCAATCGAAGATCCGAAGAGGCCCAGGGACGAGGAGCGGGTTCCCGGAAAGACGAACGCCGGCGGTCTCCCGGGGGTGAACCGGACTTTCCCTGGGAATTGCCCCACGCTTTTCTGGGACTGGACGAGGAGGCCTCGGACTTTTCCCGGGCAGGGGCCGTCATCCTGCCTGTACCCTATGAGGCCACCACCAGCTGGGGAGGGGGAACGCGGAACGGTCCCCGGGCCATCCTGGAGGCTTCCCGCTACGTGGAACTCTGGGATCAGGAACTCGGGAGGGACCCCTCCCTGGTGGGCATCCACACCCTCCCGGCCCTGGAGTTGACCCGGGAGGGCCCGGGACCGGCCATGGAGGAGTTGGAAGAGGCCTACGGTCGACTCCTGGATCGACTGGAAGACCGATTCTTCGTCATGCTGGGAGGAGAGCATTCCATCTCCGGCCCGGCCATACGGGCCGTGGCGGCCCGACAGTCTTCCCCTCTGAGCGTGCTTCAGATGGACGCCCACGCCGATCTCCGGCCCGGTTACGAGGGCACACCCTTCTCCCACGCCTCGGTCATGCATCGGATCCTGGACGTGAGCACTGTGGTGGGAGTGGGCATCCGGGGCATCAGCCAGGAGGAGGCTGGCGTGGCCGAGGAGAATTCCGGGGTCACTCTGGTCTACGCCGACGAGATGTGGGCGAATGACGACTGGATGGATCGGGCTCTGGAGGCCCTGGGCGACCCCGTTTACCTCACCTTCGACGTGGACTACTTCGACCCCTCCCTGGTCCCGTCCACTGGAACACCGGAGCCCGGGGGCGGTGACTGGTACCGAACCCTGAAATTCCTCAGGCGTGTGTTCCGGGAGCGGCGGGTGGTGGCCCTGGATGCGGTGGAGCTGGCGCCGATTCCGGGCCTTACGGCCCCGGATTTCCTGGTGGCCAAGCTCATATACAAGCTTCTGGGATATCGCTTTTCCTGACCTTCCGGCCCTTCAGCCAGGATCCGGCCCTTCAGCCCGGGCCGGCTCTTCAGCCAGGGTCCGGCCTTTCAGCCCGAGATGGATCTGACGACCTCTCCCTCCCGGGCGGTGTCGTCCTCCAACTCCAGCTCCTCCTCCAGCATCTGTCGCCGCAGGAGGGTGGAGTAGGTTCCCCCCAGATCCATGAGTTGATCGTGGGTTCCCCGCTCCACGATCCGGCCGTCGTCCAGCACGAGGATCTGGTCGGCGTTCATGACGGCGGAAACCCGGTGGCTGATGATGAAGGAGGTCCGGCCTGCCAGAACCGTTCGAAGGTCCTCCAGGATCCTGGCCTCCGTGTGGGTGTCCACAGCGCTGAGGGCGTCGTCCAGGATGAGGATGGCGGGATCCCGGGCCAGGGCCCTGGCCAGTGCGGCACGCTGTTTCTGTCCTCCGGACAGGTTGATCCCCCGCTCACCCAGGAAGGTCTCATACCCCCTGGGAAACTCCACCACGGTGTCGTGAAGCTGGGCCACCCTGGCTGCCTTTTCCACCCGGGCCCGGCCCGCCCCCCGGCCGAGGCCTTCCACCGGCCCGGTCTCCGGCCGTTCGGACGGAGGCTGCTCCGGATTCCCGTCCGTTTCCGACAACTCGATTCCAAGTCCGATATTCTCCAGGAGGGTCTCGGAAAAGAGGAAGGAGTCCTGGGGCACCGTTCCGATGATGGATCGGAGTTCCCCGGGGTCCAGCTCCGGCAGAGGAATGCCGTCCAGGAGGATCTCTCCTCCGGTTGGATCGTAGATGCGGGGAATCAGTGAGACCAGAGTGCTCTTTCCGGAGCCTGTAGGCCCCACCACCGCCACGGTCTCTCCGGGCCGGGCCCTGAAGGAGACGTCCTGAATCACTTCCCTCTGGGTGTCCGGATAGCGAAAGCTCACGTTCCGGAATTCGATTTCTCCGGCCGGATCCCGGAGCGGAGCGGGATCCTCGGGGGCCTGGATGAGGGGAGCGGTGTTCATGATCCGGTTGATGCGGCCCATGGAGGCCGCCCCGCGCTGAAAGAGGCTCACCACCCATCCCAGGGCGATCATGGGCCAGGTCAAAAGGACCAGGTAGAAGGTGAAGGCCACGAAATCCCCGACGGTGATGCGTTGGGCCATGACCTGGAGTCCCCCGTACCAGAGGACGATGACCATGGCGGAGCCGGAGATGAGCATCAGAAGGGGATGGAATAAACCCGAGGCCTTCACCAGAGAGAGGTTTCGCTCCATGTAGTCCTGGTTCAGGGCATCGAACTGCCGCTCCTGCTCCTCTTCCTGAACGTAGGCCCGGACGATGCGAAGCCCCGTGAGGTTCTCCTGGACCATGGTGGAGATGGTGGAAAATTGCTCCTGGATCTCCTCGAATTTCTTGTGGATGATCCTGCCGAAGCCCAGCACGATGGGGGGCAGGGTGATCATGGGGATCAGGGAAACCGCCGTCAGCCGGGGACTGATCCAGAGCATGAGGGCGATGGAGAAGATGAAGCTGACCGTCGTGTTCACCGAGTACATGATGGCGGGGCCCACAGCCATCCGCACGGCCAGGGTATCGTTGGTGGCCCGGCTCATGAGATCCCCTGTCCGGGTCTTTCCGAAAAAGGAGGCGTCCAGGTGGATGATGTGCCTGAAGAAGTCATTCCGCAGGTCCGTCTCGATCCGCCTGCTGGTCCCGTTCAGGATCTCCCGCATCCAGAATTTGGCCGCCCCGCCAAAAATTGCAGCCAGAACGATGAGGCCGGCGAAGATTCCGATCCGCCCCCGGGTGATGTCCGGGTCTTCCAGGCTGTCGATGGCCAATTTCAGGAGGTACGGGCCGGCGATGGTGAAGACATTGGTGATGACCACCATGAGAAGACCCAGGCCGATGGCCTTTCGATAGGGCTTCAGATAGGGGATGATGGCCTTCAGCTCGCGCATGATCTTCCTTGGGTCGGACCTGGGGATTCCAGGATCCTTATGGTGTGCTGGAGGAGGAAAGTTCCAGAAGGAGCTCCTGGGCCATCCCTGCCAGAAGGGCCGCGTTCAGAGGAAGGACCGACTCGTCGATGTCGAACCGGGGGTGGTGATGCTCCCGGGGATCTTCACGGGCGGCGCCAACCCAGAGGAACACTCCTGGAGCCTCCCGGGCCAGAAGGGCGAAGTCCTCGGCTCCCATCATGGGCTCCGCGTCCCAGACGTTCTCCTCCCCGGCCACCGCCAGGGCCACCCTCCTGGCCACCTTCGTAACCGTCTCCTGATTCACCACCGGCGGGTAACCGTCCTGCATCGTCACCTCCACTCGGGCTCCCTGGGCTTCCAGTCCCTTGAAGGCTCCCATGACCCCCTCTCTCAGGCGGCGGCGAACATCCTCGTCGAAGTATCGGAGCGTACCCTTGAGGGTGATCCGGTCCGGCACCACGTTGGAGGCCACCCCCCCATGGATCTGGCCGAAGGTCACGACCCCGTTCTCCATGGGGGAAAGGCGACGGGAAACGGCCTGCTGGGCACCCAGGATTCCCTGGGCCGCCAGAACCAGGGCGTCCACCCCTTCATGGGGGAGAGCCGCGTGGGCGCTGCGGCCCCGGACGACCACAAGGAAATCATCGCTCCCGGCCATGATGGGTCCTTCTCCCACAAAGACCTTCCCCGACGGGAGATGGGCTCCCACGTGGAGGCCTGCCACCGCCGCTACCCCTTCCATGGCCCCGTCTTCCACCATCCGCATGCCCCCGCTCTTTCCCTCGCCGTCCATCCCTTCTTCGGAAGGCTGGAAGAGGAGACGGACCGTGCCGGAAGGAAGCGCTCCTTCTTCCAGGTCCCGTGCCAGGAGATCGGCCGCTCCCAGGAGGCCGGCCATGTGGGCGTCGTGGCCGCAGGCGTGCATTACGCCGTCCACGGTGGACCGGTAGTCGTGGTCCGCTTCCTCCTGGATGGGAAGGGCGTCCATGTCCGCCCGAAGGGCCACCACAGGCCCCGGGCCGTTCTTCAGCTCTGCCACCACGCCGGTGAGCCCCACTCCCGTCCGGACCTGGTATCCCAGGCGTCTCAGCTCCCCGGCCACCACCTGGCTGGTCCGGTTTTCCTCGAACCCGAGCTCCGGGTGGCGATGGAAGTCCCTCCGTAGCTCCGTCAGCCTGCCGGCCATGGAGCGGGCCCGTTGAATGTGCGTCATGACGAACAACCTTCCTTCGGCTTTTTTCTTTTCCTAGCTTCTCTTCGGAGTACGTAAGTTGAGTATAGACCTGCCTGCCGCCGCCGTACAGGAATGGGCGGCGGTTTCGACGGCGGCAACGGGGAAGGTTCCGCCGGAACGGCTTCCGGAGACGAAACACCCATGCTGGACGAGCGCCTGACAGAACAGCCGAACCCCCGTTCCCGCCGGGTGGATCTCCTTTCACCTCTGGAGATCACGGACCTCATCAATGCCGAGGACCGGATGGTAGCCCAGGCCGTTGGCGAGGAGCGGGAAGCCATTGCTCACGCCATGGCCATGGTGGTGGACGCATTCCGGAAAGGAGGGCGCCTCATCTACGTCGGGGCCGGAACCTCCGGGCGGCTGGGGGTCCTGGACTCGGCAGAGATGCCTCCGACCTTCGGCGTGAGACCGAACATGGTGCAAGGGGTCATCGCCGGCGGATATGCGGCGTTGGTCCGAGCCCAGGAGGGGGCTGAAGATTTTCCGGAGGGCGGCGCCTCCGCCATGGAGGAGCGGGGGGTGAACGGAGACGATTTCGTCCTGGGTATCGCCACTTCAGGCACCACGCCCTTCGTTCACGGTGCCCTGGCCCGGGCCCGTGAACTGGGCGCCCGGACCGGCTTCCTTCTCTGCACCTATCCATGGGAGGAGCTGACCTCCGCCCACGACGTGGTCATAGCCCCTCTGGTGGGTCCCGAAGTCATCACCGGCTCCACCCGGATGAAGGCCGGCACCGCCACGAAGCTGGTCCTCAACACCATCACTACCGGAGCCATGATCCTCCTGGGCAAGGTCTACGGAAATCTCATGGTGGATCTCCAGGTGACCTGCCAGAAGCTCCAGGACCGGGGAGAGAGGATCCTCATGGAGACCCTGGGCGTAGACCGAAAGGAGGCCCGGGATCTCCTGGACGGGGCCCGGGGGCAGGTGAAAGTGGCCGTCGTCATGGGGAAACTGGAGATAGGGAGAGAGGAAGCCGAGGCCCGCCT
>CAZSDD010000033.1:0-1917 GCA_964605505.1 uncultured Gemmatimonadaceae bacterium | reverse complement strand
TTGAAGATCATTGGCCTGATGTCCGGGACTTCCCTGGACGGTATCGACGCGGTTCTCCTGGAAGTGCAGGAAACCGGTGACCCGGAGACCGGGGATCCGGGGGAGGATCCTTTTCCGGAGATCAGGTGGAGGGTACATGCGTTCCGGAGCCACCCGTTCTCCTCCCTTCAGCGGGACCGGATCCTGGGGGCCCTTTCGAGGGGTGGCGCCCGGGAGCTGGCCAGGCTGCACACCGACCTGGGGGAGTGGTTTTCCGAAGCCGTTCTCTCTCTCCTGAGGGAGGCCGGAGAAGAATCCAGGGCCATCTCCGCCGTGGGCTCCCACGGCCAGACCCTCTGGCACGATCCTCCGACGCCGGGGCGGCGGGGCCGCTCCTTTCAACTGGGTTGCCCCAGCACCCTGGCCGAGCGGACCGGGATCGCCGTGGTAAGCGACTTCCGGTCCCGGGACGTGGCGGCGGGAGGTCACGGCGCACCCCTGGTCCCCTGGGCCGACGCTCTCTTCTTCAGGCCCGAGCGCGGCCCCCGCGTCATCCAGAACCTGGGAGGGATGGCCAATGTCACCTGGCTGCCCGGGCCCGGGGACCCGGCCTCGATTCTGGCCTTCGACACGGGACCGGGGGTGGCCCTCCTGAACACAGCGGCGACCCTGGCGACAGGAGCCGCCAAGACTTACGACGTGGATGGCGCCCTGGCCCGCCGGGGACGTGTGGTGGAGGAGGTTCTCCAGCGCCTTCTGGCTCATCCATTCTTCCAGGAAGCGCCCCCTCGTTCCACGGGACGTGAAACCTTCAGCCCCGCCATGGTGGAGGAGGCCGCCTCCTGGATGCGAGAGGAGACGGGGGCGGCTCTGGAGCCCGGATCGGCGGAGGAGGGATGGCCGGACCTTCTGGCCACCCTGACCGCGTTGACGGCCAGGAGCGTGGGAGAGGCCTATCGGCGCTGGGTGATGCCCCTGGGGGTGGAGGAGGTCTTTCTGGCCGGCGGCGGTGCCCGGAACCCGGCCCTCCGGGAGGCTCTGGCCCGGGAGCTGGATCCTATCCCCCTTCGGCCGGGCCATGAGCTGGGAATGGATCCCGACGCCCGGGAAGCGGCGGCCTTCGCCCTTCTGGCCTGGGCCCATATCAAGGGAATCCCGGCGAACGTTCCGCAGGCCACCGGGGCCCTGGGACCCCGGATTCTGGGCTCCTTCACCCCGGGAGGATCGCCTTGAAGGGACAGTTTACCGCCGCCGGCTCCGCACCTCCCGCAACCGGATCCGGGATCACCGGGAAAGGCCGGTGGAAGAATCCCATTCTTCGGGGAGCCCTGGCCGTCCTGGGGATTCAGCTGATCCTGACGGCCCTGGTGTTTCTTCCGACTCCCCACACCGGAGGGGACAACGCCGCCTACATCACCCTGGCCCACTCCCTCCTGGAGGAGGGAGCCTATGTGGAGCTCTGGGATCCCCAGGAGCCCATGCACACCAAGTATCCGCCGGTCTTTCCCCTCCTGCTGGCCGCTACGATGGCCCTGGGGGTAAAGGGCTGGGTGGGGTTGAAAGCCGTACCCTTCCTTTCCACTCTCCTGGCCGGATTGGCCACCTTTCTCTGGGTCAGAGGTAGGGCCGGGGTGATGATGGGAGTGGGGGTGGCCCTGATCCTGGCCTTCTCCGACGGCGTCCTCTACTACTCTCGCTGGATCCTCTCGGACCCCCTCTTTCTTGCTCTGACCCTGGGGGCGTTGTGGGCCCTGGAGAAAGGGGAGGGGGGGGTGGGAGACGGTGGTGGGAATGCCGCCGTCGCAGTCCATTCGGCGGACCGTGAGATCCCGGCGGGGAAGGACAGGGGGGCGGAAAAGGACTGGCCGGCGGAGAAGGGCATGCCGGGGGGGAACGGCATGCCGCCGGAAAGGGACAGGCTGAGCTACCGGTGGTCAT
>CAZSDD010000032.1:18702-31242 GCA_964605505.1 uncultured Gemmatimonadaceae bacterium | reverse complement strand
GCTCGGACAGGCTCCCCGGAGAACCGGAACCGACCGCGCACCGGGCACCCTGTGGACGGCGACGGTTCAGGCGACTCTCTTTTCTCTTTTTCGGGATCACCGTGACTCGGCCTCCGGATCCCACCTGTCAGATCACCTCTCGAAGGAAGGGACGCGTTGAAAACCCTCTATCTGCTCCGGCACGCCAAGTCCAGCTGGAAACACGACGGCCTGAGCGACTATGACCGACCGTTAGCTCCCCGAGGCCTGAAGGCAGCACCCAGGATGGGGCGATTCATGGCCAGGGAGGAATTGATTCCACATCGGACGCTTTGCTCCGGGGCCCTTCGGGCCAGAGAGACGTGGGAGCTGGTGGCTCCGACCCTGGGCAGGACCGTGCCCACAGAGTTTCGGCCGGAAATCTACCACTCCTCTCCCTCTTCACTTCTGGAACTCATCCACGGTCTTCCGGAGACCGACGAATCCGCTTTGCTCGTGGGGCACAACCCCACCTTCGAGGAGCTCTCTCTCTCCCTGGCCGGCTCGGGAGACGAGGGCGCCCTCCGGTCGATTCGGGCCAAGTTCCCCACCGGCGCCCTGGCCGTGCTGGATTTTCCCTACCACCATTGGCCGGAGGTGGCACCGGGCGCCGGCTATCTCCGGATGTTCGTCCCGCCTCGGAGCCTCAAATAGAAAGGCCGGCGGGGAGCACGCAGACCGGGCCAGGACAGCCTTCGTGTTAGCCTGATGCAACGAAACCGGCCTCCAGATCATCAGAAAAGATGAAAGGGAAGAGATTCCGAGAACCAGGATCGAAGAGATGGAAACAAATTATCCGGGCCCCTCGTACTGGGAGGTAGAAGCAAGAGAACGAGACTCCACGGACGCTCCTGGATCGAGGCCCGGAGAAGAGAAAGGCAGGACATCGTGAAGAGGGATCTTCTGGCAGCTTTCACCTTCATCCTCACCGGAATCCTGTTCTATTCCGTCGGATCCGATGCGGACGGCATGGACCGGGGCTCCCCGCTGGTGGAATGCGGCGAAGGCCAGATGGTGATCATTACGGCAAGCGGGACGGGGTCTGAGGCCCCGAAGGAAGTTTCCTTCCTGGACGAGGGTACTCGGGACTCCTAGATCCCCCCGCCCTCCCTCACCAATGGCTCTCCGTCCAGATCCTCGGGATAGGGGATCCCGGCCAACCAGGCCAGGGTGGGAGCCAACGAGAGGGGCATGACCGGACGCCCCTCCCTTCCGGCCTGGATTCCCGGCCCCATCAGGACCAACGGCACCCATCGATCATAGTGGAACGGCGACCCGTGCGTGGTCCCGGTGGGAAAGTTCCAGGCCACCGTGTTTTCCGCCCACCACATCTCCACACCGTAGGGACTCAGGAGTCCCCCCGGCCTGTCCGGGACAAAGGAATGCCGGAAGAGAACCGACAGTGAGTCATTTCCCTCCTGTGCACGAAGCTCCTCGTGGCTGAATGCCGGCCCCACGAAATCAAGCTCCTCCAGCGCTTCCAGAACGAACGGCGCCATGGACCCGGGTCCATTCCGGTGGGCTTGCCGGACTCCCTGGCCCAGGGCCCCCTCCAGGCGGCTTCGGTCTTCGGTGCCCAGGCGGACGCCGGGCTGGTTCATCCGCTCCGGCACTGTCATCACGCCATGATCTGCCGTAAGGCCCAGGAGGTAGTTCTCCGGGCCCACCGAGGCATCCAGGAAGTCCAGGAATCTCCCCAGGGAAGCGTCCATCCTGAGAAGATTGTCCATCTGCTCCCGGCTCAGGGGGCCGAATTCATGGCCGACCCTGTCGGTCTGGGAGAGAGACACGGAGAGGAAGTCCGTCCGGCCCTCCCGGCTCCCGGCCCCGGTCTCCTCCAGGGCAATCCGGGCCAGGGCCAGGGTGGCATCATCCAGCATGGGGGTCTTCTCGAACCATATGAAAAAGTCGTCCATGCCCGGGTCGATGCGCTCTTCCGCAAAGCGGTGGGGAAAGAAGGTGTGTACCCCGTCTCCTTCGAAATCCGCCGTGTCCGGGGCCGACAGATGAGACAATTCCGGGGGCACAGTGCTGTTCCACACCGAGTCGGCCCGGTAGCTCTCCAGGACCTGCTCATTGAAGTTCACGAGCCAGGAGGGGTTCCGCTTCCGGTAGAACGTGGAAGTGACGAAGCGGCCCACCGTGGAGTTGAACCAGTAGACGTTGCCCCTGGTCTTTCCGGCCATGAGGACTGCGGCCCGGTCCTTCCCGGAAATCGAGATGACCATGGCCTCCCGATCCGCGTCCAGAACCCAATCCGCCAGTCCGGTCCTCTGGAGAGCCGCCGGAGAGGATCCGGGAAGGCCGGAAACGCCCACGAGTCCGTGATCGGGATCGGTCACGTTGTAGACCGGGGGGGCTCCCCTCCCTGCTCCATCTCTCCAGGCGTTGGAGGGGATCCCCGCCCTGGCAGGGTGGACCCCGGTGGAGAGGGCCGCGTGTCCCGGAGAGGTTTCCGTGGCAGCATGGTTGTGAAGGGCGTTGGTGAATGAGAGCCCCTCCTCGAGGATTCGTTTCAGCCCACCGCTGAATGCGGAGGAATAGCGATCCAGAAGATCCCCCCGAAGCTGGTCCACTACCAGAAAAACCACCAGACGAGGCTCAGGGGGGCCGGTGTTCTCCGTCCCGGAAGCCTGTTGCTGGGCGAAGGAGAGGGAGGGAACCCAGAGCCCCAACCAGAGGGAAAGGAAGGCCAGGAACCGAAGGGGAAACAGGTGGAACTTGAAGCGCAGCAGGTGCATTCAGATTATCCGGCCAGGACCACAGTCCGTGGAAGAAGAGCTGGATCGGAAGGAGAGCTGGATCGGAAGGGGAACTGGATCCTGGCTCTCGAGTGACTCTGTTGGTAGCTTTTTCACGATCCCCGAAACCCTGGACTACCCACGACGCGCCGAAGAGGTTCTCATGCGCCGATTTTTCCATCCTCTGTTTCCACTCTTCTTCTGGGCAGCCTGTGGGGTCTTTCCAGGCCTGCTCCAGGCCCAGGGGCTGGAACCGCCCTCCCCCGAGGCCGTCCAGGATGCCCGGAATGCCCCTCTCTTCACCTCCCACGAGACCCTCCAGATGACTCTGGAGGCGGACTTCTCGGCCATGAAGCGGAACGACCGGGGTCAGGACTCGGAAGAACGTCCCGGAGTGTTGCGTTGGACCAGTGCCTCCGGTGTCAGGGACTCCCTGGAGATCCAGATCGAAACTCGAGGCAACTTCCGCCTGCAACGGAAGAACTGTGAATTTCCACCGCTCCGGTTGAACCTCAAGAAGAAGGCCACGAAAGGCACGATCTTCGACGGCCAGGACAAATTGAAGCTGGTGGTGACCTGCAAATTGGGCCGGGACTACTGGGAGCAATACGTACTCCTGGAATATCTGGCCTACCGCACGTTCAACCTCATCACCGACAAGAGCTTCCGGGTCCGGCTGGCCCGGGTGACCTATGTGGACACCAGCGGCCGGGACGATCCCTTCACCCGGTATGGCATCATCCTGGAGGACGACGACACCATGGCGCTACGGCACGAAGGGAGAAAGGTGGACTGGACCTCCGGGCAGCTGGACCCCCGGCACCTGGATCCCTACCACGCCGTCCTCGTGGATGTGTTCCAGTACATGATCGGGAACACCGATTGGTCCGGGGTGGAGATGCACAACATGGAGTTGATCGAAACCACCGAACGGGAGTATTTCACCATCCCGTACGACTTCGACTTCTCCGGGGTGGTGAACGCCCGCTATGCGGCCCCCGACCCGTCTCTTCCCATCCGAAGAGTTCGCCAACGCCTCTTCCGGGGGTTCTGTCCCGATCAGGTGAACCGTCCGCAGGAAACTTACGAACAGGCATTTGGCCGATTCCTGGAGTTGAAGGATGAAATCTACGAGCTCTGGATGGATCAAGAGGGCCTGGAGCGGGACCGCCTGGAGGAAACCCTGGAATACTTCGACGATTTCTACCAAACCGTGGAGGAGCCGGATCGTATCGAATCCAGGATGTTCGACAGTTGCCGCCGCATCAGGGGCTGACATTTTTAACTGCAAGCGTGGCAAGCTGCCGGCGGTCCCCGGGGAGGGGACGCCGGTGGGGGCCCTCCTTCCTGGACTCTGAGGGGCCAGGACCTCCGGCGGCGAACCGCCGGCCTTCTCATTTTCCCGGAGGCCCCACCATGGGCACGTGCCCCCGGGCCTTCTGCTCCTCCTCCGAAGTCCAGGCCAGGACCTGCCGCAGGATTCGACAGGCGTGTCCCGGCACCTTCCGCAACTGGAAATCCATTCCACCGCGCTCCACATCTTCACGGAGCTGCTTCAGGACCATGGCCCCCGTCAGGTCGATCCGGCCCAGGCCGCTGAGGTCGATCACCACCGTCTTTACATTCGGGAAGCCCTCGAGGTGGGTCAGCATGGCACGCTCCAGAAGCGGGGCGGAACCGAACCAGAGAACTCCTTTCAGATCCAGGTGAAGGGTTTCACCCTCCATTCTGGCCACGAAGCCAGGAGTCATCTCCCGCCAGATGTGGAGTCCCAGGGCCAGGAGCACCGCCAGGATCACCGCTTCCTCCACATGGGGAGCCAGGGCCAGCGTCAGGAAGAAGGTGGTCCACCCCACGGCAGCCTGGGGGGGGGAAAGGTGCCAGAGCCTCACCAGGGGCCGGAAGCGCACCAGCTTGGAAACGGCCGCGATGACCACCGCCGCCAGAACCGCCGTGGGAAGCGGAGCCAGGATCCCGGCAAAGGGGAGAAAGCAGAGGACGGTGAAACCGGCCAGGAACCCGGCCCATCGCGTTCGAGCGCCGGCCAGGTATGCCAGGCTGGTCCTGGAAAAGGAACCGCCCACCGGGAATCCCCCCACCATGCCTGCCGCCAGGTTTGCCATGCCCTGGCTGACGAATTCCCGATTCGGATTCCAGCGCACCCTTTCACGGGTGGCGTATGCCTGGGAAACCGAGGCCACCTCGGCAAACCCCACCATGGCGATGACGAATCCCGGCAGAATCAGGCTGGGAAGTCGTGACCAGGGAAGCCCCGGACTGAGGGACAGGAGACCCACCGGCACTTCCCCCACCGTCGCCCCTTCATATCCGGAAGCCATGCTGAATCCCCAACCGGCCAGGGAAGCCAGGAGAACCCCGGGAACGGCCGGGTGGACCTTCCGGCTGAGGAACATCAGAGCGAAGGTCGCCACACTCATCCCCACCGCCCCAGGCTCCCAGGCTCCGGGATGGGAAAGGGTCCAGAAGACCCGTTCCCCCACTGTGTCCTGCGTCGGCGTGGCGCCAACTGCGGTGGAAAACTGGGAGCCCATGATGAGCAGAGCCGCGGCCACCGTGAATCCCATGAGGACGGGCTGGGAAAGGAGAAACGCCGTCCAGCCCAGCCTGAGGAAGCCGATCAGGAGCCTGGCTCCGGCAACCACCAGGGCCAGGAGGGCCGCCAGTGCCACGTACTCCCCGGTCCCCGCCGGAGCCAGGGGAACGAGGGCACCCAACGTCAGGAGGGAAGTGAGGGCCACGGGGCCCGTCTGAAGCCAGGGGGATGATGCGAAGAAGGCTGCCACCATGGGGGCCACGGCCGCCACGAACAGACCCCTGTGGGCCGGAAGCCCGGCCAGCTCGGCATAGGCCAGGGATTGGGGTATGAGGACCACGGCCACGCCCAGCCCCGCCAGAACGTCCCTGACTCCGAAGCGACGGAGGGCCTGCTCCCGTTCCGGAGAAACGACCATCTCTTCTCCCTGGGCTTGTGATCAGAGGGCTTTCAATCAGACTCCGGGCTCACGAGACCCAGATTCTGGCTCTTCAGGAACTGAAACCGATCCGGCAGCGGTTTGGAGGTATCCCGGACGAACTCGGCAAAGATCTCGGCGTTCGGCTGCCGCATGGGAAGGTTGTATTTCTTTTCGAAATAGATGGTGGACGTGGCCTTGGCGCTCATGTTGATCCCTCCGCAGGCCGACTTGCCGTAGTGCCCTGGATAGACCTCTACATGATCGGGGAGGGAGAAGATCCGGTCCCGGATGGAGGAGAACTGATCCATGGCCCTCTTTTCCGCTCCCCCCCCGTCCACGGCCTGGGCTCCCACCAGGAGATCCGGACGGCCTACATCCCCGACCAGAAGAGAGTCCCCGGTGAGGACGGCCCAGGGCTCATCCCCACGGGTCACGTCGATGACAAGATAACAACAATGCTCCGGTGTGTGGCCGGGAGTGTGGATCACCTGCACGCGAACATTGCCGAGCTCCAGGATTTCCTCGTCACACACCGGCGTGAACTCGAGGGTTCCCGGCGCTGACTCATGCAGGTAATGGGGACAGCCCGCCCTCCGGGCCAAGTGCGAGGCACAGGAAGCATAGTCAGCGTGGATGTGGGTCTCCATGACCCCTACAATGGAAACCTCGAAGCGCTGGGCCTCCTCCAGGTAGAAATCCACCCCCAGATCCATGACCGGATCCACGAAGAAGGCGATACCCTTTCTCCAGCAGGCCAGAAGATAGGATGCCTGGCTCAGAGGTTCGTAGCGATACTGCTTGAAGATCATCCGATTGCTCCCTTCCCGACCGGCACCGGGCTGCCGAGATCCAGAATCCGCTCGTGATTCCATTGGGAAGGTTGGCAGGATTCGTGCCTAACCGCGGGCCTGGAAAGAAGGGGATCAATGATCCGGAAACCGGGGGGAGGAGGGGGATCATCCGGGTCAGAACGGACATATTGTCCTGGCCAGCGGGGAAGCTCCGGAAACGGGCCGAGGCCTTCCCTCAGACCCCGGCTTCCACCGGAGGCCCCTCGGAGGCGACCCGAACACAATCTCCCCCCGCCGCTTTGGCGGTGTACATGGCCTTGTCGGCAGCAGCCAGAAGGCGGGCGGGGGTGTCCATCCCTTTCACGTACCCGGCCACACCGGCGCTGGCGGTGACGGAGCCGTCGGAAAAGACCCCATGGAGCTCCGCCAGGATCCGCTCCGCGAAGATGATGCCGCCCTCCAGAGACGTCTCAGAGAGTATGCTGAGGAATTCCTCCCCACCCCACCGGGCGGTCAGATTCATCCGCCTGGTGGAGGATTGGAAGATGTCGGCCACCCTTTTCAGAGCCTCGTCCCCTTCCAGGTGGCCCCTGGCATCGTTGAACGCCTTGAACTGATCCAGATCGAAGATGACCACGGTCAGCGGCACCCCACGCTGGGCCGCGGCAAAGGCAGCGTCGACGAAGACCACGGAGTGCCTCCGGTTGGGCATCCCGGTCAGGACGTCGGTGAGGGCCATACGCTCGGCCTTCCGGCGCTGAACATGCAGGAGCTCACCCAACCATCCGATTCCCAGGCTGGTTGCGATATAGACGATGACGATACCGGCGAGCAGGCTCCAGTTGCTCACCCGGATCCCGGCAACCAGCAGGGCGACCTGGGTCATGGTGAGGACCACCATTCCCAACGCCAGGGAGAGGGAGGCACCCGGCCATCCCCGGTAGTAGGTGAAGAGGAATGCCGGCACCAGAGCCATGAGCCAGATGAGGAGCCCCGTGTCCTCGCCGGCGAATTCGGGAAAAACCACGGCCGTGAGGACGGGAAACAGGAGCGCGGAAAAGGAGAGGAACAGGGCCCGAAGGGGAATTGAGTCCTCCAGATCCAGATCTCCCAGGATCTCCTTCGGGTTCCACGACGCGGCATCCAGGTCGCTGATGCTTTCAGGTCCCCCGGGTTCTTCGAATCCCCCGATGATCATCCGAACATCCTTGGAAAAGAGAAAAAAATCGTGTTGCTTGCGTCACGACTCTCCGCACCGCCTCACCTGGTCATTTTGCCGCTCCTCCGTTAGATAGATCCCGGGGGACACGGGGGTGGACAGGGCCCCTGAATCCGGAGATCGCTCGAATCCGTATGCAAGGGTGTGCTCCAGCCGTTCACAGGATACGTGGAAGGGACCGAACATGCGTGCCAGCAGACCAGTGTTGCTCCGGGATTTCGTCATCTTTCTGACCAAGCTCGTCCTGGACGCGCTGAAAGACGTTTTCTTGTTCAAGGCTTCCATCGTGGCTGTGATCCTGGATCTCTTCTTCGGTGGAAGGCGCCGTCGGATCTTCTACGCCGTAATGAGGCTCGGCGAACGGTTCGATCTCTGGTTGAATCTCCATGGAGCCCTTTCGGCTCCTGATGACGGGACCGGTGATGGTCTGTTCGGATCGAGCAAGGCGGGCAGCGATACCCTCCTGGGTCAATTGGAAAAAACTCTGAGGGGGGGAGACGAGCCCAGAAAGACGGCCCGGAGACGGGAACCCATGGAAAAACCCGGAAGTTGAAGGAACCCGTCAGCCTCCATGTCGCCTTTCCTTCTCAGGCTTCGGGGTCCTTCGGCTCCCCGTTGAATCCCCCCTCCCCCCTCAGCACCCCCTTTGCCATCCGTTTTGCGAAGTAATAGACCCGCTTCTGGTTCTTGAGAATATCCGTCTCCAGGGAATACGTCTCCAGACGCCGGGGCTCGTCCGCCACCAGGCGCTGAGCTCCATGGAGGGTGGCCGACTCCGCCAGGGCGTTGACGGCCTCCTTCATGGCCACAACCGCCCTGGCAGCCTCCTCATTCCGCTGACCCACTGCCTGCAGGGCCAGATCCAATGCCTTCTGCACGGTCCTGTGGAATCCCTCCAGAACCTCTCGGGTGGCCTGGCTGATGCGGATCCCTTCCTCCAGACGCTGGAGTCCCTGGGTCACCAGGTTGGTTTCGATCACATCTCCGATATTCTCGAGATCGTTGGCCGTCTCCATGAGGCTCACCAGCTCACGGGCATCATCTTCGCCCATCCCACCCCGGCTCAGCTGCCCCAGGTACGTGATGATATGGCCGTGGAGGATGTCCACCGCCTCGTCCATCTCCCGGGCGGCCAGCAGCTCCTCCCGCTCTCCATGGAAGATGGCGGGAAGAACCCTGGCCAGCATGGAACGAACCCGCTCTCCCATATTCAGGATCTCCAGGCGGGCCCGATCAATGGCCAGAGACGGAGTCTGGAGAAACTCGGGATCCAGGTACCTGGGCCGGGAAGGATCCTCTTCGGAAGGGGGAAGATCCGGTACCAGCCATGTCACCACTCGACCCAGAACTCCCACCAGGGGAAGGAAGATGATGGTGTTGGCGATATTGAATACCGTGTGGGCGTTGGCGATCTGGCGGGGGGTCTCCGCCGCCACCTTCTCCAGCCCCACCACCCCCGATGCCTCCGGGGTCATCCAGATTACGAGATCCGCCAGATTCCCGATGAACTCCAGCCAGATCAGAACACCCAGGAGGTTGAAAAGGACGTGGATCACAGCCACACGGAAGGCCTCACGGGGCTTCCCGATGGCCGCCAACAAGGCCGTGACACAGGTGCCTACATTGGCTCCCAATACCAGGGCGATTCCAGCCGGGAGGGTCAGTAGACCCTGGGACGAGAGGACGATGACCACACCGGCAGTGGCAGCCGAAGACTGGATGAGAGCCGTGAAGACCGCCCCCACGAAAATCCCCAGCCCAAGGCTCTCCATCCGGGCCATGACGGAGACGAAGGGCCCATAGCCCCGGAGGGGCGCCATGGCCTCACCCATGATCCCCATCCCGAAAAAGACCAGGCCCAGGCCCAGGACCGCCAGCCCCTGCTTGCGGATCTTCTCCTTCCGCCCAACGAAGAAGATGGCGAAACCCAGGGTGACCAGGAGGAGGGCGTAGCTGGAAACGTTGAAGGCGATGATCTGGGCGGTGACGGTGGTCCCCACATTCGCTCCCATGATGACCCCGATGGACTGGGCCATGGTCATGAGGTTGGCCGTGACAAAGCCCACCACCAGGACGGTGGTCACCGAGGAGGACTGGACCACCGCCGTGACAAAGGCCCCGGTGAGGACGGCGGTGAACCGGTTGGTGGTGAGGCGGGAGAGGATATCCTTCATCCTCCCCCCGGCTACGGACTTCAAGGCCTCCGAAAGGAGCTCCAGTCCGTAAAGGAACAGAGCCAGGCCCCCGAAGAGGCCCATGAAAAGAGGAAAGAGCTCCAGCTCAGGCCCTGCCGCCATGCACGACTCCCACCTCAAGGGCTTCCGTCACTCGTTCAAGGATCCGTTCCTCCTTCGTGGAAGGAGAAGGATACGAAGGGATACGAAAAAAGAGCGTCGTCAGAGCTTCCTGCCCCCGGCCTTGGGCCCCAGGACCCTGGGCCTCCGCTTCCTGACCTTGGCCGCCTTCCTTTGCCGGCGCTCCGTCCAGCGGATCAGCAGGTCCTGGCTGCCCAGTTGCTCCCCGTTCTCCGACGGCCGAAGCTGGATATAGCTCCCGTCGGGACGCATCTTCCAACCGTTTCGCCGGTCTTCCATCTGCACATCCAGAATATACCGCAGCTTTTCCTGAAGCTCCGGATCCTCCACCGGGACCAGGACCTCGATACGGCTGGAGAGGTTCCGTTTCATGGCGTCCGCGGAGCCGATGAAGTATTCCTCCCGCGGGCCGATTTGAAAGTGGAAGATCCGGGCGTGCTCCAGGAACCGGCCCACCACGCTCACGACCCGGACGTTCTCGGAGAGGCCCTCCAGCCCGGGGCGGAGCCTGCAACTGTCCCGGATGATGAGATCCACCGGCACGCCGGCCTGAGAGGCCTGATAGAGGGCCCGAACCACCTTCGGATCTTCCAGGGCATTCATCTTGAAGCGGAGCCGACAGGGGGTATCCGGGGAATGGACCCTGGCTGCCTCCTCGATCCGATCCAGGATCTCCTTCTTCATGCTCTTGGGAGCCTTCAGGATCTTCCGGTAGTCCCTCTTGGGCTTGAATCCGGTGGTGAGGTAATTGAAGAGCTCGGTAAGGTCGGCGCCCATGAGAGGGTCCGAGGTGAAGAGGCCAAGATCGCTATAGAGACGGGCCGTGACAGCGTGATAGTTACCTGTGCCGATGTGGGCATACCTCCTCAGGCCGTCAAAATCCTGCCGGATGACCAGAATGACTTTGCAGTGGGTCTTCAGCCCCACCACCCCATAGGTGACGTGGATCCCGGCCTCGCTGAGGCGGGTGGCCCATCGGATGTTGGCCTGCTCGTCGAAGCGGGCCTTCAACTCGATCACCACCGCCACCTGCTTCCCGTTCCTGGCCGCCTCGACCAGGTAATCCAGGGCCTTGGTCTCCTCGGAGGTCCGGTAGAACGTCATCTTGATGGCCCGGACCTTGGGATCCCGGG
Organism: uncultured Gemmatimonadaceae bacterium; assembly: GCA_964605505.1. GTDB lineage: Bacteria > Gemmatimonadota > Gemmatimonadetes > Longimicrobiales > Gaopeijiaceae > CAZSDD01. The sequence continues at coordinate 20,050 of CAZSDD010000032.1, read as the reverse complement.
AGGCTTCCATGAGAAACTGTTCCACGGAGGTTTTGAACGACTCATAGGGGTGATGTACGAGGACCGACCCGTGGTCCCGGATGACATGGAAGATGGAGCGTCCCTGGGAGAGGGAAAGCTCGGCGTTGTCCACCGGGGAGTGGGGGGGGTCACGGAGAGCCTGGACATCCAGGCTCGCGATCTCCATGAGGTCCCGGTGGCCCAGGAGGCCCGGCTTCTCGAAGACGTCGGCCTCCTCGTCGAGTCCCAGCTCGGCAGCCAGCATTCCCCGGTGCACGGGGCTCATCTCCGTATGGATCTCCAGGCGAACGATGGGCGCGAACTTCCGCTCCCGGAGCTCCGACTCGATCATGGAAAGGAGGTCTTCCGCCGTCTCCTCCTCCTGCTCCGTGTTCGCGTTACGGGTCACCCGGAAAAGGTCACAGCTTTCCACCACCATATCCGGGAAGAGGAGATCCAGGTTCTCCATCATCACCAGCTCCAGGGGGACGGCGACCGTTCGGTCCCGGAGCCAGAGGAAGCGAGGGATGCCGGCACCCACCGGCACCTTGACCCGGGCCATGAAGGGGGTGACGTCTTCCTCGTGCCGGATCCGGACCAGGAGGTTCAGGGAGAGATTGGAAATGAAGGGAAATGGATGGGCCGGATCCGTGCCCTGGGGGGTCACGAGAGGGTAGATATTCTCCAGGTACTGCTCTCTAAGGTCCCTGTGCTCATGGGGGGCAAGATCCTCATAGGTGGCCCAGAGGAGGCCCGCGTCCCGAAGAAGGCCCCGGACCTCCCGGCAGGTGTCATGCTGGCGCTGCTCCAGATCCCGGACGATCTCGTAGCAGGCTTCGATCTGGCCCCGGGGCGTTCGGCCGTCAACGGTGAGGAGGCTCATCCCCGCCCCGAGCTGCTGTTTCAGGCCCCCGATCCGCTTCATGAAGAACTCGTCCAGATTCGAGCCGACGATGGCCAGGAATTTCACGCGCTCCAGGAGGGGGACCCGGGGATCCTGGGCCTCGTGGAGGACCCGGTAGTTGAAGTTCAGCCAGGTCGTCTCCCGGTTCAGGTAACAATCGGGCGCATGGATGTCGAAGCCGCCTTCGGGCAGGGGGGCCGGAAGGGGGCCGGGATCCGCCGGAGTCTCGCCCGCATATGCCGCCACCCCTCCCTCCGGGTCCCGGGAGTCCGATTGCGCCGGCTCCCCCTGAACCCCGTTCTCCATCTCCACATCCATTTCAATTCCCAATTCCATCTCCAGGCCGTGGTCAATCGTCGTCCAACCCCGCCTCCAGCGCTTCGCAAACCTCTTTCAGGATTCGAACCCTGGCGAACCGCTTGTCGTTTCCCTCGATGAGGGACC
>CAZSDD010000032.1:7296-18602 GCA_964605505.1 uncultured Gemmatimonadaceae bacterium | reverse complement strand
TCTTTCAGGATTCGAACCCTGGCGAACCGCTTGTCGTTTCCCTCGATGAGGGACCAGGGAGCCAACCGGGTGCTGGTGCGCTCCACCATGTCATTCACCGCATTCTCGTAGGCGTCCCACCGCTCCCGATTCCGCCAATCCTCCTCCGTAAGCTTCCAGCTTTTCAACGGAGACCCGGCCCTGGCCTGGAAGCGGGCCTCCTGTTCTTCCGGCGTCATGTGGAGCCAGAACTTCTTCAAGATGATCCCGTGCTCCAGGAGGGCTCCCTCGAAGTGGTTGATTTCGGCATAGGCCCGCATCCACTCGCGAGGGCCGGCGAATCCTTCAATCCTCTCCACCAGAACCCGTCCGTACCAGCTTCGATCGAAGATTGTTACACGCCCCGCCCTGGGCAGATGCCGCCAGAAGCGCCAGAGATAGTGGTGGGCCCTCTCCTCGTCGGTGGGTGCAGCCACCGAGATGACCCGGTAGTAGCGAGCGTCCAGGGGCCTGATGATCCTCCGGATGGCTCCTCCCTTCCCCGCCGCATCCCAGCCCTCGAATACCAGAATCATGGAGAGCCCTGCCGCACGGGCCTTCCTCCGGAGCAGATTCAGCCTGGCCTGGTACCTGGCAAGGGCCCTCCTGTACTCGGCCTTCGGCAGGCTCCTGTCCATGTCCAGACAGGAAAGAACAGTCTTCTCCGCGTATGACTTCTCCCCGTATGACTCCCAAGCGCCGGGCTCAATTCCGGGCTCCTCAGGGAGTGCGGGCTCCGCCTGCTGGTGTCCATTTTCTTCCCCTCCAACTGTCCCCTCCGTCTCGACCTCTCCCCCCGGGGACCTTCGTCTCTCCGACTCGGCCAGCCCCCAGCGGATCCCCCGGAGGAGGGTGGCTCCCACCTCCAGGTTCCGGTAGAGGGGATCGGAGCACTCCACGATCTCCCAGGGAGCCCGGCCGGTGGAGGTCCGCATGATGAGGTGCTCCGCCACAGGCACGAACTCGTCGTACCGCTTCCAGTGCTCCCAGTCCCTCGGGGTGACCTGCCAGGCCGTCATCGGGTTCTTTTCCAGGGCCTTGAATCGCTTCTTCTGGGCCTTCTTTCCCAGGTGCAGCCAGAACTTGAGGACCGTCGCCCCGGCCACCGCCAGGGTCCGCTCGAACGCCATGATCCGGGACAGGGCCGTGCTGAACTCCTCCTGGTCGATCTCGTCGTTGACCCGCTGGATAAAGGGATCCGAGTACCAGGCCTTCAAAAAAATCCCCATGGTTCCGGCGGCTGGAAGATCCCGCCAGAAGCGCCAGAAGGGAGGCCTCTCCAGCTCCTCCGTGGTGGGCACATCGTAGGCGAGGGTCCGGATGAGGCGGGCATCCATCCATTCATTCAGGACGTTCGCCACCTCACCCTTTCCTGCCCCGTCCACCCCGTTCAGGAGGACGATCAGGGGAAAGCCGGATTCCTTGAGACGAAACTGGGCCTCCAGGAGGTCCGCCCTGAGGACGGCTTCCCTCTTCTTGTACTCCTTCTTGGAGATGCTCTGGCCCAGTTCCGCCGTTTCGAACATGGATGCCTCCCATCCCGGCAAGCGCCGCGACCGGGAAGAGAATTGTTACCAGATTTCCCTTCCACTCCCACTCCATGACCTTTATCAATTGAGTCAGGGGAGATCCTCGGCCGGGGATGATTTGTAAACTACTGTTTACGACCGACCGTCGCACGACTTTTCTCGCTGATACGATCACGCTACCAGGCAGGTGACCAGGGGCGCGACCCACCGGTCGCCTGACCGGGCAAGGAAGAGGGGGCCCTCCGGTGTCTCTCTATGTCCTCCGTCCAGACGGTGCGCAGGGCGAAATCCTGGAAGCCCTGTCGGACGCCTTCGTCCTGGACCGGGGCCAGGAGGAGAGGGAGTCCTTCACCTTTCTGGACACCTTCGATTGGCGACTCTTCAATCGGGGCCTTACCCTGACCGGTGCGCGGGTCGGGAATCGGGCGATCCTGACTCTGCGGGGGGAGACAGGCGACCCCCGGGAGCTTCGGCTCCCGGGACTCCCTGCCTTCGCCCGGGAGCTGCCCCCTGGTCCGTTTCGGGAGCGGGTCTACCCGGTCACCGGCATCCGGCGACTTCTTCCCCGGGCCCGCTTCAGGTCCCTGACCCGGACCGCCGCTGTCCTGAATGAGGATCTCAAGACGGTGGTCCGGCTCCGGCTCACCGGAGGAGAAGCCGCTTTCCCGGATTCAAAGAAGTTCCAACCCCTCCCCCACACAATCGAGATTTTGCCCCTCAAGGGTTACGGTGACGAGGCCCGGAGGGTCGGGAATCACCTCCGGAAGTCCTTCGGCCTTCGTCCTGTCAGAAAACGGCTTCTGACGCTGGTCATGGAATCCCTGGGGGAGCCTCCCGGCCCGGACCCCTCGGAGCCGACAATTCGTCTGGATCCGGAGATGAGGGCCTCGGAGGGAGTTCTGGCCGTTCATCGAGCCCTGCTATCGGTGATGAAGATCAACGAGGAGGGAGTCATCCGGGATCTGGACCCCGAGTTCCTCCACGACTACAGGGTGGCCATTCGCAGGGCCCGGGCGGCCCTGGGGCAGATCCAGGGCGTCCTCACCCCGGCGGTGGTGGAGCACTTTGGAGGCGAGTTGAAATGGCTGGGAAGCCGCACGGGGCCCTCACGGGACATGGATGTCCATCTCATCAAGATTCCCCGTTATCAGGAGGCCCTTCCCGAGGGCGTAAGGGACCACCTGGAGCCCATGGTCCGCTTTCTGGAACGAAAGAAGAAGGCGGAGCAACGGCGGCTGGTCCGGACCCTCCGGACCAAGCGATACCGGACCTTCATGGAAGAGTGGACCCGCTTCCTGGAAGAGGGAGAGCCGGACGCGGATCTTCCGGCCGAGGCCCGGGAGCCGCTGGCCCGGGTCGCCTCGGCCCGGATCTGGAAGCTCTACCGGAAGGTGGTGAAGGGGGGCAAGGAAGCCGGAGACGATGCTTCTCCGGAAGCCCTGCACCGCCTGCGCATCCAGTGCAAGCGCCTTCGCTACATCATCACGCTGTTCCAGAGCCTGTATCCCGAGAGCCAGTTGAGACCCATCCTCAAGGCACTGAAGGGGCTTCAGGACAACCTGGGAGATTTCAACGACCTCCATGTGCAACAGTTGGCCCTCCGACAATTCGCGGACGAGATGCTGGAAATAGGGGCCGGTCCTCCGGAGACCCTCATGGCCATGGGGCGACTCATGGGACAGATGGAAACACAGCAGGAGGTCGAACGTGGCGCCTTTGCGAAAAGGTTCCAGCAGTTCGCCGAGCCCCGGAACCTGAAGCGGTTCGAGAAGCTCTTCAATCCAGTGGAGCGGGGGCCATCCGGGGAGTGAACGACACCCCGAACAGGAGAAGGGATGCGTCGTGCGAATCCTGGCCACGTACAATATCAAGGGCGGTGTGGGAAAAACGGCGTCTGCGGTGAACCTGGCCTACCTGGCCGCCCGGGCCGGTACCCGGACCCTGGTCTGGGACCTGGACCCCCAGGGCGCGGCCTCTTTCTACTTCCGGGTCAAGCCCCGGGTGAAGGGGGGCGGCAGGAAGCTCATCCAGGAAAAGACAGATGTGGATTCCCGCATCAAGGCCACGGATTTTCCAGGGCTGGACCTGCTTCCCGCCGACTTTTCCTATCGGCACCTGGACCTGGAGCTGGATCAGACAAGGAAGCCCGTCAAGCAGATCGGTAGAATCCTGGCTCCCCTGTCCAGGGAATACGAGCTCCTCATCATCGACTGCGCCCCAAGCATCTCCCTCGTGTCCGAGAGCGTGTTCAGGGCGGCGGACGTCCTCCTGGTCCCCACCATCCCCACCCCCCTCTCCCTCCGGACCCTCCTCCAGCTCCTCCGTTCCCTGGAAACCGTTCGAGCCAAACGGCTTGGAGTCTACCCCTTCTTCTGCATGGTGGATCGCCGGAAGGCCCTGCACCGCAGCACGGCAGATCTGAGCCAGGATATTCCCATCCCCTTTCTGAGAAGCCAGATCCCCTACTCCAGCCTGGTGGAGCAGATGGGCGCCCACCGAGCGCCCATCCATACCTTTGCCCGGAGCTCACCTCCCGCCCTTGCCTATGAAAAACTCTGGAGGGAGATCCTGCAGTGGTTGAGAAAGGAGAAGGGGTACTTCACGAAAGGATAGGATTGACGCCCGGGAGCCCTCACCAGCCCGGTTCCACCACTTCCAGGAATCGGGAGAACTTCCCCACACCCGAGATGCGGGCCGATGGGGCCCATTTCCTGATCCGGGCCGTGAGGGCCGCCCTGGCCGCTTCGTCGGATGTCTCGATCTCCACCTCGAAATGAATCGACCCGTCAGGAAGGATGGTCCGGTCCAGCTCCAGAACCCCTTCCTCCCCGACAACCACCAGGCACCGACGGTTCCGCATCCAGCCCAGGCGCCGGAGGCGGGTGATGTCCAGGGCCAGGAAATGCCCGGCCATCTCGGGCGGCAGGGCGTCCCTTACCTCCACGGTGCGTCCAGGCCGTGGAAAGAGTCCCGGTCCCATGGCTGCCAGCGGCTTTTCCATCTCCACCATGGTCCGGACCCCTCCGCGCCATCCCACGGGAATCTTCAGCGTCGCCATCGGAGCCTTGCCCGTCTCGAACCGGACCCTGAAGTAGCCCAGGCCTTCCTGCAGACGCTCCGGATCGTGGAGGTAGATGTTCAGTTGCTCACGGCACTCCAGCACCCGACCTCGACGACGGATCCTCTCGTAATCCGCGGGTGAGACGGTAAGCTTGGTCTCGGTTTCAATCTCGGTCACGGCCATTTCTCCCTGGGAATCTGTCCGGGCACCGGAGCGTGCCGCGTTGCGGACGACCCGGGAAGCTCCCGTCGACCCGGCTCCTATGCCACCAGCCGCCACACCTGGGCTACCAGAAAGGTTATCGTGAACCCCAGGACCAGGGGAAGCAGGGCCGAAAGGGCCATCCACTTCCAGCTCCGGGTCTCCTGATAGATGGTGTACAGGGTGGTAGAGCACGGATTGTGGAGCAGACTGAAGAGCATGAGGTTCACCCCGGTGAGGGTGGTCCAGCCCGCTCCCCGGAGGAGATCCCCCACCGCGGCCAGGGAGTCCATCTCGAACATGACCCCGGCACCGGCCCCCGCTCCTACGGCTCCCCCTGCCAGAACCGTCAGCATGAGTATGGTCGGAATGACGATCTCGTTGGCGGGGATGGCCACGACAAAGGCCAACAGAATCACACCGTTCAGCCCCACCAGGAGCCCCAACGGATCCAGTCCACCTGCAAGCTGCTCAGCCAGGCTGGCGTCTCCGGCCGGGATGTTTGACAGCGTCCAGATGACGGCTCCGGCCGGAAGCGCGAAGACCACGGCCCGCCAGAGGACGATGAGCGTGCGATCGACGAGGGAGGTGTAGAGGGTCTGGAGAATCCGGGGCGGCCGGTAGGGGGGAAGCTCCAGGCTGAAGGTGGTGGCCTCTCCCTTCAAGACGCTTCTGGAGAGGAACCAGGAGGTCAGGAACATGAAGAACACCCCCAGGAGGGCCACCCCCACGACGGCACCGGCAGAGAGAATTCCGGCCCACGCCGCCGGAGCCAGGGCCCCCAGGAAGATGGAAGCCAGCAGGATCTGGGTGGGCCACCGGCCGTTACAGAGCGAAAAGTTGTTGGTGATGATGGCGATGAGGCGTTCCCTGGGGGAATCAATGATGCGGGTGGCCACCACCCCCGCGGCGTTGCATCCGAAGCCCATGGACATGGTCAGAGCCTGCTTTCCATGGGCTCCCGCCTTCCGGAAGAGGGAGTCCAGGTTGAATGCAACCCGGGGCAGATACCCGAAATCCTCCAACAAGGTGAAGAGGGGAAAGAAGATGGCCATGGGCGGGAGCATGACGCTGATGACCCACGCCGTGGCCAGATACATCCCATCGAAGAGGAACCCGCTCAGCCACCAGGGAAAGGAGAGACTCTCCCCCACACTCCTCAAAAGGGGATGCAGTTCGTCCACCAGAATCGAGGACAGGAAGGCCGAGGGCACGTTTGCCCCTTCGATGGTGATCCAGAACACTCCTGCCAGGACCAGGAGCATGAGGGGAAAGCCCAGATAGCGGCTGGTCAGGATGGCGTCCAGCCTTCGGTCGAACTCGAACCGGGCCCGCCGCCAACCATCCACCATGGAATCCCGGGCGATCTCCTGGGCCGCAGCGAAAAGCCCCTCCATGAGCCGATCATGAAAGTCCGGGATGAGAGACCAACGGAGAGAGGATGCCAGCTCCAGAATCGCCTCTCCCTCATGCTGAGCCTGCCCTCCCACATCTCCGATCTCCCCCGAACGAACGGCGCCGGCCACGCTTTCGTCGGCATTCAGGAGGCGGAGGGCCACCCACCTGGCGTTGGGAATCCCGGGAAAGGCCTCTTCGATGGCTCCTCGGAGCTGTCCGGTTGCCTCCTCCAGCTCCGGGGGTAGAGCCTCCAGTCGGTAGGGACGGGTGGTGACCTCCCCGGCGGCCACGCCGGCCATGGTGTTGAGGAGGTCGGGAATCCCTTGCCGGGACCTGGCCACCGCCGGCACCACGGGCACACCCAACCGCTCGGCCAGCTTCTCATGGTCCACCTGAATCCCATGCCGCTCCGCTTCATCCACCAGGTTCAGGCAAACCACAACCCGGTCCGTGATCTCCAGGATCTGAAGAACCAGGTTCAGATTTCTCTCCAGGCGTGTGGCGTCCACCACCACCACGGTCACATCCGGCCGGCCGAAGAGGATGAAGTCCCGGGCCACCTCCTCGTCGGTACTGCCGGCCTGCAGGGAGTAGGTGCCCGGGAGGTCCACCACCTTGATCCGTCGGCCCCGGTGGGCGAAGACCCCTTCGGCTCTCGTGACCGTTTTTCCCGGCCAGTTTCCGGTGTGCTGGCGAAGCCCGGTAAGGGCGTTGAAGACCGTGCTCTTTCCAGTATTCGGATTTCCGGCCAGGGCCACCAGAAGGTCCCATCGGTCCGATTTGAGACCCAGGGGAATCAGGGGCTCCTCTGCCCGGTGAGGGCTCCTTTTCCTGAGGGGGGTGGCCGTTGCAGGCATCCTCAGGACTCCGTCTCATCCGGAGACCGGTCCACCAGGATCCACCTGGCCTGATCCTTCCTCAGCGCGATGAGGGCGCCCCGGACCCGGAAGGCCACCGGGTCGCCGCTGGCGCTTCGGAGCTCAGCCTCCACCCGTGTCCCCGGGACCAGACCCAGGTCCAGGAGCCGGCGGCGCTGGGGACCCTGAAAAGCCGGGTGGATACCCAGGACCCTGGCAACCTCTCCCGGTTCCACCTCCGCCAGGGTCTCCGCCTGGTCTCCCGGAAGATCCGCTCCCCGGAGGCGCTCCACCGTGATGTTCCGGGCCAGGACCGGAGAAAGCGTGTGTTCCCGTCCACCGGCTTCAAACCGGACGCTTCCGGGCTCGACCTGAAGGACCCGGACCGGCATGTGGGGGCTGAGGCCCACCCGGCTCAGTGCCTCGAACACCTCCCGGGGCTCGTCTCCCAGGTGAACGATGGAGGCGACCTCCCCGGTCTCCAGGGCCGTGAGAGGAGAACCCGTCAGGGGAGGAAGATCTCCCCGGGACGTAGGGATGGGGTCTCCGTGGGGATCGTAGCGGGGGTGCCCCAGCCGGGCCGAGAGGTCATCGGTATCCGACGGAGAGTAGGCATGCTCCCGCCGCTCGGCCTCCTGGTGCCAATCCACCGGCTCCACGCCGGTCCGGTCCGCCAGGTATCGCTCCAGGAGGCGATGGGTCCGGACGATGTGCAGGGCGTATTCCCGGCCCGCCTCCGTGAGACGGAATCCCTCATCAGCGGCCCGGACCAGCTCCATCTCCTCCAACCGGGTCAGAAGCTGGAGGGACTGACCCCGGGACACCCCGACGGTGCCGGCCACCGACTCCACCGAGCACGGCCTGCCGGCGTACTCGCATTTGTAGAGGTGCTTCAGGGAATCCTCCAAACGGACCCGCTCCGTCATTCCCACGAAGCTGGAGATACGGGCGATGACACCCCACCGGGGCCAGAAGACGCCGGCCCCGAGGAGGACGAGGATGCCAAAGACCAGGAGTGCGAGAGACGGATCGACCATAGCGCCGGAGAAGGGAAATTTTTAGGTACACCTAAATTTAAAACGATGGGGGTCGAAACCGCAAGCGGGCCACCTGACGGCCGGGATCACTCCGCTCCGGGATGGCCGCCCGGAGAATCCCGGCTCCTTTCCTCTGCCTGGCCGGCCACCCCGATTCGTCAGAGGGGTAGCCGCACCCCCGCCCCCTGCTTCCGGGCCTTCTCGTAGATGAGGAGGGCCGTGGCCACGTCCTCGATGGCCAGACCAAGATTCAGGCTGAGGGTCCGTTCCACTTCCGATTCCCGCCCCGGCCGGGCTCCGGCCACGATTTCTCCCAGATCGGCATAGGGGTGCGGCGTATCCCCGAAGTAGCCGACACTCCGGTAGTATTCCAACTGGCCAAGGTCGTCGGTGGCCAGCTTGTCCACTTCCGCCAGGGCGGCGCCGGTCCAGTAGGAGTCGAAGTCCAGTGGACAGGCGAAGCTCCCCGGTGAAAGCCAGCCCGGAAGGATGGATGGGCTGGGATTTCTGAGGATCGGGCCGCTGGTCACCACCAGATCCATGCTCCGGACAGCCTCCTCCGGGCTCCTCACCGGCACGATCTCCAGATCCAGCTTCGCCTCCATCTCGTCCACGAATTCAGCGGCGGCTTCGGAATCGATGTCGTAGGCGTGAACCCGGGAAAGGGGAAAGAGGCAGGCCAGGGCCTCCAGGTTCGTCCGGCCCTGGAGGCCGCAGGCCAGGATGCCCGCGGTGGTGGCATCGGGCCGTGCCAGGTACTTGGCCGCCACGCCGGTGGCCGCTCCGGTTCGGACCCCGGTGATCCAGGTGCAGTCCATGACGGCCAGGGGAAACCCTGTGTCCACGTCGTTCAGCACCAGGAGGCCGCTGATATAGGGGAGCCCCCGCTCCAGATTCCGGGGAAATCCCGATACCCACTTCAGTCCGGCCCCCCGAGCCTTTTCCAGGTACGCGGGCATGGCGTGGATGAAGGCATCGGGCCGGGGATGGATCCCTGGCTTCGGGGGCATCTCCGCCGTTCCCCGGCCCTTTTCCAGCAGGGCCCTCTCAACGGCGTCCATGACCTCCCGCATGCCGATATTCAGAGATTCAACGTCTTGTCGGGAAAGATAGAGGAGATCGGGTTCGTTCATCTCGCGCTCCTGGCTGGAGGGTCGGCGGGTCTGGCCCATGTGGCCCCGGGACCGGGGTGACCCTGGAAAGATCCCTCGAAAAAGCTCGGCGGCCCCGGAAGTATCATTCCAGGGCCGCCGTCCGGGCGCCAGGGGTCGGTGTCGAATCGCTGTCTCCGGCGGAGGGGCTCCGGCAAAGATGCTCCCCGTCCGACCGCCTCTATCGTTTTTTGGGAATTTCAACCCGCCCCTGGACATCACGGAACTCGATGCCCCCACTCCCGTCCCGTTCAACGATGAAGTCCCCTCCCACTCCGTCCACGTTGATGCTTCCGGATCCGTCCCGTATTACCCGGACTGTTCCTTCCACGTCCAGAACGTCGATTTCCCCGGAGCCGTCACGGAGGGTCACCGTACCCCCGATTCCCTCCAGGTGCATTTCTCCGGAGCCATCGTCGATCTCCACGTCACCGGTGACGTCCCGGAGGAGGATCTCCCCGGAGTTGTCGTCGATGAGAACATCGCCCTGGATGCTGAAGACCTCCATCCCACCCGAGCCGTCCTGGATCCTCAGGGAGCCCAGATGCTCGATCCTCATCTCGCCGCTGGAGTCCCGGATGTCCGCCACCATGCCCTCCGGAACCTGGATTCTCAGATCCAGCCGAGCGTATCCGTTTGTCCAGCTCCATCGGCCCACGTCCGGATAGTGGGTCTCCACAAAGATCTCGGCACCGTCTCTCCTGGAGCTCACGCGCAGATCTTCCAGGTAGCCCTCCTCCGAAGCGCAGGCTCGGGCCACGACCCGGATCTCGTCCAGCCCCGCCACCCCCATGACTTCCAGGGAGCCGGAGCCGGCTTCGAGTCTGAACGCGTCCCCGGGACCGGCGGACAGGGTGAGATCCCGCTGGGCTTCATACCTGCAACGGCTCTGGACCTCGGAAACCGGTTGGCCGGCGGGATGAAGACGGCTGCGAACCACCGGATGAACCCCGGAACCCTCCTCCATGGCCGGGTGAGCATCGGCGCGGGCCACCATCCCGGTCTCGGGAGTAGTCGAGTGCCGGACCGAGTCGAATCGGAAAGAACCTGGTCGGAAGGAATCGTGGGCCGGTCCCAACAGAACCATGCCGGCCAGGGCGGAAAGGGCGATGACGGACTTCATCTTCAGGCTCCTTCGATAGTCATTGGGTTTACTTTCTACCCCTACGGCCTTGCCCGCCCGGGAGATTCATCGGTCTCCTGATTTGGACATCCGGAGAACTTCACGGGTTGGAACAGGCCAGGAGCCTGTCCGGGTAATGGCGTGCGGTCGCGTTACTCGGACAGGCTCCTGGGCGCGGGCTCTCTTCAGAAGGGGTCTTCGTGGCCGTCGTGCCGCAGAAAGCGGCCCGTATCTTCCGGACCCACCCTTTCCAGGACGTCCCGAATGGCGCTGGCGCTTTCCGCCGGGGAAAGTGTAGCCTCCTCACCACCCATATCCGTCCTGACCCAACCCGGGTGCATGGATACCACCGTGACTCCGTCTTCCTTCAGGTCCATGGCCAGTGAGCGCATGACGGCGTTCATGGCCGCCTTGCTGGCCCGGTAGGAATAGTCACCTCCCCGGCGGTTCTTGGTGATGCTCCCCAGGGCGGAGCTCATCATCATCAGGAGTGCGTCCCCGCTCCGGGCCAGGTGAGGCCGGAAGGCTTCGGATACCTTCAGGGCTCCCAGAGCGTTCACCTCCACGGACCGCATGAAGCCTTCCACGTCGATCGCCCCCAGGCTGTAGGCGTCCATCCTCCGGATCCCGGCGTTGTTCACGAGGAGGTCCACAGCCTGGCCCTCCAGCCTCCGGGCCAACTCCCGGATCCCCTCCCAATCCGTTACCGAGAGGCCATGGATTTCGGCCCGGCCTCTGAAGGCATTCGCCAGACGCTGCAGCTCCAGGGCTTCTCCCGGCTTCCGACAGGTTGCGACGGCATGCCAACCTTCCTCCAGATACTGGCGGGTGAGCTCCAGGCCGATACCGCGATTGGCTCCGGTCACGAAAAGAGTGGGCACGTCGCCTCCTTTGATCCGGTGATCCGAATGATCTGGTGAGCTGAATGATC
>CAZSDD010000032.1:0-7196 GCA_964605505.1 uncultured Gemmatimonadaceae bacterium | reverse complement strand
CATATCTTTCGATATATCGGACGATATATCGCACGTAGTCATCCACCCCGAGACCAACCCGTGGCAACCTTCTTCCGAATAGGGGCCCCCGGCCCATGGCGCGGTAGCGAGGCTTGGCAGACAGCGGAGTCCCGGTTGGCAGACACCGGTTGGCAGACAGAGGACGCACGAGATGATGTTCGACAAAGATTTCTGGGGAGATTTTGGCCTGGGGGCGGGTTGGGGGCAGGAAGGAAAGGGAGGCCGTGGGTTCCGGTGGAATCTCTTCGAGCGGGGAGATCTGAAGTTTGTGATCCTTCGTCTCATCTCCCGAAAACCCATGCATGGGTATGAAGTGATGCAGGCCCTGGAAGAGGAATCGGGCGGAGTATATCGGGCCAGTCCCGGATCGGTATACCCCACTCTCCAGATGCTGGAGGACGAGGGACTGGTCCGGGGCACCGAGACGGAGGGGAAGAAGGTCTACGAGATCACTCCGGAGGGTGAGGCCTACCTGGAAGAGAACGGGGACGTGGTGGACCGGATCTTCAAGCGGGTGGAACGCTTCGCCGACGGATTCTTCGGACAGCACACACGGGAGTTGACGGCCTCATTCTCCAGCCTGGCCCAGACCTGCTTCGGGGGAGCGTTCTCCGGGAAGCTGGACGAGGAGCAGATCCGGCGAATGGTGGAGATCCTGGACAGTGCCCGGATGGAGCTGGACGACGTCCTTCGTCCCCGGGAACAGAAGGACGGAGACGAGGGAGAGGATACGGGATGATCCCGGGCCCCGCCCGGCCCGGACTCGAGCCATTGGCAGCATGATGCGGCTGGTACTACACTGCAGCATGACGCGGCTGGTACTGCTCTGCAACATGACGCGGCGGGCACTACGCTGCAGCATGACGCGGCTGGTACTGCGCTCAGGACATTACCTGCTTCCATGACATCACGTCATCGGGTTCTCGAGCCGCCACGATGCCGTGACGTGCTCCGACCGAGAGATCCATGAAGAATCAGCGAGCCAACGCCAGAAGTCGTCGGGTCCAGTACCTCTTGAAAAGCCTCGTCCTTTCGGGGTCCTTCCTGGCCATCCCCCTCCTTCCCGGCCTGGGCCAGGAAGCCGGGGGCGACGGGTCATCCGGCCAGGAGGCGGAGGAAGGTTGGACTCCGGCCCTGTCCATGCGCTATCACCCCGTGAGCGGGACCGCTCTGTCCCCTGACGCGTCCCTGGTGGCCTTTGTTCTCCGGGAACCCCTCATGGAGGGAGAGAAGAGCGAATACCTGAGCCATATCTGGATGGTGGCCACCGATGGCGGGGGACCCCGGAGATTCACCCGGGGAGAGGAATCGGCCACGTCACCCAGCTTCTCTCCCGACGGGAGCTATCTGGCCTTCTCCTCGGGCCGGTCCGGGTCGAATCAGATCTGGGTCATGCCCGTGAACGGCGGCGAGGCCAAACAGATCACCGATCACGACACAGGGATAGGCTCCTTCGAGTGGGCGCCGGACGGCGGAGGGTTCGCCTTCACGGCGGCGGACCCGGAATCGGAGGAGTGGAAGACCGCTGAAAAGGAAAAGCGGGACGTCATTCTGGTGGACCGGGACTACCGGTTCACCCACATCCACTCGGTGGAGTTCGACTTCGAGGCCCGGGGGTCCTCCCGGGCGGCTCGTATCACGGAAGGGGACTTCCACGTCACAGGTTTCGACTGGGTTCCGGATGGGTCCCGCATCGTCTTCTCCCATCAGGCGGATCCCCGCATCAATACGGGCAGGCTCTCCGGCGATATCTCGGTGGTGGACGTGGAGAGCAGGGATATCAGGGCACTGGTGGAGGGGGCTGGAGTGGAATCGAGCCCTCTTGTCTCTCCCGACGGCCGGTGGGTGGCGTACCTTTCGACGGGAGGCCAGATCGAGCCCGTCGGACTGGCGGATGTCCATCTGGTGCCCCTGGAAGGCGGGGCCGGGCGGAGGCTGGCCGAAACCCCGGATCGGAGCCCGGGCCTGATGGCATGGACCGGAGATGGCCGAGCAGTCCTGGTCCAGGAGGCCATTCGAACCAACCGCCATCTCCTTGCCGTACCCGTGGATGGGAGCCCTCCCTCACCCGTCTCGGAGGGTTCCGGAGTGCATGGAAGCTTCTCCTTCGATGACGATGCCTCCCATTTCGCGTTCACCTTCGAGACGCCCGACACTCCCTGGGAGGTCTTCGTCTCACCGCTCGACCGGTACCGGCGCCAGGCTTTGACGGACCTGCACCGGGGTGTACCTCGCCCCCCCATGGGAAGGACCGAGCTACTGGAGTGGGAATCCCCCGACGGCCGCTTCCGGATCGACGGCCTCCTCACCTACCCGGTGGGCTACGAGGAGGGTCGGCGTGTCCCCCTCATCCTCAACGTCCATGGGGGACCCGCCGGCGTCTACTCCCGGTCCTTCACCGGCGGGCCAGGCATCTACATGCTTCAATATTTCGCCCAGCAGGGGTACGCCGTGCTCCGGCCCAATCCCCGGGGGAGCTCCGGTTATGGAAAGGAGTTCCGCTACGCCAACGTCCGGGACTGGGGCTTCGGAGACATGGACGACCTCATGGCCGGTGTGGACGAGGTCATCCGGATGGAGGTTGCCCACCCCGATTCCCTTCTCCTCATGGGGTGGAGCTATGGAGGGTACATGACCTCATTCGCTGTCACCCGTACCGACCGGTTCCAGGCCGCCAGCATGGGCGCCGGGCTTCCGAACCTCATCAGCATGACCACCACCACCGACATCCAGGACTATCTGGTGGCTCACATGGACGCCGAGTTCTGGGAGGATTTCGACGTCTACGAGCGGCACTCGGCCATGTACCGGATCGCCAACGTCACCACCCCCACCCAGGTCATCCACGGAGCTCAGGATCTCAGGGTCCCCTTCACCCAGGGCCAGGAGTTCTATCGGGCCCTGGACCGGCGAGGGGTGCCGACGGAGATGGTCGTCCTGCCCCGGACGCCCCACGGGCCCCGGGAGCCCAAGCTCCTCATGGCCGTATCGGAGCACATTCTGCGGTGGTTCGAAACCCACCTGGGAAGACGCCCGGAGGGGTGAAGTCGGATGGGCGCCGACGATGATTCCGCGAAACACGAGGGGAGGGTGAACCCAGAGGAAGAGCCCGGAGTCAGGACGAACGTTCGACGTGAGGAGTGAGGAAGGAATACGAATGGGGACAGCTCAGGAAGGGCATCCCGGCAGATTCTGGCACACCCTCGACGATGGGCGTGCCCAGTGCGACCTCTGCCCCAGGCTCTGCAAGCTCAGGGAGGGTCAGAGGGGACTGTGCTTCGTACGGGCCAACCAGGGAGGCCGCATCGTCCTGACCACCTACGGTCGATCCTCGGGGTTCTGTATCGATCCCATCGAGAAGAAGCCGCTCAACCACTTCCTGCCAGGAACGTCGGTCCTCTCCTTCGGCACCGCCGGCTGCAATCTGGCCTGCAAGTTCTGCCAGAACTGGGACATCTCCAAATCCCGGGAGATGGACCGGCTCATGGACAGAGCCTCCCCGGAGGCCCTGGCCTCGGCGGCCCGGAGCATGGAGTGCCGGAGCGTGGCGTTCACGTATAACGATCCGGTGATCTTCCACGAGTACGCCGTTGACGTGGCTCAGGCCTGTCGGGAAGTCGGGATCCGGACAGTGGCAGTGACGGCAGGATATGTCATGCCGGAGCCCCGGAAGGAGTTCTACCGGCACATGGACGCCGCCAACATCGACCTGAAGGGATTCACCGACGACTTCTACCGGAAGCTGGCGGCGGGGCACCTGGAGCCCGTCCTGGACACCCTCCGGTACGTCTGCAACGAGACGGACGTGTGGGTGGAGCTTACCACCCTCCTCATTCCCGGGTGGAATGACGCCGAGTCGGAGCTTCAGGAAATGACGGCCTGGGTGGTGGAAACGCTGGGGCCGTCGGTCCCCATGCATTTTACGGCCTTCCACCCGGACTGGCGCCTTCGCGATGCTCCGCCCACGCCGGCGGCTACCCTCATGAAAGCCAGAGAAATAGCACTGGCCAACGGGGTCCGTTATGCCTATGTAGGGAATGTCCGGGATAGAGCGGCCAATTCCACGTATTGTCACTCCTGCGGGGAGACCCTGGTGGGGCGCGAGGGCTACGTGATCTCAGACTGGAACCTCACCCCGGAGGGCCGATGCCGCCGATGCGCTACCGAGTTGGCCGGAGTCCTGGAAGAAGCCCCCGGGACCTGGGGCGCCAGGCGGCAGCCGGTACGGCTGGGAGACCGGTCAGAATGATCCTCATTTCCACAGTGCTCCCATGAAGCTTTTCGGATCCTTCCTCCCCTTTGGCGGTCCCCGAGGACTGGTGCCGGGCTACCTCTGCCTGGGCCTGGAAGAGGTCCGACGGAGGGCGGCGGCGGCCGTGGAGGGCCTGGAAGCATGCAGGGCCTGCCCCCGCCTCTGCGGAGTCAATCGATTGGAAGATCGATGGTCCGCATGCAAGACGGGGCGCTTCGCAGTGGTCTCCAGCGCATTCCCCCACCTGGGGGAGGAGGACTGCCTCCGGGGCAGAAACGGCTCCGGGACCATTTTCTTCGGCCACTGCAACCTGCGGTGCGTCTTCTGCCAGAACCATGACATCAGTCAGGCCCTGGATGCCGGCCCGCCAAGGGAAGGGACGGTCCGTTCCCTGGACGCCCGGGGAACGGGCACGGAGGCCCGGCCCGCCCGGGGAACCCCGGGGACGCCCCCCCAGGCCCTGGCGGATCTCATGCTCCGGCTTCAGACCATGGGGTGCCACAACATCAACCTGGTCACGCCGGAGCACGTGGTTCCCCAGTTCCTGGAAGCCCTGGTCCTGGCAGCGGAAGGAGGCCTTCGCCTTCCCATCGTCTACAACACCAGCGCCTACGATTCCCTGGAAACCCTCGAGCTCCTGGATGGGATCGTGGACATCTACATGCCGGACCTGAAGCTTCTGAACCCCGAGCTCAGCCGACGATATCTGAAGGCGGAGGATTACCCCGCCGTGGCCCGGGAGGCCCTGAAGGAGATGCACCGGCAGGTGGGCGCCCTCCAGATCGGGGAGGACGACCTGGCTCGAAGGGGGGTGCTCATCCGCCACCTGGTCCTTCCGGGCCACCTCCAGGAGACCAGGGAGGTGATACAATGGATCGTCCGGACCCTGGGCCCGGATACCTTTGTGAACGTCATGGGCCAGTATCGGCCCGGTGGGGTGGTGGGCCGGGACCGCTACCCTGAGCTGAACCGCCCCATCCCCCCTGCCGAATACCGACAGGCCCTGGACTTCGCCCGGGAGGCCGGCCTGACGAGGCTGAACCACCGTTGAGGGCGTCCAGAAGGCTGCCCGAACAATGGAGCGAGGCGCGTTCCTCCGGCAGGCTCCTGTCCCCGGCCCGGACCCGCTCTCGGGCCGGGCCGGATCAGGCGACTCTCAGCCTCCCTGGATTTCCGCCGCCACCGCCTCCACTTCCCGCCAGACCCGCAGGAGGTTCTCACCCCAGATCTTCTTGATCTCCTCGTCGGAATACCCCCGGCGAACCAGTTCCTCGGTCACATTGGGAGCCTCACTGGCGTCATCGAAGCCGTCGATGCCGCCGCCGCCGTCGAAGTCCGTCCCGATGCCCACGTGATCCACGCCGATGAGGTTCTTCACGTAGTCGATGTGGTCCACGAAGGAGGAGAGGTCGGCCCCGGGCCAGCGGGCTTCGAGCTCCTCCAGGCGAGTCTGATACTCGTTCCGCTGCTCCTCAGTCATGCCCCGGTAGGCATCCCAGTTCGTCAGCCCCATTTCCTCCCGCAGGGCCTCGATGGCCTTCACCTTCTCCGGAGGATCCGCCAGGAGGTAGCTGTCCAGGGCCACGATCTGGATCACCCCGCCGTTCTCCTGGAGTCCTCGAAGCAGCTCGTCGTTCAGGTTCCTGGGCACGTCGGCCAGGGTCCGGGCACCGGAGTGGGAGGCGATGATGGGGGCTCGGGTAAGGGCGAAGACGTCCCGGACGGTGGCGTCGGAGACGTGGGAGATGTCGACCATGATCCCCAGGCGGTTCATCTCCCGGACCACCTCCTCTCCGAACTCCGAGAGCCCACCGTGCTCCTCCTCCGGACCGGACCGGGGGGTGGATGAGTCGCCGATCTCATTGTGGCCCGAGTGGGTGAGGGTGATATAGCGGGTTCCCAGATCGTAATATTCTTCCACCAGGGAGAGATCCGTTCCGACGGCGTACCCGTTCTCGATGCCGATGCCGTAGACCTTCTTTCCCTCGGCCAGGATCCGCTCCACGTCGTCGGTCCGGTACGCGATGGCCACCTTCTCCGGACACATTTCCTCCGCCACCCGGTGAATGGCGTCAAACTTCTCCATCGCCGCTTCTTTCACCGCCTGGTGCCCCTCGGGGGTCCGTGGCCCCTGGCCCACGTAGACGGCGGGGAAGGTCATGTCCAGCCCGCCTTCCACCATCTTGGGAATGTCCACCCTCATCTCCGTGCCGGTGCACGGATTGATTTCCTCGGTACCCCAGTTTCCCAGGATGTCGTTGTGGGTGTCGATGGTGATGGCTTCCTCATGGATGACCCGGGCGTGGGCCACGATTTCAGCTTCCGTAAGCTGGAGGGCTTCATCACCGCCTTCGGGACCGCAGGCGAAGAGGAGAGGAAGTATGAGAAGAAGGGCCGGACGGCCCGGTATGGCAGAGCGGATCATGCTGTCCTCCACTGGAGGCCCGAGAGGTGCCCGGGGGGACGGACCCGATTGCTCCCCGGGAAGGGAATAAGAGATTCTCGGGCGGCGGCCGCGTCGGCGCAACCACCCGACCGCACTTATGTCCCGGCCTTCGGCCTGGGGGCATCCTCCCTCCCCACCTTGCCCACTCCCCGTGGATCTTGGATCTTCCGGGTCCGGCGAGAAGCCGGCGGTGGAAGGCCCCCTCAGGACCCTCTTCACCGTCACCGTCGCACATCCACGGAGGCTCCCGGGGCATGTCCCTCTGGTCCACCATTCGAGCATTTGCCACGGCCGGGAAGGCCGTGACCCTCGGTCTTTCGGAACGGGCGGCGGGAACCGATCCCCTTCCTCTCTTCTCCACCTGGTTCAGGGAGGCCGAGAAGGCCGGGATCTTTCTCCCCGAGTCCATGGCCCTGGCCACGGCTACTCCCGACGGAGCCCCTTCCGCACGGTACGTCCTCCTGAAAGCCTACGACG
>CAZSDD010000031.1:22789-31313 GCA_964605505.1 uncultured Gemmatimonadaceae bacterium | reverse complement strand
ATCCCTTCGCGGCCTTGAAGATCTTCTTCTTGTGCTTCTTCCGGGCAGCGGCTTGCGTGGCACGAGGCATTCTTGACTCCTTCCGTGTTATTTCACCAGCAGGCGCTTCACCCGCTTTTCATCGGCCTTGGCTACCAGGGTGCTCGTCCGCAGGCGCCGCTTCCGCTTCCGATCCTTCTTGGTAAGGATGTGGCTCTTGTAGGCCCGCATCCGCTTGATCTTTCCGGTTCCGGTCTTCCGCATGCGTTTCGCCGCGGCCCGGTTCGTCTTCATTTTGGGCATGATAAACTCCTCGGGGGGCACCCCCCCTTCACGGTTGGAACCCAAAGGGTTCACCCCCGGAGGGGCCCCTTAGGGGCGTGATCTCCTGACCTGCTCGGCTCAGATCGACTTCAGGGGGGCCATGACCATGAACATGACCCGTCCCTCGAAACTCGGCTCCGACTCGACCTTTCCCACGTCTCCCAGGTCCTCCTTCAAACGGTGCAGGACCTCCAGGCCGAGCTCCGAGTGGGTGATCTGGCGGCCCCTGAACATCATGGTCAACCGGACCTTGTTCCCTTCTTCCAGGAAGCGCCGGGCGTGCCGGGCCTTGAACTCGTAGTCGTGTTCCTCGATTCCTGGGCGGAACTTGACCTCTTTCACCTGGATGGTGTGCTGCTTCTTCTTCGCCTCCCGGGCCGCCCGGGCCTGCTCATACTTGAACTTCCCGTAGTCCATGAGCTTGACCACAGGGGGGCGGGCATCCGGGGCGACTTCCACCAGGTCCAGCCCCGTTTCCGCTGAGCGCTCTCTTGCCTCGTCCAGGGAGACGATGCCGATCTGCTCTCCCTCGTCGCTGATGAGGCGAACAGGGCTGATCCGGATCTGGTCGTTGACTCGGACCTTTTGCTCCTTGATGGTCGGAACCTCCGCTCTGGGGTCGCTCGGTCAGTCGTTTCAGACTTCGCCGAAAAAGAAAAAACCCGGACGAGCCGGGTCAGAACGGGGGGTCAGGAGAAGAACTCCCGACCCACTCAATCAGACCCGGCGGTGCTCAAACAGGAACGAGACCGAAAGGTGGGGGGATCGTTTCCCCCGCTTCAAATTGTGCCCTGAAAAATACCCGGAACCCCCGGAAGGTCAAGACTGTCCGGGAAAAGGAACCGGAAGGCCCCCGAAAGGCTCACTCCCCTGCCCGGCTCTCCGGTGCCAGATCCAGAGAGCGGGTCCGGATCTCCTCCACCAGTGTCTCCCGGAATTCCTCACGGGACATGATCTCCTGCTTCTTCCCCGCCCCCCGCTTCCGCACGGCCACAGTCCCGGCTTCGGCTTCCCGCTCCCCGATGACAGCCATGTAGGGGACCTTCTGGAGTTCCGCGTCGCGGATCCGGTATCCCAGGGTTTCCCGCTCAAAGAGGACCGCCCTCACACCCGCGGCAGCAAGCTCCTCCACCAGGGTCTGCGCACTTTCCACCCACTGCTCGGAGATGGGGAGCACGCGTACCTGCTCCGGAGCCAGCCAGAGGGGGAAGTTTCCGGCGTAATGCTCGATGAGACCCCCGATGAACCGCTCCATGGAGCCCACCAGCACCCGGTGCAGCATGACGGGGCGGTGCCCCTCGTTGTCCTCGCCGATGTACTCCATGTCGAAGCGGTCCGGGAGATTGAAGTCCAGCTGGACCGTGGGACCTTGCCACTTCCTCCCGATGGCGTCGATGAGCTTGAAGTCCAGCTTGGGACCGTAGAACGCTCCGCCGCCCTCGTCGATGGTGTAGGCGTCTCCTCTCGCGTCCAGGACGTCGGCCAGGACCTTCTGGGCCGCCTCCCACTCCTCCTCCGATCCCAGGGCCTTTTCCGGGCGGGTGGAAAGCTCGATGGTGTAGGGATAGCCGAAAGCCGCGAGCATCTCGTCGACCAGATCCATGAGCCGATCGATCTCTTCGGGCACCTGATCCGGGGTGCAGAAGACATGGGCGTCGTCCTGGGTGAACCCCCTGACCCGGAGCATTCCGTGCAGGACGCCGCTCCGCTCGTACCGGTATACGGTCCCGAACTCGGCCATGCGGATGGGAAGATCCCGGTAGGAGCGTTGCTGGGACTGATAGACGGCGATGTGGCCCGGGCAATTCATGGGCTTCGGCCGGTAGTTTCCACCCTCCACCTCGATGGCACCGAACATGTTCTCGGCAAAGTTCTCCAGGTGCCCCGAGATCTCGAAGAGCTTCTCGCTCTGGATATGGGGGGTGTAGACCAGCACGTATCCGTGTTTCAGGATCAACTCCTGCTCGAACTTTTCCACCTCGCTCCGGATGGTGGCACCCTTCGGATGCCAGAGAATCAGGCCCGGGCCCACCCGCTGGTCCGTGGAGAAGAGATCGAGCTGCCTACCCAGTACCCGGTGGTCCCGTTTCTTGGCTTCCTCCAACCGCCGGAGATGGGCGTTCAGCTCCTTCTTGTCGAAGAAGGCGGTGCCGTAGATGCGCTGAAGCATCTGCCGTCGCTCGTCGCCCCGCCAGTAGGCCCCAGCGGCGTTCAGGAGCTTGAAATGTTTGATCCTGCCCGTGGACGGCACATGGGGACCCTTGCAGAGATCCAGGAACGGCCCGTCCCGATAGACCGTGATGACCTCGTCATCCCCGAATTCCTCCAGCCTTTCCAGCTTCAAGTGATCATCGGAGAAGAGCTCCCGGGCCTCCTCCCGGGTCACCTGCCGCCGCTCGAAGGGGAGGTCCGACTCCACCACCTGGGCCATCTTCTCTTCGATGGCCTGGATGTCCTCCGGCGTGAAGGGCTCCGGCACTTCGAAGTCATAGTAGAAGCCCTCGTCGATGGCCGGGCCGAAGCCGATTCCGGCGCCGGGGATCATCTCCCGGACAGCGGTGGCCAGAACGTGGGCGGTGGAATGCCGCAGCAGGGGGAGAGCCTCGGGATCCCGGGGAGTGAGAATCCGGATCTCCACGTCCTCCGTCAGAGGTTCCATGAGACCGATGCTCTCGCCGTCGATCCGCGCGCCCACCGCTGCCCTGGCAAGTCCCGGCCCGATGGCCGCCGCCACGTCTCCCGCCGTGGAACCCCGGGGCATGTCCAGGACCGTTCCGTCGGGAAGCGTCACCTTGATATTCCTGCCGTCCGTCATGGTTCTCTTGTCTGGTTGAAGGAGGTGATTCCCACACAATCAGGAGGTCATCCCCACACAATAACAGAAAACGCGGCCCCGGATGTCGAGGGCCGCGCGGAAGGTGTTCTCTAAACCGTTTCCGAGATCACACGAGGCGCCGGCCCCCCAACCCGGTCGTCCGGGTGGTGGTTCCGGTGATGGTCGTCGAAGTCTCGAAATGGCGGCTCATTCCCTGGTTCCTTCCAAAAATTTTCGTTATCCGGAGGCTAACTCCGGGAGCCGGAGTGGTCAATGGCCTCGGGAGCCCCCCGACAGATCTCCTCTGGCACCGTCAAATGCCTTTTCGCTCCATGAGAGCAGGGCGGCCGGAATACGGCACCGGCCGCCCTGTTCCCGCATCGCTCACCGGGCGAAAAGGACCCGGGAGCGTGCCCCGGCCGGGGAGGCTTGCCGAAGCCGCCTCCCCTTGCCGGAGCGGAACCCGCTGGAGGAACTCCTACATGAAAGGTGACACCTGGTTCTCGGTCAGGATCCTGTTCATGTCATGCTGAATCGTGATCTCCGTCGTCACGAGCACGCCGTCTTCATAGGGAGATAGCGGCGAGAAGAGGTCCATCCGGTTGAAGGGCGGAATGTAGCTGGGCACGAAGGACTCGGTGCCCGGGTCGTCCTGGGTGATGTTGGGGTTCTGGTCGATCTCCCGGCGCATGATGGGCAGCCGGATTCCGAGATCGGCCATGCGACGGCCTTCCAGGAAGAGGATCTCCTGCCGGGCCAGGTGGAAGGCATGCCAGATGGCGTTGGGGTCCCCTGTGGGCAGGGCCTCGACGCTGTCGGCATCCAGGGAGGTACCGGAAATCACGTACTGAGTGGTGGCCCCACCGAACCGGTCCTGGACCAGGCCGGCCCTCAAGGGGCTTTCGGCATCGGCCCTCACCAGAATCTCCGAGTCCCGGGGCCGGATGCTCAGATCGGCGTTGATGCGGGGATCGTCGTCCACCCAGGGCACCGTCGGACGGCTCCTGGCCAGGCGGATGGCGTCACCAAGGTGGATCTTGGCCTCACCGTAGTCCCCGTCGGCCAGGGCGATCTCGGCCAGAATCAGGTGCATCTCCTCGGCCTTGGCCACAGGGATTCCGGCGGCGTAGGAAAGGTACTTGGGATCCAGGAAGTCCAGCCTGGGGAGCGGCTGCATCTCCGCCAGGGCCCTGGAGACCAGGTACCAGTGTGCGGTATTGTCGATGGAGGTGGGGTCGTATTCCTGGACCCGTGCGAACTGGGCGTCGGATCCCAGTACCTGGAGGGCCGCGGAAGCCGCGGCGGCCTTGTTCCCCTGCCAACGGTGGGCCCGGGCCAGGGCCGCATAGGCCGCCGTGGCGAGGTCCCCTCCCCCGGAAACGGCTTGCGTCAGGTCCGCCACGGCCAGGGAGAGGAGTTGGGCCGCGTCCACCGGCACCCCGTCCTCTTCGACGGGAGCATAGGTGAAGTTCTCACCCAGAAAGAGGTAGCCCATGCCCCGGTAGTAATATGCCCGGGCGATGTCCTCGGGGAGGGCCGCCTGGTCACCGGGGATGATGTCGTCGATGACGAAGGCGGCCAGAGCGGTGAGCTCCTGGGCGTTCCAGTAGAGGCCCGTCACCCTGCCGGTGGAGTTGACCACCAGGGGGGCGATGTCCTGGGGGCTGTCCCAGGTGTTGTCGATGCCGGTGCCGTTGATCCCATAGTTGTCACTGGCGCACTCGGTGGAGACCACTGTGGACTCCAGAAGGCGGGCGAACTGCGCCTCCAATCCGGGAACCAGTGATGCGGTGGGTTCCTGTGCCTGAGCCAGGTCGTCGTCGGTGGTCCTGGGATTCTCCACATCCGTGGGATCCAGGAAATCGCATGCGGTGGCTCCAAGCCCCATGGCCAGGATGGCCAGGAGAGAAAGGCTCCTCTCCAGAACCGAGCCCCGCTGTCTCGCTGTATTTCTCATATTGAGATATCTCCTCTAGAAATCAGTCGTCAGTGGTGGCCGGGGAGTTAAAACACGAACTCCACGCCCAGGCGGAACTTCCGGGGCGCTGAACCCGTGGTGCTGTTCTCACCGCCCAGGGCCAGGCCGCCGCCACTGATTCCATTCAACTCCGGATCGATGACGTCGGTCCTGGACCAGATCCAGAGATTTCTGACGGACCCATAGATGATGCCGCGATTGGCGCCCACCCGGGTGGCCCACTCGTCGGGTACCGAATAGCGGACCGAGAGCTCCCGCCACTTGAACCAGTCACCGTCGTAGATGAAGGCGGAGATGGCCTGATAAGGCCCGTAGGGGCCCACTTCCTCACCGTCCAGGTCGTAACGGATGGGGAAGGGCACGCCCTCGATCTCCTGCCTGCGGTAGATCCCGTTGTAGGTGGCCCACATGGATCCCCAGTCGTGGACCTGGTGCCCCCCGGCCCAGTCGGCCATGGAGGAGATGGTCAGGGAGCTTCCGAGCCGGAGATTGGTGTTGAAGCTTCCGCTCTTGTCCGGCGTCGGCTGGGAACCGGTGAACAGTGGCTCGTAGTCATCCACCAGTCCATCCCCGTTGGTGTCGATGGGCGTTTCCACGTACCACGCCCCCACCGGCCGACCCTCGGTCACCCGCTTGTAGGAGCTCTCCACGGAAAAGTCGGCGGCGCCACCCATGTCGGTGACCTCGTTGTCCACCATCTGGAAGTTCCCTCCCAGGCTCCAGGCGAGATTGGACCGGTTCAGGACCTGGATGTTCCAGGCCAGCTCGATCCCCGTGTTCACGATCTCACCCACATTCCGGAGCTGGGTGCCCTGCCCGGTGACGGGCTGCTCCGGCACGAAGAAGAGGGCGTCGGAGGTCGTCGCGTCGTACCAGGTAAGGTCCAACCCCAGACGGTTGTCGAAGAAGGAGGCGTCGAGTCCCACCTCGATGGTGGAGGTCCGTTCGGGTTTCAGGTCCTCATTTCCCGGGTTGTCGAAGCGGGGAGCCGAAAGCCCACGGAAGGCCGTAGCCTGGAAGCTCCGGTCCTTGTCGAAGGGTCCCGGCGGCTTTCCCGTCTCTCCGTAGGCCGCCCGGAGCTTGAGGTTGTCCATGAAGCTCCCGGCCAGGCCCCTGAACCAGTCGTCCTGGGAGATCAGGTACGAGACACCTGCCTTGGGATAGGCTTCGGTGGAGATCTCGTCGCCGAAGGCCGTGGAGGCGTCGAAGCGGACCCCGGCGTTCAGCGTCAGCTTCCGCCACATGTCGAGCTGCTCTTCCAGGTAGACACCGCCGGTGAAGCGCTCCGTGTTCGACTCGGCCACATCCAGCTCCCCGGCCTCGTCGATGTCCGGGGCCCCCGGGAGAGCGAAGCCCACGCCGGAGCCGGTGAAGATGCTCTCGTCGTTCCGGTAGCCCTGAACGCCCACCGTGAAGTCCGAGTCGAAATCCTCGCCCAGAGGCATGCTCCAGGTGGCGGCGCCGTCGAAGGAGAAGGAGGAGAACTCACGCTGGTAGCGGTAGATCTGCCCCCTCACCTCGCCGGGGGTGAAACCCACGGGCTCCAGCTGCCGCTGCTCGTTGCCCCGATAGTCCATCCCGGTGCTGGCCCGGACAAAGAGATTATCCGTGACGTCCCATGTGAATCCGGAAGAGAAGATGAAGCGGTTCACCGTCTCGTTCACGTCGGGCATAAGGAAGATGTCGTAGGCTTCCTGGAGGCTCCCGGCACCGGAAAAATAGAGGGCGTCCCCCACCTCGAAGGTGGTGAGGGGATCGGCGATGGCCGTCCCGTTGAAGAGGCGCTGGAAGTTGCTCCGGGAGAAGTTCCCGGAGAAGCTCATGGTGAAGTCCTCACCGACAGTCGCCTGCACTCCTCCCCGGAGGGAATAGATGGTGCTCCCGTTCTTGGGCTGAACGCCCTCTTCGTCCTGGATGCGGCCACCGATGCTATAGGTCACCTGATCGGTGCCGCCGTCCACGGAGAGGGAGTAGTTCTGGGTCAGGCCGTTCTGCCAGAAGTTCTCTTCCATGAAGTTGCCCGAGACCTCACCGGCTTCCACCAGGTCCGGGAAGGTGAGCTTGGTGTCGAACATGTACTTCAGCTCGGGCTGGTCGTACCCCATCTCCACCCGGCCGGTGAAGCGGGGCTCCCCGATACGGCCTCGCTTGGTGAAGATCTGGATGACGCCGGTTGCGGCATCGGAGCCGAAGAGGGCCGAAGCCGCCCCGCCCCGGGTGACCTCGATGCGTTCGATATCACTGGTGAGGAGGTCCGCCAGTGCCGAAGACTGCTCACCCCCGGTGCCTCCGGCGGTGGACATGTCGTTGTCCACCCGAACCCCGTCCACGTAGACCACAGGGGTCTGGGAAGCGAACACGGAGCTCACACCCCGGAAGTTGATGAGGGAAGCGGTTCCGGGCTGGGACGATTGGGCGTTGACGGTGGCCCCGGCGATACGTCCCTGGAGAAGCTGGTCCACGGAGGTGGCCGGGACCATGGCGATCTCCTCAGCGGAGAGGACGTCCAGGGAAGTGGAGAGGCGACGCCGCTCCGTCTCCTTACCCACCCCGGTAACCACAAGCTCGTCCAGGGCGATGGCGTCCTGGCTGAGGTTGAAGTCCACGTTGGCCGTCTGGCCGGCCCGGACCGTCACGGTCTGCTCTCTGGCACTGTACCCCAGGATCTCTGCCCGGACCGTCACTTCGCCCGGAGGAACGTCACGGATCAGGAATGCGCCCTGAGCATTGGATAACGCGCCCAGCCCGGTTCCCGGGATGGACACCTGTGCATCTGATAGGGGTCTTTGGGATGCGGCGTCCCTCACTCGACCAGCCACAACCCCTGTGGACTGGGCCGAGAGATGCACCTGGATTCCCGTCATGAGAAATGCCAGGAGCACGAACGCCGCGATCCTGAGCGAACGGATTGCGCAGTTCATATGTCGACTCCGATTGAATTGTCTGTCTTCGGTCTTCGGTCTTCCGAACGAGATTTTCTTGCCCGGATCACATGAGATGGGACCAGGCCGGAAGCGAAAAGGTTGCGTAGGCGGAAAAGGCCTTGTTCATACTGGTGGGGGCCCTTTGGAGGGCCGGGCCATAACTTCTTCACGGCCGTCGGAATGGTACCGACGGCTTTCCCATCTCCGGGCTCGTGGTCTTCCAGAGACAGGGCTTGGCGGGTTCCTGCCTTCATCATCCCAAAGCCACCATTACAAGTAAACCATCCTGAACACCAGGAACCTCTGTGATCAGGATTCCTGAGCGTACCTGGTATCCTAAATCACCGGATATCATCACGAAAGGGCCCATATCCCCGGGACGTGAAACCGCTTTCCTTCGCAGATCGTCCTTCAATCCCGACACAGATCGTTCTTCAAAAAAGCATGGCGACACCCCGAAGACTCGAAATGTCGCCATGCTTCCTGCACTTTCAGCACCTCCCG
>CAZSDD010000031.1:0-22689 GCA_964605505.1 uncultured Gemmatimonadaceae bacterium | reverse complement strand
GAGCCTGTCCTAGTACATCCCGCCCATTCCGCCACCGGGCATACCGCCGCCCGGCATGGCGGGCTCGTCTTCCGGCTTCTCCACGACCACAGCCTCGGTGGTCAGGAGGAGGCCGGCGATGGAGGCGGCGTTCTGCAGGGCCGAACGGACCACCTTGGTGGGATCGATGACCCCCGCTTCCACCAGGTCCTCATAGCCGGTGGTCTGGGCGTTGTAACCGAAGTTGGGGTTCTTGTCGGCCCGAACCTTCTCCACCACGATGGACCCCTCGGCCCCGGCGTTGATGGCGATCTGCCGAATGGGATGCTCCAGGGCCCGACGCAGGATCCCCACGCCGATCTGCTCATCCTCACGGTCCAGCTTCATGGCGTCCAGGGCGCCCTGAGCCCGAAGAAGGGCTACACCACCTCCCGGAACGATACCTTCCTCCACCGCCGCCCGGGTGGCGTGGAGCGCGTCCTCCACAAGAGCCTTCTTCTCTTTCATCTCCGTCTCGGTGGCCGCTCCCACATTGATGACGGCCACACCGCCTGCCAGCTTGGCCAGACGCTCCTGTAGCTTCTCCTGGTCGTAGTCGGAGGTGGACTTGTCGATGGCGACTTTGATCTCCTCGATGCGGCCGTGGATCTTGTCCTCTTCGCCGGCGCCGTCCACGATGGTGGTGTTGTCCTTGTCGATGACGATGCGCTTGGCTTCGCCCAGGTCGCTGAGGACGGCGTTCTCCAGCTTGAAGCCCACCTCCTCGGAGATGACCTGGCCGCCGGTCAGAACGGCGACGTCCTGAAGCATGGCCTTCCTCCGGTCACCGAAGCCCGGAGCCTTTACCGCGCAGACCTTCAGGGTGCCGCGAAGCTTGTTCACCACCAGGGTGGCCAGGGCCTCGCCCTCGATGTCCTCGGCGATGATCAGGAGGGGCTTGCCGGTCTGAGCTACCTTCTCCAGCACCGGGAGGAGGTCCTTCATGGAGGAGATCTTCTTGTCATGAATCAGGATGAGGCCATCCTCCAGAACCGCCTCCATCCGCTCCGGGTCCGTGACGAAGTAGGGGGAGAGGTACCCACGGTCGAACTGCATCCCCTCCACGGTTTCCAGGGTCGTCTCCAGGCCCTTGGCCTCTTCCACCGTGATGACGCCGTCCTTACCCACCTTCTCCATGGCGTCGGAGATGAGGGTCCCGATCTCCGGATCGTTGTTGGCGGAGATGGTCCCCACCTGGGCGATCTCCTTCTTGCCCTTGGTCTCCATGGAGAGCTTCTGGAGCTCCTCTACCACTACGGTGACGGCTTTGTCGATGCCCCGGCGGATCCCCATGGGGTTGGTGCCGGCGGTAACGTTCTTCAGGCCCTCACCGAAGATGGCCTGGGCCAGAACGGTGGCGGTGGTGGTACCGTCCCCCGCCACGTCGGAGGTCTTGGTGGCCACTTCCTTCACCATCTGGGCCCCCATGTTCTCGATGGGGTCCTCCAGCTCGATCTCCTTGGCCACGGTGACCCCGTCCTTGGTGACGGTGGGGGAGCCGAATTTCCGGTCCAGCACAACATTCCGGCCCTTGGGCCCGAGGGTGACCTTCACGGCCCTGGCCAGCTTGTCAACGCCCACCTTCAGTGCGGCGCGGGCCTCGACGTCGAATGCAAGTTCCTTCGCTGCCATCTGCGAATCTCCTTCGCTGTTGTTCTCTTGTCTCGTTCAGGATCCAGGCTAGTTGATGATGGCCAGGATGTCGGATTCCCGGAGGATGAGGAACTCCTCACCGTCCACGCTGACCTCGGTCCCACTGTATTTTCCGTACAGGACCGTCTGGCCCACTTCCACGTCGGGCTTGATACGCTCGTTCTCGTCTGAGAGCTTGCCGGGGCCGATCGCCACGATGGTCCCCTGCATGGGCTTTTCCTTGGCCGTGTCGGGAATGTACAGCCCGCCCCGCATCTGCTCTGTGTCTTCCAGGGCCTGTACCACGACCCGGTCCGCCAGAGGCTGGATCTTGTCCTTCGCGCTTGCCATTCGGACTCCTCCGCGATGTGAATATTGTGATGAATTTGGGATTGGTTCTTTTGTTAGCACTCACTTCGATGGAGTGCTAGCAGGATGCGAGGAAATCTACCGATGCCGGCGAATGTGTCAAGAGGGGAAACCTGCGGAATGGAAACGTAAGCCCTTGCAGCCCTGATGATTAAGGAGATGCCGAAAGATTCGCCCCTACTCGGTGGCGATGGCCTCCATCCGGGTCACGCCATCCAGGCCCACGATGGCCTGGACCACCTGGGGTGCCAGCTCCCGGGGGAACCAGAATCCCAACTCGGCCAGGCGGTCCAGGGAAGCCTGAGCTTCCCTGTAGGCCCTTTCCAACACAGCCCTGGCCGAAGATCGGAAGAGACCTTCCACCATGTCCGGGGATACGGGTTCCCCAGCCCAGAGCCTCTCGAGAGCCGCTCGCTCGTTCTCATTTCCGTGGTGATGTATCTCGGCCACCAGGAGGTTGTGACTCTTACGGCCAATGTCGAACTCGAAGTCCGTGAGGTCATCCACGATCTGGAATGCGGTGCCCAGGCGGGCGATGGCCGGCTCGGCTTCCCTGACGGCATCTCCCACGGAGCCCGTCTCCAGGATCGAGGGACCGACGAAGGCCAGGGCAAAGAGGGCTCCGCCTCGAACCTGGTGGACCCGGCGAATCATCTCCTCCGGGGTGGGGATCTGCTCCACGCCCCCCTCTTCGGAGCCCTCCAGCTCGCCGATCTCCGCCATGCGGTTCAGGAGACCCCGGAGGATGGCGTGAGTGTCTTCGGGGCGGATCAGCCCTCCCGACACCGCCCGATCGCAGGTCCTCCGGATCAGGCGCTCGAAGGTCATGAGCTGGAGGATGGACAGGAAACGGGCCCCCGACTGCTCCACCAGGGGAAGGAGACTCTTGGCCTGATCGTCGAAGATGTTGTCCGCAGCCGTAATGGTCCCCTTGATGCAGAAATTCAACTCCGAATAGAAGGTCAGGCGTTCCTTGCCCACGCCCAGAGCCTCGAAAAGAGACCGGAAGAGGATCAGGAAGAAGTACTCCTGCAGAAAGGAAAGGCCCTGGGGAGAGGTCATCTCCCCCTCTTCAGGAACCCTCCGATCCTCGTTCAGGAAACGGGAATCCATGAGGGTCTCCAGATCACCGTAGAGGGCATTGACCGCCCTGGCCTGGGCCTGCATGGCCGGAGCGAGGCGGGCCCAGACTCCTTCTTCTTCCAGAAGTCGCACAGCGTCTGGCGAACGGAATACCGGAGAAAGCGTCATGATCCTGCGGTCCTTCGTTGTGAGACTGGTCACGGAAGATGGCGAATCTAGCCAACCACCGCCCTACTTGGCCATATGCTTCCCGGCCAGGAAAAGGCCGTGGAGCGTCAAAAAGGGCTCGACTCGTTCAACGGTCCGGCAGTGGGGGGCGAGCATCCCCGCGAACCCCCCGGTAGCGACCACCAGGGCCTCGGGCCGGTCCCACTCGTTCCTGATGCGATCCACCATTCCATCGATGGCGTCCACCGTGGAAAAGAAGACGCCGCTTTCCATGCAGGTTTCAGTCCGCTTTCCGATGATGGTAGCCGGTGGACGGAATTCGATCCTGGGCAGCTTGGCGGCCCTGCGGCCCAGCCACTCCAGCCCAACCTGAACGCCGGGGGCGATGACACCCCCCAGGAACACGCCCTCCGAAGTGATGCAGTCGAAGGTGGTGGCGGTGCCCAGATCCACCACGATGGTGTCTCGATGGAACATCTCCTTGGCCGCCAGCGTGTTGACGATCCGATCGGCCCCCACGGTCTTGGGCTCGTCCACCGCGAGGCTGATGGGAAGGTCCACGTCCGGCAATACGGTCATGACAGGGCCGGAGATGAGCGCTTCCAGAGCCGTCCGGATACGGTCCGTGATGGAAGGAACAACGGAGCCCAGGACACCACGGGTCACCACCGCTCCCTCCACACCTTTCCGGTCCAGGAGAGCGTGGATCAGGTGCTCGTATTCGTCGGCGGTTCGAACGATCCCCGTGCTCAAGCGCCAATGGGCCGAGACCACCCCTCCTGGGTCCATGAGTCCCAGGACCGCTTCCGTGTTACCGATGTCCACGACCAGGTTCATTTTTCTTCCCTCGCCTTTCGGGTTCCATTCGTGGTCACACCGGGATCCGCGTCACCGATCCCGCCCGGACCCGGCACAGCTCCCCGTCCTGCCGCCGAAGAAGCGGGTGCCCCTCAGGGGTCAGACCGCTGCCGACTCCCGGTCCCTCCAATTCCGAAATGATCTCGGCGCCCAGGAGGTGGTCCCGGCGCCCGTACTCCTCCAACTCCTGAGGGGCCAGAAGGGATCCGGTTCTCTTCAGCCTCTCCCGGGTTTCCATCAGGATTTCACCCAGAAGCCGGCTTCGGGATACTCGCTCATTCAGGATCATCTCCAGGGAGCCGGCAGTGCCCCGGAGAGCTTCCGGAAAGTCCCCACGGGTGTGCCGGATGTTGATTCCCAGCCCTGCCACCAGGGTTTCCTCCCCCCCTCCCTCGCAGAGGATGCCCCCGACCTTCCGGCCGCCCAGGATGAGATCGTTGGGCCACTTCAGTTCTACCGGAAGGCCATGAGCAGCACCCCCCTCCCGTCGGAGGTTCTCCAGGGCCCGGGCCACCGCCAGCCCCATGCGGATGGGGAGCAGTGAATTCCACCCTGCGTCCCCGGAGGGGAGGATAAGGGAGAACAGAAGCCCTTTCCCGGCCGGGGAGACCCAGGTCCTGTTCCCTCTGCCCCGCCCCCGGGCCTGGGCCTCGGCCAGGATGACGCTCCAGCCACCCTTCCCCTCTCGGGCCAGATCTCTGGCCCGGTCGTTGGTGGAATCCAGCCCGTCGTGAGCCTCCAGATGAGACAGGTCCCAGAGAGATCGCCAGATACCCAGGGGCTCCCCTTCCCAGTGGGTCAGAAGGGCCATAGGACAACGTTGCGGAATCGGATGTACACAGCCCTCAATCCTCCAATACTCGCAAGGAGAGGTCCGCCCCCGGAGCCGAGTGGGTCAACGCCCCGACGCTGATGAAATCCACTCCGGTTTCGGCCACGGCCCTCACGCGATCCAGGGTCATGTTCCCTGACGCTTCCAGCTCCGGACGTCTGTCCCCCCATGCCCGGGTTCTGGCCACGGCCGCGGTCATCTCGTCCAGTCCCATGTTGTCCAGGAGAATCCGATCCACCCCGAGCTTCAGCGCCTCATCCAGCTCTGCGAGAGTTCCCACCTCCACCTCCACCGGCAGGCCATCCCGGTTCTCTCTCCGCACGCCCTCCACCGCCGCCGTAATGCCTCCGGCAGCCTGGATGTGGTTGTCCTTGACGAGGACCATGTCGTGAAGGCCCATCCGATGGTTCCCACCCTCACCGGCCCGCACCGCCTCCTTTTCGAGGATCCGCCACCCCGGGGTGGTCTTCCGCGTGTCCAGCACCGTGGCGCCTGTCCCGGAGACTTCGGTGGCGAACCGCCGGGTGGTGGTGGCGATGCCGGACAGCCGCCCCAGGAAGTTCAGGGCAACCCGCTCCGCCGTGAGAATGCTCCGAAGGGAGCCTCGAATTCGAAGCAGGATTTCCTCCGGGGCCGCCCGGGCTCCGTTTTCGAGCTGCACCCGGAGATCCAGGGTCGGATCCACCCTCCGAAACACGGCCAGGGCGGCGTCCATGCCCGCCACCACAACAGGCTCCTTGGCCACCACCACGGCATGCCCCACGGCATTTTCGGCCACTGTCCAGAGGGTCGTCACGTCACCGGGCCCCACGTCTTCGTCCAGAGCGAGGGTGATGAGGGTTTCCAGGGTATCGGGGCGAACCATGACTCTACCCTCCCAGGGTGAGGTACAGCAGGAAGAGGACACCTACCCCCCAGCAATAGTGGACGAACCGATGGAACGACCTCCTTCTCAACATGGCAACGAAGGTCCAGATGGCCAGCACTCCGGTGACGGCGGCGGCCAGGGCACCCAAAAGAAGAACCTGGAACCCAATCTCCATCCCGGCGTTCGCCAGCTCCGGGGCCTCAAGGACGGCCGCCCCGAGAATGGCCGGGACCGCCATGAGAAAGGAAAAGGCCGCGGCCTCCTCCGCCTCCACACCTGACCAGAGACCCGCCACCACGGTGGCTCCTGACCGGGAGATGCCGGGGATGATGGCAAAGGCCTGGGCCAGTCCCATGACGAGAGCCGCCAGCGCTCCCGGTCTTCCCGAAGGCGCCTTTTCCAGCGCCTTCCGGCTGGTCCATAGAAAGGAGCCTGTCACCAGCAACGCCCCGCCGGCCACCGCCGGAGAATCGAAAAGACCCTCGATGAGGCCACCCAGACCCACCCCCACCACGGCAGCGGGGAGGGTGGCCAGGACCAGGAGGCCGCCGTAGCGCCAGGCCTCCCTGTCCCCCCTGAAGGCCCCCGCCAGGAGAGCCCTGACCCGATTCCGGTAGACGAGAAGGACAGAAATCAGAGTGGCGACATGAAGAGCCACCTCGAAGGCTACCCCCGGGATCCTGATGTCCATGAGGGCCTGGCCCATGACCAGGTGCCCGGAGCTGGAAACCGGCAGGAACTCGGTTGCCCCCTGGATGATCCCCAGAATCAGGGCTTCCAGGTGGTTCATCCGGGGAAATCCTCATTGATGACGTCCATGTAGAGTCGCTCGTACATGGGGACCACCCGGTGGTTGGAGAACCGCTCCACGGCATCGGCCCGAGCCGCCCGGCTGAAATCCTTCCATCGCGCGTCGTCCTTCAGGAGCGACGTCCCTGCATCGGCCATCTCCTCCACAGCCCCGAGTGGAAAGAGGAATCCCGTTTCCCCGTGGGTCACCACCTCCGGCAGACCTCCCATATTGGAGGCGATGACCGGAGTGCCGCAGGCCATGGCCTCCAGGGCCGCCAGGCCGAAGGATTCATTCTTCGAGGGCAGGAGGAAAAGGTCGGCGCACGCCAGAAGCTCGTCCACGGACTGATGCTTACCCAGGAAGAGGATTCGTTCCCTGACCCCCAGCTCTTCCGCCTTCTCCATGGCCCTGGGCCGCTCCGGTCCATCTCCCACCAGGACCAGTCGAGCCGGAACCTCCCTGGAGATCCCGGCGAACACCTCAACCACATCCGTGACCCGCTTCACCGGCCGGAAGTTGGAGATGTGCATGACGATACGCTCTCCATCCGGAGCCAGGGTGGCCCGATGGCAGGGCTTCTTGTCTCGCCGGAAGATGTCGGGATCGATGAAGTTGGGGATGACCCGGATGCGTTCACGGGGAACGTTGAAATCCGCCACGGTCCGATCCTTCAAAAACTCGGATACACTCGTGAGGCCGTGGCTCCTGAGGATGGAGAACTGGGTGATGGCCTGGAAGGAAGGGTGCAGGCCCACCAGGGTGATATCGGTACCGTGGAGGGTGGTGACGATCTTCAGATCCCGCTCCTGCCTGAGCATCTCCTCGGCAATCCACGCCGACGTGGCATGGGGAATGGCGTAGTGGACATGAACCAGGTCCAACCCCTGGTTTCGGGCCGTGTCGTGGATGGCCACGGCCAGGGCCAGGGAATAGGGCGGGTGTTCAAAGAGGGGATAATGGTCCATCTCCACTTCGTGGAAGTAGACCCTCTCCCTGAAGTGATCCAGCCTGAACGGCTGGGCGTAGGAGATGAAGTGGACATCGTGGCCTCGGTGGGCCAGATCCAGCCCCAACTCGGTGGCCACGGCGCCGGATCCTCCGTAGGTGGGATAACAGGTGATTCCGATCTTCATGCTGTCCGACCTTTCGACAGGGTCCCCGATTCATCCTCTACGGAGTCCCTCTTTCCGTCACTCCCTTCTTCTCTTCCGCCTCCCGTCCTCCTCTTCCAGTGCGCCAGGATCTCTTCCACCATCTCCTCCTGGGGCCGCGTGGCGTCCAGTGGGATGGCCCCTTCCGGAAGCTGGTGTCTGAACCAGGTGATCTGCCTCCTGGCATATCGCCGATGAGATCGTTGGATCTCTTCCACCATCCCCTCCTTATCCAGCTCGCCCCTGAGGTGGGCCAGGGCCTCCCTGTAGCCGGCCCCCGTCATCCCCGGCGCTTCAGGGCCATACCCGGCCTCCAGCAGTCCCCTGACCTCGTCCACCAGTCCCTCCTCCTCCACCATCCGCACCACTCGGGTGTCGATCCGTGCATAGAGATCCTCTCTGGGATGCTCCAGAACCAGGATCACCCCGCCCAACGGCTCCCGGGAGGGGGGAGCCTCCCGGTGCCACCAGGAGAGGGGGCGTCCCGTGAGGAGAGCCATCTCCACGGCTCTGGTGAGCCGCTGGCGGTCCACCTGGGCAGCCCTGTCCCCCAATTCCGGATCCAGGGAGCGGAAGAACTCTCGCAGGGTCTGGAGGGGAATAGTGTTCAGATACTTACGAAGACGCATCATCCGGCCCCGGTCCAGCTTCGGCTCGAGAAACATGGGGTGGGTCAGGGCCTTCAGGAAGAAGCCTGTTCCTCCAACCAGGAGAGGCACGCGGCCGCGGCCGAGGATTTCCGCCATCCACTTCCTGGCATCCCGGGAGAAGGACCCCGCTGAGTAGCGCTGGTCCGGATCCCTGAGATCCAGCCCATGATGGCGTACCCGAGCCTGCTCCTCCGGTGTCGCCTTTCCGGTGCCCACGTCCATCCCCCGATAGACCTGCCGGGAGTCCATGGAGATGATTTCCACCTCCAGCCTTCGGGCCAGGGCCAGGGAAAGGGCGGTCTTTCCGGAGGCGGTGGGTCCCACCAGGGCCAAAAAGGACGGGGTATCCCGATCTTTCGGGGTCATGAATGCCGACCGAATTTCCGCTCCAGCTCCCCTTTGCTCAGCCGTACGATGGTGGGACGGCCGTGGACGTCATGGAAGGGGAGGTCGGTAGCGAAAAGGGCGTCGAAGAGCTCGGTGATCTCCTCCTGGCTCAGGTGCTGCCCGGCCTTGATGGCCCCCTTGCAGGCAAAGGTCATGGCGATGCGCTCGTGCTGGTTCCTGGCGGATCGAACCAGCTCCGTACCCTCCACCATCTCGGCCAGCATCTCCCGAAGGCATCGCTCGGCATCGAAGTAGGGGTGTGGATTGGGCACAGAGTGCACGATGAAGGCATCTCCACCGAAGGCTTCCACCTCGAATCCGGCTCGGGAGAAGAGGCCCTCCAGGGACTCCAGCTCTTTCTGCTCCGCCGGGCTCAATCGAAGGGTCAGGGGAAAGAGGAGCCGCTGCCCTTCCTGGCCCTGTCCCTCGAAGGCGCCCATCAGGCGCTGGAACAGGATTCGTTCGTGGGCGGAGTGCTGGTCGATGATCAGCAGGCCGTCCCGTGTCTCGGCCAGGATATAGGTATTATGGATCTGCCAGAGACGAGGCCGACTCACCATGGAGGACTCCATGACGGCCGCATTCTCCAGCTCCCTCTTTTCCGGGGAATCCTGGAGATCCGGGGCCCCGGAGAGGAAGAAGGCCATCTGATGGTCCGACGGCGCCTTCCCGGGACCGGGCTTCCGTTCCGGGCGGCCAAACCGTTCTCCGGGCTCCCTGACCTCCAGGGGAGAAGCCGTGAGCTGGGTGTCCAGGGTGGCGGAGCTCCGTGCTCCCGCCAGGGAGGCTCGAATGGAATCCTCCAGCAACGCCTCCACCAGGCCCCGATTCCGGAACCGCACCTCCAGCTTCGCCGGGTGGACGTTCACATCCACCGATTCGTCCCGGACCTGGAAGTAGAGAAAGAGCCAGGGTCGCTGAGCCTGGGAAAGGGTGGTCCGGTAGCCACGGTCGGCTGACCTGAGCATGGCGGGATCCCGGAAGGGTCGGCCATTTACGAAAAGATACGCCCGGCGAAAACCCGGCCCGGCGGCGTCGGGCCGCTGCACGAGGCCTTTCAGGGTCACCCCTTCGGCTCCCCCGGTGACGGGCAGGAGCGTTCCACCCGTCTCCGGACCCCAGAGATCGCCGATCCGGGTCGTAACGTCCTTCACATCCTGGAGATCCAGGAGTGTCCGGTCTCCGGAGGTCAGGGAGAAGGATACCGAGGGATTTGCCAGGGCCAGGGTGGTAATGGCTTCGCTGATGGCCCGTGTCTCGGCAGCGCTGGATTTCAGGAACTTCCTCCGGACCGGGGCGTTGAAGAAGAGATTTCGGACCTCGATGGTGGTTCCCGGCTGCCGGAGGTGCTCCTCCACCCCTGTGATGCTCCCGCCCACCACCCGGAGGGCGGTTCCGGCCTCGTCCCCGGCCTCCCGGGTTTCCAGGCTCATCCGGGAGACAGCGGCGATGGACGGGAGGGCTTCTCCCCGGAAGCCGAAGGTTCCGATCCTGGACAGATCCCTGGCCTCTGAGATCTTGCTGGTGGCGTGCCGATCCAGGGAGAGGAGGGCGTCTTCCCTCCCCATTCCCACCCCGTCATCCGTCACCCGGATCCGCTGTTTCCCTCCCCCGTCCACCTCCACCTGAATGCGGGAGGCGCCGGCGTCCAGGGCGTTTTCCACCAGCTCCTTCACCACCGATGCGGGCCGCTCCACCACCTCTCCGGCGGCAATCTGGTTCGCCACGGCATCCGGGAGCACGTGAATTCTTCGGGGCATGGGATTTCTCTCAACCGGTGGCTGGAATTCGACGGGGCGCGGCTCAGATGGGAAGCTCAGGGGGAAAGCCCGAAAAAGTCCAGAGCATTCCCGGTGGTATACCCCGCGACCTCCTCCGGATCCTCTCCACGAATTTCGGCCAGTACCTCTGCCACCCGGGTAACGAATGCAGGCTCGTTCCGCTTTCCCCGGTGGGGCGCCGGGGCCAGATAGGGGCCATCGGTCTCCACCATGATCCGGTCCCGGGGCACCATCCTCACCAGATCCTGACCGTCGAACTTCTTGAAGGTGATGATCCCGGTAAAGGAGATCATCCAGCCCACGGCCAGGGCTCGACGCAGGAGCGCTTCACCCCCGGTGAAGCAGTGAAGGACCCCCCTCACCCGGCCTCCCCAATCCCGAAGGATCCGGGCCGTTTCGCCATCGGCGCTACGCGAGTGGACCACCACAGGGAGGTCCAGGGCCTCTGCGATCTCCAGGTGTGACAGGAACAATTCCTCCTGGAGGGCCCTGGGAGACAGGTCATAGAAGAAGTCCAGGCCCGTCTCACCGACGGCCACGATTCCCTTCACCGTTCGGGCCGCGGCCTGGATGAGGTCCAGGTCTCCGGCACGGGCCCCCTCCGCGTCGTGGGGATGGATTCCCGACGTGCCCCAGAGGGCCGGTACCGATTCCCCATCCCCATACTCCGCCAGAAGGGCCTGGACCCTCTCGGTGTCCCCGGCATGGGAGCAGATGGAGATCACACCTCCCACCCCGGCCTGCCGGGCCCGGACCAGGACCTCCCGGCGGTCGTCCCGGTACTGATCATCCGTCAGGTGGCAATGGGAATCGATGAGCATGGTTTCGCTGTTGTACGGACTCCCTATCCGGTGGGAACCAAGAATAAAGGCGGAAAAGGCAAAGCGGGCCGCCCCCGGGGAGGAGACGGCCCGCCGGGCATCAGACCGGAATCTCAGCAGTCCTGCGCCGCTTCTTCCGCTCCTTCGAATCTCCGACCCCCCAGCGCTTCTGAATCTCCAGCAATGCCGGCGAGGCCACGAAGATGGAGGAGTAGGTCCCGATGATTACTCCCAGGATCAGGACCAGGGTGAAGTCCCGGATCACGACTCCCCCGAGGATGAGGAGAGCCAGGAGCACCGCCAGGGTGGTCCCGGAGGTCAGGACCGTCCGGGGCAGGGTCTCGTTGATGGAGCGGTTCACCAGAATCGCCGGATCCTCCTTGCGGCCGCCCTTCCGGCCGAGGTTTTCCCTGATCCGGTCAAAGACCACGATGGTATCGTTCAGGGAATATCCGACGATGGTGAGGATGGCCGCCACGGTGGGCAATGCGATCTCCACCCTGAAGAGGGCCAGGAATCCCAGGGTGATGAGGATGTCATGGGCGGTGGCGATGATGGCCGCCGCCCCGAACCGGATCTCGAACCGGATGGCCAGGTAGATGAGGGTCAGGAAAAAGGAGAAGAGGATGGCGAAGGCCGCCTTCTGCTGAAGCTCACCGCCCACCTTGGCCGAAACCAGGTCCGCTTCGAGGATCTCGAAGCTGTCACTCCCGAAGGCCGCACCGATCCGGGCCTCCATGTCCTGGCGCACCTCGTCCACGCTGGCGCCTTGCATGACGGGCGCCCGAATGGAGAAGTCGGTTTCGGCCCCGAAGCGGGTGATGGGGGGAGCCTGGGTCCCGCCCAGGGCATCCCGGAGCTGTTCATCCGTCATGGGAATGGAAAACCGGACCTGGACCAGGGATCCCCCGGTAAAGTCCACGCCGTAGTTCAGCCAGGATCCGATGAAGGCCACATTGGCCACCATGGCGCCGATGGCCAGAAGGAGGACCGCACCGGAGAAGACATAGGCCTTTCTCCGATTGGGGATGAAGGGATAGCTCGCTTCGCTGAAGATCCGCATTGAAGGCTCTTATATGCTGATGGGTTCGGCGGTCTTCTTTCCTGAGAGGTAGATCAGGAAGAGGGTCCGGGTAACAAAGAGGGCCGAGAAGAACGAAGCCACGATTCCGATGGAGAGGGTGATGGCGAAGCCCCTCACCGGGCCCGTCCCGAACTGGAAGAGGATCATGGCCGTGATGAGGGTGGTCAGGTTGGCGTCCACGATGGCCGAGAGCGCATGACCGAAGCCCTCGTCCACGGCTGTTCGCGTGGCCCGGCCCAGCAACAACTCCTCCCTGATCCGCTCGAAGATGAGGACGTTGGCGTCCACCGCCATTCCAATGGAGAGAATCAGTCCGGCGATACCCGGCACCGTCAGGGTGGCGTTCAGAGCGGCCAACCCGCCCATGACCAGGATCACGTAGACGGTCAGGGCGCCGATGGCCAGGAGACCGGCGGTCCGATAGTAGGCCAGCATGATTCCCACCACCAAAATCAACCCCACGATTCCAGCGGTCATCCCAGCGTCGATGGAGTCCTGCCCCAGGGAGGGTCCCACAGTCCGCTCTTCCACGATGGCCAGCGGCGCTGTCAGGGCACCGGCCCGGAGGACCAGGGCCAGGTCGCGGGCCTCCTCCATGGGCGAGCCTCCAAGCTCGATCTGCCCCGAAGACCCGATGCGGTCACGGATAACGGGGGCGCTCATGACTGCCCCGTCCAGAACGATCGCCAGGAAATCTCCCACGTGCTGGCCCGTGAAATCCGCGAAGCGCCGTCCGCCTCGACGGTTCAACTCGAAATTCACGATGGCCTGGTTGTACTGGGGGTCCCGGTTCGCGATGGCGTTCTCCAGCATGTCTCCCGTCATGAAGGGGTCTTCCTCGAGAACGTAGAGGCGCTTGTAGTTCCGGGTCCCGATTCCCACGAGGTCGGCGCCCCAGGCCAGGGACACCCCCCGGGGGAGGGCCCTGCGGACCTCCGGCAATTCCAGGAATTGCTCCGCCACCTCCAGGTCCTCTTCCACCACGAAAAAGATCCCCTCACCGTCGCCCTGGTTCAGAAGGCCGGTGAAGGGTCTCAGGTCCGGTGCCCCGGCAGAGTTCGCCTGGGCGGCCGAATCCGGCGCCTCTTCGGCGGCCTGGACGGTGTCCTCCACGGCCGCGGTGTCCTCCACGGCTGCAGTGTCCTCACCCCGGAAGAGAAGGTCCTCGAGAGAACCGGTGGAGGGCGTCTCGGCCTCCACGGCCTGGCCCATCTCCCGGACCGCGTCCTCTCCCAGAGCCGCCACGACGGCCCGGTCGACTCTGGAAAGGGCCGGCTGGACGGCGCTGGTAGGAAGGACCAGGCGAAATTCCAGGTAGGCGTTCTGCTGGATGAGGCTCTTGGCGCGTCCTTCATCCCGGATGCCGGGCAGCTCGATGATGAGACGGTCGATGCCCACCCGCTGAATCAAAGGCTCCTCCACCCCGAATTCGTCGATCCGGGTGCGGATGATCCGTTCCGCCCGCTCGATGTGATCCGCCCGGGCCTCGGCGGTGTAGGTTCCCTCGGGATCATCCACCTCAAGGGCCAGGTGCATGCCGCCCTGGAGATCAAGGCCGTACTTGATTCCTGAGGTAAAAATGTAGCCGAGGGCCACGGCCAGGATGGCGACGATGGTGATCAGTCGGCCCCGGATGGTCTTGAACATGAGGCTTGAACCGCAGAGTCAGGGTCGCAGAATGGAGGCCCGAAGGCCCTCCTCCGAAAGCCCATTAAACTGTCGAACCCATTGACCCATGTCAATTTGGCGTCAGATGAATCCAGCGCCGTGAGGAAGGAGGCGACTTCCGCCGGGGCTTCCCCTCCTCCATGGTCCCGGGGGAGCGGAGAAGGAAAGGGAAGGGCGCCGCACCCTGTTTCCTTTTATGTTTGGGCCTCTCACGGGTTTGTGTTTGGGCCTCTCACGGGTTTGTGTTTGCGCGCCCCACGGGTTTGTTATCTTCCATTCGGATCCAGCTTCATCCCAGACCCCAGCGCCAATGGAGGCCGGTGGATCGTGACTCAGCAGCAGATCGTACGAATGCTTCAGGTGTCGGTGGGAGTCCTGTTGGGCCTCGCGGCCGCTCTCTGGTGGGTCAGCGCCTCCGGGGCCGGGCCGGAGGAGGCGTCCCCGCCGGAAAGCCACTTCCTTCCGGCCCCTCTCCCGGTGCCTCCCTTCACCCTGACCTCACAGGAGGACCGTCCGGTCTCATCCGACGACTTTCCCGGAAAAGCCCTGGTGGTGTTTTTCGGGTACACCTCCTGCCCCGACATCTGTCCCCTCACCCTCACCCACCTCACCCAGGCCTTCCGATTGATGGAAGAAGAGGGGGAGCGGGTCCAGGTCCTGCTGGTAACGGTGGACCCTGACCGGGACACTCCGGAGCGCCTCCGCAGATACCTGCGAAACTTCCACCCCTCCTTCCTGGGCCTCACCGGCACCGAGGAGGAGATCCGCTCCGTTGCCGGAGAGTTCGGGGCGTATTTTGCCAGGGTGGGCGAGGGAGAGAACTACACGGTGGACCATACGGCAAGGAGCTTTGTCCTCGATTCCGAGGGCAGAATTGCGCTGACCTTTCCCATCTCCGCCACCCCCGACGAAATGGCCAGAGATCTCAATCAACTCCTGGACAGGAACAGAGAATGAGGCACGCGCACCCAACCCGTCGAATCCCGCGAGCTATCCTGGCGCCGATGACATCTCTCCTGGCGGTAGCGCTCCTGGCTGGTTGCCGGGGGGAGGCCCCTCCGGGCGATCCTTCCCTGGTCATGGAGCTGGGCATCTCCCCCACTCCCCCGGGGGTGGGTCCGGCTCGGCTCATCATCACGCTGGAAGACACTGCCGGCGCCCCCATCTCGGGGGCGGACATCGTGGTGGAGGGGAACATGAGCCACGCCGGAATGGCCCCGGTCCTGGACACGGCCAGGATGGAGAGCCCGGGCCGGTACCTGGTGGAGGATTTCCGCTTCACCATGGCCGGAGATTGGGTTCTCACCCTGGAGGCCACCCTCCCGGACGGCCGTGTCACCGTCCTCCGTGAGGAAACCAATGTCATGTCGCCGCCCCCGGGCGTCTCGCCCGATTCAACGGGCCCTCCCGGCGACAGCGCCCAGGGCGGGACCCACAGCCCCAGGCCGGCAGATGACGCATCGGGAGGGGGTCCTTGACGGCGGACTCCTCGACTCGGGCCCGGAGAGGGCGAGACCTGCTCACGGCCCCCCTCGTCGGCCCTTTCCTCCGCTGGAGGCATGCCCGGACCGTGCTCCAGTCCCTTCTGCTTGCCGCCTCCGCCGTCATCATCCTGGATGGGCTCTTCGGGCCTCAGCTGGCCCCGAAGAACATGGCGGGAATTCTTCCCTGGGTGCACTGGCGGGGATTCGTCGCCCTGGCTCTCCTGGTGGCAGGCAACCTCTTCTGCATGGCCTGTCCCTTCATGCTTCCCCGGCGCCTGGCCAAGAAGGTCTTTCCTGCAAACGGCACCTGGCCCCGAGCCCTCCGTTCCAAATGGCTGGCCCTGATCCTGCTTTTCCTCTTTCTCTGGGCCTATGAAGCCTTTGATCTCTGGGCCACTCCCTGGTGGACGGCCTGGCTGGCTCTGGCCTATTTCGCCGCTGCCTTCGTCATCGACGGATTCTTCAAAGGAGCGGCCTTCTGCAAGCATGTATGCCCCATCGGTCATTTCCACTTCGTGAATTCCGCCGCCTCCCCCCTTGAGGTGGCCATCCGGGACCCGGAGGTCTGCGCCGGTTGCGCCACACGGGAGTGCATCGTGGGGGTGTGGGAGAAGCCCAGGGCCCTCGCGGGTGGGGCCCCGGAAACGGCCAAGCCCCGCCGGACCCATGAACGGGGGAAGCTCCTCCAGAACGGGTGTGAGCTGTGGCTCTACCAGGAGACGAAGCGCGGGAACATGGACTGCACCTTCTGCATGGAATGCATCCACGCCTGCCCTTATGACAACATCGGCATTCTGACCCGGCCCCCGGCGCAGGAGCTCTGGGAGGACCCGCTTCGGGCCGGTGTGGGCAGGTTCAGCCAACGACCGGACCTGGCGGCTCTGGCTCTCTTCCTGACCTTCGCCGCTTTCCTGAACGCCTTCGGGATGGTTTCCCCCGTCTATGCTCTGGAAGGCT
The DNA here is from genome assembly GCA_964605505.1 of uncultured Gemmatimonadaceae bacterium. Classification (GTDB taxonomy): domain Bacteria; phylum Gemmatimonadota; class Gemmatimonadetes; order Longimicrobiales; family Gaopeijiaceae; genus CAZSDD01. Next base: position 6,085 of record CAZSDD010000031.1, on the reverse strand, counting down.
GGCTAGCCGGCCTTCTGGGCGTCACGTCCGGACCGATTCTGGTGGGGATCATCTTTCTGTTCGGAATGGTCTTCCTGCCCGGCCTTCTGGTGGGCGTCACGGCCTGGGCGTCGGCGGCCTGGTCCTCCTCGGGCAAGACCGTGGTGCAGGAGGCCACCCGGTACGGTTATGCCCTGGTCCCGGTGGGATTCGGCATGTGGGTGGCCCACTACCTCTTCCATTTCCTCATCGGAGGCCTGGCCATCATCCCCGCCACGCAGGAGTACCTCTCGGATCTGGGACTCCCCATCCTGGGCTCCCCGGCCTGGTCCCTGGGTCCCATGGTTCCGGAATCCTGGCTGCTGCCTCTGGAGCTCCTCTTTCTTGAGCTGGGCCTTCTTGTTTCCCTCGTGGTGGCCTTCAGGATCGCTCAGCGGGAAGTGGGACCCGGCCCCCGAGCCCTGAAGGCAACGCTCCCCTGGTCCGCCCTGGCGCTGGCCCTATCCATTGCCGGGATCTGGCTCCTTCTGCAGCCCATGGAGATGCGGGGCACACTCATGGCTGGCTGACCATGGCTCAACGTACCCGGCTCGCATCTGGGTCTCTGCAGCGAATGCCTCAAGGAGCCGCTGCTTCGGCGCCGCTCCTGCTTCTGGCCGGCCTTCTGGGCGTCACCGCCTTTCTCCTTCTGGAGCTCCTCCGACCTCCGGGCCTCCTGGCCGATGGCGGGACCCTTCGCGTGGCCAACGAGCCCATGGGGGCCTACCGGGTCAACGTGTTTACAGATCCCACCCCCATCACTCCGGACTCGGTGGACGTGTCGGTGCTGGTGACCTATGAGCGGGGCCGAGGGATAGCCCGGGACCTGGACATCCTGGTGGTGGGGCGACTCCTGGGCGGTTCCGGAACAGAGATCACCCATGCAGCCACCCGGGAACAGGCCGAAGACCCCAGGTACTATGCCGCGAAGTTCGCCCTGGGGGCCGTGGGGGAGTGGGAGATCACCATCAGGCTCGAGGGGCCGGAGGGAGAAGGAGAAGTCTCCTTTCAGGTCACGGTCCAGGAGCCGGGCCTTTTCCAGAACCCTCTGCTGATTCTGGCCCTCGCCCTTCTCCCCCTTCTCCTGGTGGGAATCTGGCTCAAGGCCAGTTCACGCCCCGGTGGCTACGGCCAGGACGCGGAGGGGGCAGGCTGAGTCTCAGTCCACGATCCATCCGTCCTGGAGATTGATGATCCTCCGGCCGTACCGGGCCCATTCCTCATTGTGTGTGACCTGGATGATGGTGGTCCCCTCGTCGTTCAGCTTCTTGAGAAGGTCCATGATCATCCTCCCCTGGGAGGTGTGGAGGCTTCCGGTGGGCTCGTCGGCAAGAATCACCTTTGGCTCGGCGATGACGGCCCGGGCTACGGCCACCATCTGCTGCTGCCCCCCCGAGAGCTGGTTCGGATAGAGATCCTTCTTTCCGACGATCTGGAAGCGGTCGAGGGCATCGGCCACGATGGCCTCCCGGTCCTTTCGCTTCACGTTCCGGTAGGAGAGGGGGATCTCCAGATTCTCGTACACGGTGAGATCGTCCAGGAGGTGGTACTGCTGGAACACGAACCCGATGTACTCCCGGTTCAGGGCCATGCGGTCCTTGGGCCGCATGGCGTGGACGGCTTCGTGGAGGAGGAAATACTCGCCTCGCCAGTCTCCGTCCAGCATGCCCAGGATGGCCAGAAGGGTGGACTTTCCGGCTCCGGAAGGGCCCATGATGGTGATAAAGTCCCCCTTCTCCACGTCCATGTTGATCCGCCGGAGCACGAAGGTCTCCCCGGCACCGGTCTTGAAGGACTTTTCGATATTTTTGAGGCTGAGGAGAGACACCGCTTCCCACCTTTTGCTGATTGACTCTTTTCTTCTCCGTCCCGGCATGCCCGCACCGGGGGGCAGGATATCACATTCCATCCCGGAAAAGAAGGAGGGGCGGGGGAACGATCCCCCACCCCGATCCGCTTCCGTTTCCGGGCCGCAGTCAGGCGACGTCGAAGCCGCTCTCCTCCAGCTCCGCCATCTTCCTGGCGTCCTCCTCGCTGACCACCTGTCCGTCAAAGAGATGGATCAGGCGCTCTGCCATGTGGGCATAGCGGGGATCGTGGGTCACCATGCAGATGGTGGCGCCATCGTCGTGGAGCTCGTTCAGCAACTCCATGACGGCATGGCCGTTCTTCGAGTCCAGGTTTCCCGTGGGCTCGTCGGCAAGGAGAATCAGGGGTTTGCCCACGATGGCCCGGGCTACGGCCACACGCTGCTGCTGACCCCCGGAGAGCTGGGAGGGATAGTGGTTGATGCGGTGGGCCATTCCCACCCGCTCCAACGCGTTCTGGACCCGTTCCTTCCGCTCCTTGCCGGGCATCCCCCGGTAGGTGAGGGGAAGCTCGACGTTCTCATAGACGGTCAGGTCGCCGATGAGGTTGAAGGCCTGGAAGATGAACCCGATGGCCTGATTCCGGATCTTGGCCCGGGTGGAGGCCGTCAGGTTCTCCACCGGTTCCTGGTCCAGGAGGTACTTTCCCCCTGTGGGGGAATCCAGGAGGCCCAGGATGGAGAGGAGCGTCGTCTTGCCGCAGCCCGAAGGCCCGGCGATGGAGACAAACTCACCCTTCGCGATCTCCAGATCGATGTTGGAGAGGGCGTGGGTCTCCACTTCCTCGGTGTAGAACACCTTGGCAAGACCCTGGAGCTGAATCAGTGGCTGGGACTCAATGGACATTCTGTTCTCCCTGTTTCCTGGACTTCAGTGGATTCTTTCGCAGCAAGGTCATGACCGGTCCGCTTGCAGCCCTCCTACGGGCTCCCATCCTGTCGTGTTTCAGGAATTCGTGTTTCAACAATGCCTTCGCCCGGAAGCTCACCCTCTCAAACGCACCCGGTCGAAGCCGTCCCACTGTGACATGTCAGAGAGGATGACCACGTCTCCGGGTTGCAGGCCCTCCTGGACCTCGATCTCGTTCACCGAGCTCCTGCCCAGTTGGACGTTCACACGGACGGCATAGTTGCCGTCCTCCACCAACTTGAACATCCCTACCCTGCTGTTGGCCTGTCCGTAGGCCGGCCGGCCCACATAGATCACATCGTCCAGGCGCTCGATTTCCACGGTTCCGTCCACGCTGAGGTCCGTTCGGGCACTCCGGGGAAGCTCTTCCGGCAGGAGCACGTCGATGGTGACGGTCCCACCCTGGACCGAGGGATCGATTCGGGCCACACGCCCCTCGATGGTGTCGTTCCGGGTGTCGATGTAAGCCGTCTGGCCCACCCCGATGTCCTGTGCCTGGGTCTGGGGAATCCGGATCTCGGCCTTCAGTCGCCCTGGCTGGACCACACGGGCCAGGGTTCCGCCGGCCTGGACCCATTCCCCTTCCTGCACCGGCAACTCCGTCAGCACGCCGCTGACCCCGGCGATGACTTCCAGAGAGGCCAGCCGCTGGGCGTTGAACCGGACGATGGCCCTCAGTCGCTCCACCTGGCTTTCCTGGGCCCGGATCTGTTCTTCCACGGAGGATTCCAGGACATCCAGACGCTCTCTCTCCAATCTCAGGCGGGTCTCCAGCTCCTGCGCCAGCTCCCGGCTCCGCTCCAACTCAGCCTGGGCCACCAGATCCGGATTTCGATCGTAAAGACGCTGGTTTTGATCGTAGACCCGCCGGGCGTCCAGATACTGGGTCCGGGTCTGGGCCACCAGACCTTCCTGGGTCAACCGCTGGGTGGCCAGGTTCGACCGGAGGGTGATCAGCTGGGCCTCGGCCCGGCTCAGCTGCTGTTGAGCCTGAAGGAGTTGCACCTCCACGTCAGGATTGCTGAGGCGAAGAATGACCGTGGAAGAGTCGATCTCCGCCCCGGCCAGCATGTACCGCTGCTCGATCCGCCCCGCTGTCACGGCGGTGAGGATACGGTTGTTCTCCGGTACCAGGGTTCCGGGCCCCCGAACCTGCCGGACCATGGTCCCCCGCTGCACCGTATCGGTCCAGACGACGGCTCGCTCCACGGACGGGGCCGCCGGCTTCAGGCTTCGAAGCCCCACAGTGACCAGGGCCAGGACCACGATGGCCGCCGAGGCCTGCAGGATTCGTTTGTTCTTCTTGGGCTTCTGCTCTCGGATGATGTCCACGGGAGCGTCCTCTCAATCGATCTATTGGTTACCGGACGTGTGGTTACCGGACGTGTGCGGCGTCCGGGCGGAGCCGCTCTCCGACTGCAGCCTCCAGGGACCATTTGGCCCCGTGGAAGCGATATTTCGCGTTCAGGTAGTCCCGTTCAGCCTCGGCCATCGAGCTCTGGGCCTCCAGGAGCTCGAGAAATGGGGCCGCGCCCAGGCGATAGCGCTCCTGGGCCAGCGTCAGCTGCTCGGCGGCCACCTCCCGGTTCCGTGTCTCGATCTCAACCACCTGGGCGGCCGTCATGAGCTCATCGAAGGCCTGGGTTACGGCCGTCTCCACTCGGAGCTCTTCGGCCCGCCTGTCGAATTCCGCATCGTCGGCGGCGGCCCTGGCTTCCGCCACCTGCCGCTGACGGGTGAACCCCTGGAAGATGGGAAGGGACAGTTGGAGGCTTACGGAGAGGGGCTGCTTCCGGAAGTCAAAGGGGAAGACGTTGTTTCGTGCCAGAATGGCCGATTGGATCGAGTCATTGAACACATACCGGGAACAGTTCCGGGGGTAGCCATCCAGCGGTTGGGAAAGCCCTGCCGAGATCTGGTTCCATGTCTCGCAGCTGTTTCTCTGACTCTGGAGGGAACTCTGGGCCTGGTCCAGAAGGTACTGCTCGTCCCCGATCTCCCGGGCGTTGCCGGACCAGCGGGCCGCGAAGTAAACGTTGGGAAAGTAGCGGCTCCAGGCCTGGCGAACCTGGGCGGTGCCGGCCTGTTCCTGGGCCCTGTAGGCCCGGAGGGAGGGGTGCCGCTCCATGGCCCGACTCACCAGAGCCTCCCGGGTCCAAGCGGGATCGAACACCTCGAACTCGCTGACCAGGTCCATTTCTCCCCGGGCCCGGACGCCCACCTGCTCCAGGAGCCGGAGCTTTTCCGTCCGGTAACGGCTCTGGGCTTCCAGGAGAGCCACCTCGGCCCTTCCCTTCTCCACCTCGGCCTGCTTTCCATCCGTGGGAATGGCGGCACCCACATCCACCCGGGCCTGGGCCAGCTCCTGGTTCTCCAGGGCCCGGTTCAACTGCCGCTGGGCGACCTCCACACCATCCCTGGCTCTCAGGGCCGCCAGGTACTGGACCGTCACGGCGGATTCCAGATCGAACTCGGCGGCCTGAATCCGGGCATCGGTGGCTTTCTGGGTGGCCCTTGCGCTGGCCAGGTTGAAAAAGGTGCTTCCGCTGAGGTTGTAGGTCAGGTTCAGGCTGTAGCTGGAGAAATAGTAGTCCGTCACCGCCAGCCCCAGGTCGCCGGCATCGAAGATCCCGAAGGAGGGCGTTCCGGGAGCCAGGTACTGGCCGCTGATGTCCGAGGAGAGACTCGGGAGGAGATTCCCCAGAGACTCCCGACGGGCCCAATCTGCCGGGCTCTGGTCATTGGCTGTCCGGAGGTAGGTCGGATTGTGGCGCTTCGCCAGGTCAATGGCCTCTTCCAGGGAGAGTGTCCCCTGGATCTCCTGTGCCCCTGCCTGGAAGGCCGGGAGGAGAGAAAACAGGAGCAGCGCTGCACCCTTCAACACTGAGAGGCCGTATCGTTCACGAGTCACCGTCTCGACTCCTTCTGTCTGATCTTGCGTTCTGTCTGATCTTGCGTTCTGTCTGATCTTGCGTTCTGTCTGATCCTGCATTCGGCTCGCCGTCTGGATTTTTCCCCTTCGGGGGCCATGGAGGCATTCGGGCCCTCACGGGCCGGCACCCCCCTGGTCCTTCCACCGCCCCTACGGTCATGAGACGCCGAAAGTTGCAATTAAGTTGGGATCCAACTCAGGTTCATCGAAGCATGCCCGGGAGCCCGGGTCAAGACCTGCAGTGACGCCCGCAGGTGAGGTGATACCGATTCCGGGCGATCCAGCGGTAGACTCGACGGGCCAGGGGACGAACGAGGGGAATCCGGAAGATCCAGCGAGCCCGTGAAAAGCCCGGCAG
>CAZSDD010000030.1:12974-31594 GCA_964605505.1 uncultured Gemmatimonadaceae bacterium | reverse complement strand
TGAGCTCCGGAAGCATGGCGGCGGCCCGGGTGGTGCCGAAGCTCTCCCCGGCCAGAAACACCGGCGAGTTCCAGCGATCGTGCTCCCGGATCCACTCCCGGACCACGGCGGCCATGGTTCGGGCGTCCTCCCTGAGCCCGTAGACGTCTTCCGGCTTTCCGTCGCCGACCAGGCGGCTGAACCCGGTCCCCGGAGGGTCAAGGAATACGATGTCCGTCACGTCCAGGGGGCTCAGTGGATTGTCCACCACCTGGTAGGGTGGCGAGCCGGCGTGCTCGGCATCGCTGGGAACGTCGATCCGCCGGGGGCCCATGACGCCCATGTGAAGCCATACTGAGGCAGAACCGGGCCCACCATTGAAGACGAAGAGGACGGGGCGGGAATCCAACTCTTCCACACCTGCCCTCAGGTAGCTGGTGGTGAAGACACTGGCGTAGGGCTTCCCGTCGTCCCGCTTCAGGTGGATGTCGGCCACGATGGCCCGGTACTCGAAGGAGTCGCCGTTGAAGGTGCCGGAATGGGTAGATTCGAACCGCACCCGTTCGGGAACGGGAGGTTCCTCTGGTTTCTCTTCCTCCTGCGCGTCAACGGAGAAGGGAAAAAGGGCCAGGAAGAAAAGGGCCGGGAACACGAAGAAACGCTGTGAAATTCGCATGAGTTCACTCATCTCAAGGGCTAGAATTTTTCCATCCAGGACCCCAATCCCTGCATGATCATCTCGATGGCCACCGTTCCGACGTAGAGAGCGGTGATTCGGCCGACGATCTCAATGTAGCGCTCGATGAGGGCTTCTCTTCTGGGCCGAACGAAGTCATGCAGGCTTTTCAGGAGAAAGACGATGAGGAGGGACAGGGCCACGGCCGAAACGACCGTGAGGCACGCCGGCAGCGGAGTATGGCGTTCCCCGATGACGACGGCGGCGCTGATGGTGCCGGGGCCGATGAGGACGGGCATGGCGATGGCTCCCGCCACATGGACTGACTCTCCCCGGAGGATCTCGATGGCCGTGGGCCCCTTGAACACGAACTGAATCCCGATCAGGACGAAGATCAAACCCCCGAAGATCTGGAAGGATGCGAACTCCGCCTGGATGATCCGGGAAAAGATGGCGTCTCCCAGGATCGCGAAGGCGCAGAAGACCGTCGCCGCGATCAGGCCCGCCCGGAAGAGGATCTTCCTGAACTCGCCCTGGTCTACCTTGTGGAACAGGTCAATGAGGTAGACCACCAGGAGAAACGGGTTCAGAAGGGCAAGGAGAAGGGATCCGGATCCGAGAAGCTGCCCCATCTTATTCCTTTCTCGTTTCAGCAGATTTCAGGCCGAAGGCAAAGAAGTCCAGGGAATATCTGTCCCGGGCGAGTCAAAAAACCCAGCCAAGGGTGGCTGTGTCTTCCCCGTTGAGCAAGACCACCCTTTCCTCTCGTGGCTGAAAGGCCCTCAGTTCGCCCCTCGAGCGCACCAGGGTTGCAGAATGCCACATGGCATTTTGAATTTTGCCATTCGCGCATCAGGGAGGACCATCCATGACCACGGCAGCGACATCGGGGTCGGCGACGGTCGATCGTTTCTGGAGCCAGGTGAAGAAGGGACCCGGCGGGGCCCATCTCTATGTCTCTCTCCTGGGGATCTCCCCCTCTCGAGGATCTCTGAGCTTGATCAGATTCCACCTCGAACCCTTGCGCGCCGGAAGGACGTAAAGCGTCTTCAGCCTGACGAATCGGATCGACTGGTCCGGCTCTCTCGCTTGGTTGGCCTGGCCCTGCAGCTCTTCGAGGGGGACCTTTCGGAAACACGTGGCTGGTTAACGAAGCCCCAGGCTGCTACTCCACAACCCTCCAGGGCCTCTCCGAGGAGATGTGGCTTCCGCTGGGATCATCCGGGGTTACCAGTATCCGGAGCCCGGTCCCGTCGGGGGCGACGAGGAAGACTTCGGCGTATTGTCTGCCTTCCACGGTCCCGACTCCGGTGAAGGCGATGAGGGAACCGTCGGGAGACCAGGCAGGACCTGTGCCCACCGGTGCCAGCTCCAGGAGGCCCGAGCCGTCGGAGTTGACGACGTAGAGAGATCCGGTGAACTGCTCGTCGTACTTGTCCCAGGCGATTCTGGAGCCGTCCGGGGACCAGGCCGGATGCAGGTCCTCCGTTTCAGGGCTCTGGCTCAGGTTCCGGCGGCCGGTTCCGTCCAGATTCATCACGAAGACGTCCCGGTTACCCCCGCTCTTGGCGCTGTTTACAAATGTGAGACGGGTGCCGTCGGGAGACCAATCCAGGTGCCCCTCGTCGAAGTCCGGGGTCTGGGTGATGTTGGTCTGGCCCGAGCCGTCGGGGTTCATGAGATAGATCTCGGCGTTTCCGTCCCTGAGGCTCACGAAGGCGATCCGGCTCCCGTCCGGGGACCACTTCGGCCCTCCATTCTGATGCGGGCCCTGCTTTGTGAGGTTGGTGGCGGCATCCCCGTCGACGGTGACGGTGTAGATATCATGCCCGCCTGTTTCGTTGTCTGCACTGAAGGCCAGGCGGCTCCCGTCCGGGGACCACTGCATCCAGCTTTCCAGGATGTCCGGTGTCCGGGTCAGCCGAAGGGGATCCGTGCCGTCGGCGTTCATGACCCAGGGATCCCATCCCTCCCCGGGGCTGGACCATTCCACGGCCAGTTTCGATCCGTCCGGGGACCAGGCGTACCAGTTCTCCGACCTGGAGCCATCGGTGATCCGCCTCAGGCCGGTGCCATCGGATCGGATGGCGTGGATGCTTGTGGTGCCATCCCTGGCGCTGATGAACGCGACCTCCATGACCCGGGGGGTGATGGGCTCTGTGGGGGAATCCCCACAGCCGAATAGAAGGAATAAGCTCAGCAGGAGGATTGCAGGACGGGAGAGAAGCTCGGGTAAACGGCCCCTGGGGGTTTCGGGAAGAAACATCTTGCGGTGCCTCCATCTGCCGTCGGCCCGAAGAACAGAGAAGAGGGCCATCGTAATCAAACTAGGGAGTCATTCCGACGCCGGCAAAAGAAATCCTGGTGTGCCCGGGTTCTCCTCCAGCACCGGCGGAACCCGGGCTCGCGTCGCCTGCTCCAGATCGTAGGCCCAGGCCAGGAGGTCGGCTTCGGACCACATCCGTCCGATGAAGGCCAGGACGAAGGGCGTGGCGTCCTCGTAGTATCCGAAGGGAAGGGTCACGACGGGCACGCCCAGGGCGTTGATGATGTTGCTGGGAAGCTCGGGATGGTTGTTGGGGTTGTAGTCCGGCCGCTCCGGATCCTCCACCAGGTCCGGGACGGGGGCTCCTGCCTGGGGAAAGAGAAGGCCGTCCAGCTCGTGTTCTTCCAGGACCTTCCGGAAGATGGCCCGGAGCTCCAGCCGCCAGGCCTGGTAGGCGTCTCCGGCCTCGGTGGCAGTGGGAGCCGCCGGGGGACGGTTTCGACCCCAGCCCGGGTAGGACTCACCCGTGAGGGCTTCCCATTCTTCGATGGTGTGGAAGGGCGCGTCGGGTCCCAGCCCCTGGAGGTAGACGAGCCAATCGTAGGACCCGCCTCCCCCGCCGCGGGGCCGTGCCTCGTAGTGCTCTTTGAACCCGCTACCGGAAAAGGGATCCTCTATCACCACCCCGCCAAGCCCCTCCACTGCCTGAACGGCTTTCCGGTAGAAGGCCTCGGTTTCCGGGGCAAGAGGGAGGAACTGCTCCCGCCATCCCGGCCCCACCAACCCGAACCGTTTCCCCTTCAGACTCCCCCTGGCCAGGCCTGCGGCATAGCCGTCCTCAGGGATGTGGCCTTCGGCGGCGAAGGTGGCCGGGTCTTCCACCGTCGGCCCGGCGATGACGTCCAGGGTCAGAGCGGCGTCCCGGACGGTCCGGGCCAGGGGGCCCACGACGTCCACGTAGGTGGCGTCCACCGGCACTACCCCTTCCAGAGGGACCAGGCCGTAGGTGGGTTTCACCCCCACCAGGCCCTGGGCCGCCGCGGGGTTCTGGATGGAGCCGCCGGTCTCGGTCCCCAGCCCCAGGACGGCAAAGGAAGCATTCACCGCGGTGGCCGTCCCTCCGCTGGAGCCCCCCGGGGCCTTTGAGGTGTTGTAGGGGTTCAGCGTTACCCCGGCCACGGAGCTGTTGGTCCGGGTACCGTGGCCGGCGAAGTCCGGGAGGTTGGTCTTGCCCAGGATGACGGCTCCTGCCTTCCGGAGGCGCTCCACCGCCGCCGCGTCATCCCCGGGGATCATGGGGATCCCACCGTCCTTTCCGCTGAAGCCCTCAAACCCGGCGGTAGTCACCAGCCCGGCCATGTCCATGTTGTCCTTGATCACCACCGGCACGCCGTGCAGAGGGCCCACCGGTCCCGATTTCTGATAGAGCCGGTCCAGAGAGTCCGACTCCGCCAGGGCCTCGGGATTCAGAGAGATGAAGGCGTTGTAGCGGCCTTCGTACCGGTGGATGCGATCCAGGAACGTCCGGGTGAGCCGGGCCGCCGTGTATCGGCCGGCCCTGTAATCGGCCTGGATCCGGTCCACAGTGAGCTCCACCACCTCCTCGGGATCCAGGGGATCCGGAGCCCTGACCACCGGCGATTCCGCTGCCTTCGGTGTCCGGACCGCTTCCGGCTTATCGGACTTCGGAGGCCGGGTGTCGGGTTCATCGGCGGGGGAGGGGACTGGACTGACGCCGGATTCCGGGACGGAGGTGCTGCACCCTCCCAGGAGGAGGCCCAGGACGAGGAGGCCGGTGCAGGGGGCTGTGATGATGCGCACGGTGTTCTCTATTCGAAGTGGCGCGGGATCAGCCGGAGATCCGGGAACAGATCCAGGGTATCACGCTTCTCCTTCCGGGCAAAGAGGGGGAGGAAGGATAGCCGAGGCCGGCCGGTCTTCTGCCGGCGCCAGGACCACGGGCCTCCATAGCCCCTGCTGATGCCGGCGCCAGGCGGGGGCCCAATCGACCTGCCTGAAACCTCTATCTATACTCCCCCGTATTGATACGAAATCATATAGATACGGAGCCCGTGTTCGGATGACGAAGCCCGAAAGCGATGGATCGATCAAGAACCTGAAACCCCAGTGGTTTCACATCCTCCTCTGCCTGGCGGACCGGGAACTCCACGGCACGGCCATCATGGAGGAAGTCCTGGAGAGGACCGATGGGGCTGTTCGCCTCTGGCCCGGAACCCTCTATGGCGCCCTGGGCGACATGGCGGAGCGGAATCTCATCCGGGAGGTGGATCCCCCGAAAGACGCCCCCACCGAGGGCGGGAAACGCCGCTTCTACGGGATCACTCCACGAGGCGAGGTGACGTTGGCCCGGGAGGTGGCTCGTCTGGAGGAGGTTCTGCGGCTGGCCCGGGCCAGGGGGGTCGGGGGGGGTCTGTCCCGGGCATGAAACCGTTCGCCGAGAGGTCCGCCGGGCGGGCTTACCGCATCCTCCTCCGGGCATTTCCCCGGGAATTCCGGGAACGGAACGGCCAGGAAATGGAGATGACCTTCCTGGCTCATCTCCGGCGACAGCGCCGGGAAGGGGGATGGTCGGGGGCCCTGGACGCCTGGCTCCGCGCCGCTGGAGATGCCCTGGTGGGTGGAGCCGCTCGTCGGCTTCGGACGAGGGTGATGGGCCCATGTCCGGCGGAAGGCGGGGGCGGCACGTCAGAGGAATCGAGAGGAGTGTGGGAGATGTTCGCCAACATCCGTGGAGATATTCGCTTCGCCCTGAGGGCCCTGGTTCGGAGGCCCCTCTTCGCGGTCACCATCGTTCTCAGCCTCGCCGTGGGCATCGGGGCCAACGCTTCCGTATTCACCCTGGTGGATGGGCTCCTCTTCACGCCGCTCCCCTACGAGGATCCGGAGGAGTTGGTGACCCTCTGGACCGAGAACCCGGTCCTGGGCTGGAGCAACACCGACGTTAACCCCGCCGACGCCTGGGACTGGCGAAAACGCTCCCGCTCCCTGGAGGACCTGGCCGTCCATTATGAAGACCGGCTGAATCTCACGGGGGACGGCCCGCCGGAGCTGGTGGCGGCGGTCCGCTCCACGCCCAACATCCTGGGCCTCCTGGGCCGGGAGCCCGCCCTGGGACGGGGCTTCCTTCCGGAAGAGCTGGGGCCGGACCGGGACGAGGTAGTGATCCTCATGGACGGGTTCTGGGAGCGACGTTTCGCCCGGGACCGGAACGTCCTGGGCTCCACCCTGACCCTGGATGGGAAGATCCGGACCGTCATCGGGGTCATGCCGCGGGACTTCCGCTTCCTGGCAGACCGGCCTGACGTCCTTCTTCCCCTGGACCTGATCCCCTGGGAGGACGATCGGGGGGGACACTACGCCGAGGCCACGGCCCGGTTGGCCTCCGGAGTCGGGGTGAACGAGGCTCGGACGGAGCTCCGGCAGATTGCCCGGCAGCTCCAGGCCGAGTATCCCGAGTCCAACGAGAACTGGACGGTTCAGGTGGTCCCGACTCACGAGGAGATGCTGGGCCCCGTGGCCAGACAGGCCTCGATCATCCTCATGGTGGCGGTGGGGTTCGTTCTCCTCATGGTCTGCGTGAACGTGGCCAACCTCCTGCTGGCCAGGGGAGAGACCCGTGCTCGTGAGCTGGCGGTGCGGACGGCCATCGGGGCCGGCCGAGGCCGGGTGATCCGGCAGCTCCTTACCGAGGCCCTGGTTCTGGCCGTCCTGGGAGGGGGGCTGGGACTTCTCCTGGCCACCTGGGGTTACCGGGCCATGGTGGCCGGCCTCCCCTCCCAGATACCCCCGGTCTTCGAGTTCGGGCTGGACGGGTCCGTTCTGGCCTTCACGGTATTGGTAACCGTGGCCTCGGCCCTCCTTTTCGGCATTGTGCCGGCCCTCCGGTCCAGCAGGGCCGGGGCTGCGGCTCTGCGGGACGGGGGTCGGGGCGGGCGGTCCACGGCGTCGGCCCGCTTCGGCAGCGCCCTGGTGGTTCTGCAGACTGCCACGGCCGTGGTGCTCCTGGTGGGCGGAGGCCTGCTCATGAAGAGCATCTCCGGCATGCGAAGCCAGGACTTCGGCTTCGATCCCCGGAACGTCCTGACGGTGCGCCTGGCCCCACCGGCCGGCGAATACCCCGGGGAGGCGGATCTCCGGGCCTTCTGGAATACCGTGGAAGAACGGGTGGTGGAGATCCCGGGGGTGATCGCCGTGGGCAACACCCAGAGCCACCCCCTCATGGGCTCCAACTGGGGACGGGTCGTGCGGATCGCCGGCCAGGACGAGGCGCAGGAGCGGAGGACCCGCCTCACCTACCTCTCCGGGGGGCTCTTCCAGGCACTGGGGCTCCAGGTGGTGTCGGGGCGGCCGATCCGGGCAACCGACGACGAAGACGCCCCCATGGTGGCGGTGGTGAACGAGGACTTCGTGAGCCGGTACCTGGGGGAAGGTGCCAATGCCCTGGAACACGCCTTGCTGGCCGAATCGGACACCCTGCGCCCGATACCCGTCGTGGGGGTCATCCGGAACGTGGTGGAACGGGGAATCGAGCGTCCTCCAGAGCCTTCCATCTATCTTTCCATCGCCCAGGCCAACGTCCGGAGTCGCTCTCTGGTGGTACGGACCGCCGGTCCTCCAGGCGACATCCTGGAACCCCTCCAGCAGGCTGTCTGGTCCGTGGACCCCAAGATCCCCCTCTTCCAGATCGAAACCATGGAAGATCTGGTGGATCGCCGGGTGGGCTCCTTCTCCCTCATCGCCAATCTCATGGGGCTCTTCGCCCTCCTGTCCCTTTTTCTCGGTGCCGTAGGGATCTACGGGGTCACGGCCTTTACCGCCGGCCGCAGAACCGGTGAGATCGGGGTCCGCCTGGCCCTGGGGGCCGAACGGGGTGACGTGGTGCGCATGGTGGTGCGACAGGGGGGAAAGCGGGCTCTCGTGGGCCTGGCCCTGGGCCTCATCCTGGCGTTCCTGGCGGCCGGGACCCTGGAGAGCGTCCTGGTGGAAGTGGATCCGCGGGATCCCGGTATCTTCGCCGGCGTAGCGGTGGTGCTGGGGGTGGTCTCGTTCCTGGGCCTCTGGATTCCGGCCCGGCGGGCTTCGGCGGTGAACCCTGTGCGGGCGTTGTCCAGCGAGTAGAAAGGAAACGAGAGCCTTGAGGCCCGCCGCGCCTCCCGGCGCCCGAGCCGAGACCCCGGACCGGAACTGAACGGGAGCGGGGAGGGGCGAACCCGGTTCCCCGACCCCCCGGCCAGAGAGCTCCGGAGGGCCGGGGGGCCGTTTGCATACAAAAGCGTCGGGCAGGCTTCCGGCTAACTGGACAACCTCCTAGCCTCCCAGGGGAAAGGTGAGGCCGCCCCGGAGGGTGAAGTCCGGAATGTCGCCGACACCCAGGCCCAGCTCCACGAAAGGCGTGAGGTTGTCCATGGGCACCTTGAACCCGCCCCCGAGTCGGAGGCCCAGCTCGGTCTCGCTTCCGTCGTGAATCCCGGCGTCCCACGAATAATAGCCGATGGCCAGGCCGGCCATGGCGAAGGGAAGAATGGAGGTGTTATCCGGAATCGGGAAGAGATAGCGGACGTCCCCGTCGACCTCCCAATAATCGACGCCGTCCGGGAAGTAGAAGGTGAAGTTTCCGCTGAACTCCAGGTTCTCGTGAAGGGTGGCCAGAGGCGCCACCACGTTGACGCCGATCCCCACATCCACATCTTCGGCCACCGAAAGCTGGGGCCCCAGATCGATCTGTCCCTGGACCGCCGGTGCGGAGAGGGTGAGAAGGGCCAGCGCCAACACCCCTGCGAAAAGATTCTTCATACGTTCATCTCCCGAAAGATTGGACCTGAATGGCTTGGTTGACTGCCAGGGGGACGTTGAAGGAAATGGCCTCCTGACGGGTCCCGAATCCGACTGATCGGGGCGGTGATCCCTGAACGGTGATCCCTGAAAAGGTAGGACTTCCGACCCGTTCGTCCAACAGCCTTGTTTCGGCGAGATCGACCCGAATCGCTCCTCCCTTTCCTTGACCTTGACCCAGACGATATTCCATTGTATCATACAAACGTATGATTTAATCGAGAGGCCGGAATGAAGAAAAACCAGGACGAGAGCGTGGTTTGGGATCAAACGGAGGATACCCGGGAACGATTGATCCGGGTGGGTCGGAGGCTCATGGCGAGGAACGGCTTCGACGGGACTTCCGTTCGATCGCTGACGGAGGAGGCCGGCGCCAATCTGGGAGCTGTCACCTACCATTTCCAGTCCAAGCGGGGTCTTTACGAAGCAATCCTGGAGGACGTCATGGGCCCCGTCCGGGAACAGGCCGATCTTCTGAAGGAGATGCCCTTCTCTCCTCTCCAGAAGCTGGAGTATTTCGTCCGGGGGATGTTCCAGCACCTCCGGGAGAACCCGGACATGCCGCGCTTCATGGTCCAGGAAATCGTCCTGGGAGAAGATCCGGCACCGCAACTCCTGGAAACTGTCCGGACAGTGGCCCCGGCCCTCACCGGTATCATTCAGGAGGGTCAGGCCGTCGGCACCATCCGGCCCGGAGATCCGGTCCTCATGGCCCTGAGCGCCATCTCCCAACCCATCTACCTCTCTATCATGCCTCCGATTCTGGCCAGGCCGGAGCTTGCCCGGCGGGGGGTTCCGCAGCCCCGCATCCCTCCGGAGGATCACGCTGTGGAGTTCGTCCTCCGGGGCCTGGAGGCCCGGGAGGAGGGGACCCGGGGGGACCGGGGAGGAAATCGGTGGGGGCGCACCGATGCGGAGTACCATGCAGAGCACAGTGAGGAGGATAAAGAATGAGGACCGAAACGCGGCGTGGGGCCCGGGGAGTCTCCCGGGCCCTGGTGCACGAACACGAAAGGGGTACTGCGCCCCGGCCCAGGATCCTGTCGCCATTTCTGGCCGGCGTTTTCCTGGCGTGTGGGCCGGGGTTTCTGTTCGCGCAGGAGCCGGGGACCCCCGTGGGGGAGTCCCTGACCCTCTCCCGGGCGGTGTCCATGGCTCTGGAGACCCACCCGGTAATGGGCCAGGCTCGGGCCATGGAAGATGCCGCGGCGGCCCGGGTCCGGCAGACCCGCTCGGCCCGGCTCCCCTCCATGGCCGCCCAGGGGAGCCTCCAGCGGCATCAGGAGCCCATGGTGGTGGCCCCTCTCCACGGCTTCGACCCCATGGAACCTCCCTCCTTTGACCGGAGCCTGGTCCAGGGGGCTGTTTCCGTGGGGTACACTCTCTTCGACGGAGGGGCCCGGGGAGCCCGGATCCAAAAAGCCGAGGCCGGGGAGCGGGCGGTGGAGGCCGGATCCGAGGAGGCCGGCATGGCGCTGGTGGCTCAGGTGAGCGCCGCCTATCTGGGAATCCTTTCGGAGCAGGAGCTCATGGACGCGGTGCTGGGCCAGAAGGAGGCCCTGGAGGCCGAGCTGGACCGGGTACGGCTCTTCCTGGAGGAGGGGAAGGCAGCCCGGGTGGACCTTCTCAGGGTGGAGGCGGCCCTCCAGAGCGTGAGGGCCCGGGAGATTTCCGTCCGGTCAAACCTGGATCTGGCCCGGGGACGGTTGGCGCGTCTCACGGGACTGGAGCCGGAGGCGGTCCGGCGGATGCCCCTGACACCGCTGGCCCCTGGAGACGCTCCCGCCCCGGCCCTGGAGGCTTCCACCGCCGCCGCACTGGACGCCAACCCGGAGTTGGACCGGGTTCGAAAGGAGCTTTCGGTGGCCAGAGCCGGAGTCCGGGAAGCCACCGCCGCGTGGTTTCCCAGAGTGGAGGCCAACGGTCGTTACTCCAACTTCGGTACGCTGGACGGGGGGCACGTCCAGGAGTGGCAGGGATCCCTTCAGGTTTCCTATCCCCTCTTCACCGGAGGGGCCCGGAAGGGAGAGCGGGAGCGAGCCCGGGCCGAGGCCCGGGGAGCGGCGGAGGCTCTCCGCCTGGCGGAGATGGAGGTGGAGGACCGGGTGGAGGAGTCCCTGGCCCAGGTCCGGGAGACCGGGGCTTTGAGGGAGGCCCTGGAGTTGGCGGCCCGACAGTCGGCGGAAGTGGCCCGCATCGAGGCCCTGGCTCTGGAGGCCGGCGCCGGCGTGCAGACGGACTTTCTCCGGGCCCAGGCTGAGCTCTTTCACGCCCAGGCCTCCCTCGTTCAGGCCCGGCACGGCGAGATCCTGGCCCGGATCCAGCTGGCCAGGGTCCAGGGGGAGCTATCCCTGCAATGGATTCAGGAAAACATGGAGATGGACCGATGAAGCGTGGCGGAGAAAAAATGACACGACACACGCGACACAGTGGATTGGAGATTCTCCTCCTGGCCCTGCTCCCTCTCCCCGTCTCCTGCGGAGAGGAAACCGCCGGAGAGATCCAGGCCTCGGGAACGGTGGAGGCCCGGGAGGCGGATCTCGGGTTCCAGATGGCTGGCCGTATCGACTGGATCGGTCCCGACGCCGGAGATCCCCTGGAGGCAGGCGCCGAGGCGGCTCGCCTGGACATGGCGGAGCTGGAAGCCCGGAAGCGCTCCTCCGAGGCGACAGTGGAAGCGGCCCGGGCCGTGCTCCAGGAGATGACCGCCGGATCCCGGCCGCAGGAGATCGCCGAGGGGCGAGCGGCGCTCCGGGCGGCGGAGGAGCGGCTGGAAGACGCCCGCCGTGACCTGGCCCGAGCACGCCGCCTCCACGAAGGGGGGGCCATCAGCCAGGAAGCCCTGGACAAGGCCGAGACGGGGGCCAGGGTGGCGGAAGCGGCTGCGGAGCAGGCCCGGGAGCGGGTCGATCTCCTGGAAGAGGGCCCCCGCCAGGAGCGCATTTCAGCCCAGCGGGCCCAGGTGGCCCAGGCCCAGGCGGGGCTGGCCCAGGTCGAAGCGGCCCTGGCCAATGCTCGCATCACGGTCCCCTTCGACGGGGTGGTGACCATCAAACACAGGGAGCCCGGCGAAACGGTGCAACCCGGGGCCCCGGTCCTGACCCTCATGGATCCCGGGGACCGGTGGGTCCGGATCTACGTCCGGGAGGACCGCATCGGCCAGGTTCAGCTGGGGCAGGAGGCCACTATCTCCTCCGACTCCTATCTGGATCGGACCTATCGGGGCCGGGTCATCTTCATAGCCGACGAGGCCGAGTTCACCCCGCGAAACGTTCAGACCACCGAGGAGCGGGTGAAGCTGGTCTACGCCGTGAAGGTTCGCATTACCGAAGACCCGTCCAACGACCTGAAGGCCGGAATTCCGGCGGATGTGATCCTCCAGGGTACGGAGCGGACCGGTGGTTGAGGACGGGAGACCTCCGCTGGCCGGTTTCGGGCCGGATCAGCGGGACAAAGCCCAGGGGAACGGTACGGGGCCGGAGATGGCTGATCCCGCCATCCGCCTCCAGGGCCTCACCCGCCGCTTCAGGGAGAACGTGGCGGTGGACGAATTGACCCTGGACGTCGAAGCCGGGGAGCTGTTCGGCATCGTGGGTCCCGACGGGGCAGGAAAGACAACGACGCTCCGGATGCTGGCCGGGGTCCTTCGGCCCTCTGGAGGAGAAGGCATCGTCCACGGGGTGAACGTGGCCGCGGACCCCGAGGGGGTGAAGCCCTTCGTGGCCTACATGTCCCAGCAATTCGGCCTCTACACGGACCTCACCGTCAGGGAGAACATCGAGTTCTACGCCGACCTCTACCGGGTGCCGAAGTCGGAGCGTCCGGCCCGCCTGGAGCGACTCTTCGCCTTCTCGAACCTGGGCCCCTTTCAAGACCGGTTGGCCGGGAACCTCTCCGGGGGGATGAAGCAGAAGCTGGGGCTCTGTTGCGCCCTCATCCACCACCCCAGGATCCTCCTTCTGGACGAGCCCACCTTCGGCGTGGACCCCATCAGCCGCCGGGACCTCTGGCTCATCCTTCACGAGATGGTGGAGGAAGGGGTCACGGTGGTGGTGAGCACTTCCTACCTGGACGAGGCCGAGCGCTGCGACCGGGTGGCCCTCCTGCACCGTGGCAAGGTCCTGGCCCTGGACACTCCCGAGGCCCTCCTGGAACTGCTGCCCGGGGGGGTCATCTCCATCGGAGGCCCGGAGCCTCGAAAGGCCCGGGATCTGATCCGGGAGATGGACGGGGTGGCCAGCACGGCCCTCTTCGGCAATGTGGTTCACGCCGTGCTGGAAAACGGTGAAGAAGGCCGGGAGAAGGTGATGACCGCCCTGGACCGGGCCGGGCTTTCCTCGGAGAAGGTGGAATTGGTGGACTCCTCCCTGGAGGACGTATTCCTCCATCTGGTGAGGGAAGAGGACTCGGAAGCTGCGACGGAGGTGTCTCGTGTCTGAAACCGGGACCCGGCAGAGCCCACAGGATTCGGCCGGGGAAACGAACGGGCGAAGCGGGGGCAGGTCCGAAGACGCCGTCCGTGTGAAGGAACTCACCCGGAAATTCGGGGACTTCACCGCGGTGGACTCGGTGACCTTCAACGTGGACCGTGGCCGGATCTTCGGCTTTCTTGGGCCGAACGGCGCCGGAAAGACCACCACCATCCGCATGCTCATCGGCCTGCTGCCCCCCACGTCCGGGGAGGGGTGGGTGGCGGGCCTGGACATCCACACGCGGGGGGAGGACATCCGTCGGGAAATCGGCTACATGTCCCAGAAATTCTCCCTCTATACGGATCTGACGGTGGACGAGAACATCGTCCTGTTCGGCGGGCTTTATGAGGTGACGGGAGACAGATTCAGGGAGCGCAGGGACTGGGTCCTGGGGATGGCGGGTCTCGAGGGAAAGGGAGATTTGCTGACCGCGGACCTGCCTCTCGGGTGGAAGCAGCGGCTGGCCCTGGGCTGCGCCGTCCTGCACGAGCCATCGGTCCTCTTCCTGGACGAGCCCACCTCCGGAGTGGACCCCTCGGCCCGGCGCCAGTTCTGGGATCTCATCAACGATCTGGCCGACGGAGGTACGACTATCCTGGTGAGCACCCACTACATGGAAGAGGCTGAATACTGCAACCGGCTGGTTCTCATGAACCGGGGTCGGGTCATCGCTCTGGATGATCCGGCCGGGCTCAGAGCCCGAATGGAGGAGCCCATACTCGAGCTCAAGACCCCCGGAGCGCCCCGGGCCGTGGAGACGCTGAAGACCATGGAGGGAGTCATCGAGGCCTCCATGTTCGGACGCCTGGTCCATCTGGTGGTGGAAGACGAGGAGATGGCCAGAAAAAAGATTCCGGCGGCTCTGGAAGAGAACGGTATGACGCTGGAGAGCCTCCGCCAGGTGGCTCCCTCCCTGGAAGACGTCTTCGTGGCCCTGGTCCGGAAAGAGGGCGGGGCGGTGGAGGGCTGACTTTGATGAACATCCATCGAATCCTGGCCATGGCCCGGAAAGAGGCCCTCCAGTTGCGACGTGATACCCGCAGCCTCATTCTGGCTTTCGTGCTCCCGGTCTTCATGGTCATCTTCTTCGGCTATGCCATCACCTGGGACGTGACGGATATCCACCTGGGGGTGTGGGATCAGGACGGGAGCCGGGACAGCCGGGAACTGATGGAGGTGTTCCAGGCCTCGGGCTATTTTTCGGTAGTGGACCGCCCCGGCTCCTATGGGGAGGTGGAGGAAGGACTGGCTCGGGGACGGGTTCAGGCGGTCATGGTCATTCCTCCGGGGTATTCCCGGGACCTGAAGTCGGGCCGAAAAACCCCGGTCCAACTCCTCCTGGACGGAAGCGATGCCAACACCGCAACCATCGCACTGAATTACGCCGAGGCCATCGCTTCCCGGCACACCACCCGTGTGATCCTGGAGGGCAGGCCCATGCCGGCGGTGGCCGAAGCCGAAACACGAATCTGGTACAACGAGACGCTGGAGAGCCGGAACATGATCGTCCCCGGTCTCGTTGCCGTCGTCATGTCCATCATCGCCGCCATGCTCACCTCCCTCACCATCGCACGGGAGTGGGAGCGGGGGACCATGGAGCAATTGGCCTCCACCCCGGTGAAGGAAGTAGAGGTCGTCCTGGGCAAGCTCCTCCCCTACCTGGCCATCGGCTTCTTCGATGTCATCCTGGTGGTGGGAGCAGGGATTGTCTTCTTCCAGGTGCCCTTCAACGGTAATCCCCTCCTCCTGGGCATCCTTTCCGTCCTCTTCCTCCTGGGTGCCCTCGGGGTGGGAATCTTCATTTCCTCCGTGGCCGGCTCCCAGGTCTTCGCCATGCAGGCGGCCCTGGTGGCCACCTATCTCCCGGCCATACTCCTGTCGGGTTTCATGTACGACATCGCCGGTATGCCTCTCATTCTTCAGGGCGTCACCTTTCTCGTTCCGGCCCGTTATTTCATTGTGGTCACGCGGGGAATCCTCCTGAAGGGGGTGGGGATCGGGGCCTTGTGGCCCCAGGCGGTGGCCATGCTGGTTTTCGCCGTCGTGGGTCTCGCTCTGGCCACCCGGGCCTTCAAGAAGGAGATCAAGGCATGAAGATCTCACTTCCGAGGATACGGGTCCTGGTCCAGAAGGAGTTCCGGCAGCTCTTCCGGGATCCCAAGACCAAGCGAATCGTATTCGCCGCTCCCATCATCCAACTCCTGCTCTTCGGCTACGCCGTGAACACCGATGTCCGGAACGTGGCCACGGTGGTGGTGGACCAGGATCAGACCACCGAGTCCCGTCTCCTGAAGGAGACCCTCACGGCATCAGGGTACTTCCGCATCGTCCAGGAGGGCCAGGAGTCCGGTGATATCGAACGGGCTCTGGACGCGGGATCGGCGGCGGTAGGTCTCCAGATTCCGCCGGGGTTCGCCCGGGATCTGAAGGCGGGGCGGGAGTCCACGGTCCAGATCCTCATCGACGGAACCAACTCCAACACCGCCACCGTGGCTCAGGGTTATGCAGGCCGCATCATCCAGGACTTTGCCGTGGAACAGGCAGCGGCCAGGGGAGTGAAACTGGAAGGGGGCATGGACTTCCGGGCACGGATCTGGTACAACCCGGACCTCTCCAGTCAGGTCTACAATGTTCCCGGAGTCATCGGATTGCTCCTCCTGCTCATGGCTCTTCTCCTGACGGCCCTGGCTGTGGTTCGGGAGCGGGAGCTGGGAACCCTGGAGCAGCTCATGGTGACCCCCATCGACCCCCGGGAGCTCATCCTGGGAAAGACGATACCCGCCATGATCATCTGCATGGTGGACCTGGTTCTCATCACCGTCATCGCCATCCTCTGGTTCCAGATTCCCCTTCGGGGGTCGGTGCCGGCCCTGGCCCTGGCTTCCTTTCTCTACGTCCTGGCGGGCCTGGGATTGGGCCTCTTCATTTCCACCATCTCCCGGACCCAGCAGGAAGCTTTCCTCACCATGTTCCTCTTCATCCTCCCGGCCATCATCCTGGCGGGCTTCCTGTATCCGGTGGAGACCATGCCGGTGAGCTTCCGGTACCTCACCCTCCTGAACCCGGTGCGGTATTTCATGGAAGTGGTCCGGGGCATCTTCCTGAAAGGTCAGGGAGTCGTGGAGCTCTGGTCTCATTTCCTTGTCCTCGCCCTCATGGGCGTCCTGGCCATATGGGGAGCCGGGAAACGCTTCCAGAAGCGGCTGGAGTAGGGGAGGAACGATGATCCGGGATCGTTTTCGTGCCGCCTGGCAAAGACTCCAGCCCTTCGAGCTGGATTGGATCCAGGTGGAGGTTTCGGCCCGATGCCAGGGACGGTGTCGCTACTGTCCGGTGCACAGGCTGTCGGGAAAGCGGGAGCCGGAGCTCATGACCCCCGACACTTTTCGCCGTCTCCTTCCGGCCCTTTCGGCGGCGAAGCTGGTCTACCTCCAGGGGTGGGGGGAGCCCCTTCTCCATCCTGATTTCTGGGAAATGGTCCGCCAGGTGGGGAGGACGGGGGCCGGTGTCGGGTTCACCACCAACGGGGCCCTCCTCGGCCCTGCCAATCGGAGAGCCCTCCTGGAGAGCCCGGTGGAAATCCTGGCCGTGAGTCTGGCCGGGGCCGCGGCCGAGACCCACGATCGGTTCAGGCCAGGAAGCCCCCTGGCGGCGGTTGACCGGAACCTCGAAGCCCTGAAACGGGAGGCTGTGGAGGCCGGCTCCAGCCCCCCGAACCTCCATCTGGCCTATCTCCTCATGGCCGATAACCTGGACGAGCTTCCGGAGGCCGTGGCCCTGGCACGGCATTGGGGAGCCACGCAGATGGTGGTGAGCCAGCTGAGCCTGATCCTGGACCGGGAGATGGAGGACCAGTCCCTTCTGGTCCGCCGGGACCTCTGGCCCCGAGCCCGGGAGGTCGTGGCCGAGGCCCGGAAACGAGCGCGGGGGGCTGTGGGGAAAGGGTCGGAGGAGGAGGGGTCGAAGGAACAAGACCCCGGGGGTCTCGTTTTCCCCCGGAGTACCGTGGAACCATCCCCGGAGACCGGCATGGTTCTCCACGTCCACGGCTTCCATACCCGGGAGGCCAACCCAGCCTGTACCGAGAACGTCCTCCGGAGCTGCTTCATTTCGGCAAGGGGCCAGGTTTCGCCATGCGTCATGACCAACCTGGGGCTGAGGGCCGGAACCCGGGCCACCCATCGATTCCAGGGCCGGGACCTTCCCATTCGGAGTCTGGAATTCGGCAACCTCCGGGAAGCGTCCCTGGAGGAGATCTGGCGGGGAAAGGAAGCCCGGGCTTTCCGCCGGACATTCCGGCATCGGATCTGGCAGGGGACTCGGGGAAGGGAAGGCCTCCCGGAGTCCTG
This sequence comes from uncultured Gemmatimonadaceae bacterium, assembly GCA_964605505.1. Classification (GTDB taxonomy): domain Bacteria; phylum Gemmatimonadota; class Gemmatimonadetes; order Longimicrobiales; family Gaopeijiaceae; genus CAZSDD01. Next base: position 13,999 of record CAZSDD010000030.1, on the reverse strand, counting down.
CCGGGAATGCCACAAGCTGTTCGAGACATGACAGGAACGCGCCGTCGCCCCTCGACTGAACGCGCCGTCGCCCCTCAACTGAGCGCGCCGTCGCTCCTCAATTCAGCGCGCCGTCGCCCCTCGACTGAACGCGCCGTCGCCCCTCAATTCAGCCCCCGGCCGGGTTCCGCTCTCGAGGCTTCCGACGCAGAGCCCTACCGCATCCCCTGGAACAGTTCCTCAAAGTGGAAGGTTGCCCACTCCTGGTAGGGTGCGTCCCAGAGATCCGTAGCCAGGTCGTCCACCGCCACGTCCACCGTCATCTCGTTGGCCCGGAAGATCACGGAGTACTCGGTGGTGCCGTGGGCCACGCTCTGGAGCAGGCGCCGCATCTCCTCCGTGCCCAGGGGCTTCTCCTGGCGGGTCCAGGCATCCAGGGTGTTCATTCCCGCTTCATACCGCCACCTGGAGGAAAATGAGGGCTCCTTTCCGAAGTAGAGCCCCGGCCGACCCGGTTCCACCCCGTAGGAGAGGTAGTGGTTGGTGGCCATGATGTTCCAGGGAGAGTCCGGCGCCACGTCTGCTGGTTCCCGGATGGCCGTTCCGAAGCGGTCCCCCTCCGCTACGAAGGCCGGAGCCGCCTGCCCTTCGTACGGAACCGCCCAGAGGATGACGGAGCCGGCCCCGAAGGAGCCTCCGCCCCGGGAGCGGAACCCGGCCATGGCTTCCGAGATGGAATTTGGCGTGCTCTCCCGACCAGCGGTCTCCAGGATCTCCCGCTGGGTCCAGGTGCAGGGGGTAAGGCCGTCCACCACCGGTCCCGGGCCGGTTCCCCCGGCGTTCTCCATGCTGTACAGGCCGGCCTCGTTGATCCCGCTGATGGTGCCGATGAAGCCGGGCCACATTGTGGAGATCCACCGATATCGGCCTTCCTCCGACGGGTCCACGGCAAAGAGCAGAAAGTGGCTCACCGTCACCTTCCGGAGGTCCACCTCCCCGTCCATGTTCCGGCCGGCGATGAGGCCCCCGCCCAGGTCGGTTCCCTC
>CAZSDD010000030.1:0-12874 GCA_964605505.1 uncultured Gemmatimonadaceae bacterium | reverse complement strand
CCGGGAGCCGCCGGCGAGGGGCGTGCCGCCCTCCGCTCGATGTACGCGTTGATGGCCAGAAGGTCCACCCTGCGGAAATCCCGGCCCAACCACTCCACCCGCATGTCCATCCCCGAGTCCTTCATTCCCTGGAGGAGGGCGTCGGCTTCCGCCAGGTAGTCCGGATGGTAGTCGAAGTGGGTCTGAAGGAAGGGGACGAATTCGGCCTCGTAGCGGTCGGCCGAGCGCCAACTGTCCTCCAGGACGTAGAACTCGAAGAAGTCCACGACCTGTGGCCCCACCAGGAACCCGTGGGCGTACCCCCGCTCCGCCGGGGTCCCCTGGAGCTGGAGGACCGGGAGCCCCTTCATCCAGCGGAGGGCACCGTTTTCGGTTTCCCTGTCCGTCTGGGGGAAGGGGGTGGGGGTCCGGAGGGTCAGGTCGACGTCATTCCGACCTCCGACCGGGAGCTCCACCGGGTCGATCCAGCCTCCGACCTCGGAGGCGTACCACCCCAGGGGCTCCGGCGGGCCGAAGTCCAGGGCCTGGTCGCCGTCCAGATCCATGAAGGCCACCACACTGTAGCGGCCCCCCGACAGCCCGTCGAAGCGGTACGCCCCGGGCCCCGGCAGGAGAACCGATCGATCCGGCTCCCTCCCCCCAAGGACGTCGGCTTTGGACACCCGCCCCGTGGTCCACCCCCCGTCACCGGGGCCGTAAAGCTGGATGATGACCGGGCCGGCCTCCGGCCCGGTGTAGTGGATTCGACCTTCCAGGGTACCCACCTGTCTGGGTTGCACTGCGATCGGGTCGGAGACCGATCGGGACGCTGTTCGGCGAACCTCCCCATCGCCTCCTCTCTCCCATCCTGGTGCCCCCGGTTGTGGTGGATCCTGGGGGGAGAACCCGAGCAAGGCGAAGACGGGCAGGATCAGAAGAGGACGAAGCATGGATGGCCTCCCTGGGAGAGGTGCCGGACATGGAGTCGTTGGAGGCCCTGCGGGCCCCCTCATCTGGAGACTGAAGCTACCGGTTGGATTCCGGCCCGGCCAGCGGTGAGCCGGGAGGGTGGATATGTGGATATTTTGACAATCGGCAATAGAAAAGACATGGTGGCACGCCGTAGTAAGGCATGGTGGCACGCCGTAAGGGTTCCCGGGGCATCCCGCCCCCCTGCAACGGAAAACCAGAAGAACGCATCTCAGTTTCAGACCTCGGTGACTCGCATCCCGGTCGATCGGGGCGGGTGGCCTGCGGTATCACTGCCCGGGGCGGCACTCCCCTCGGGTCGTCCACACCCCTGGGGAGAATCGAATGAATCGGTCCCGGAAGTGCCCGGCCCTCCTCCTTCCCGCGGTCCTTTTTCTCCTTTCCCGGTTTGTATTTCCCTCTTCCATCCAGGCTCAGGAACCTACGGTGGACCCGGCGCCGGAGGCTGGAGCGGAGGTGGTTCGCCTCTTCCTGGATTGCAAAGCCTTGGGCTGCTTCGATGACGATTTCTTCCGGACCGAAATCCAGTTCGTGAACTGGGTCCGGGACCGGGAAGACTCGGACATTCACCTCCTGGTCACGGCCCAGACCACCGGCTCCGGGGGCCAGGCCCACCACCTTTTCTTCATGGGCAGGGGCCGGTTCCAGGGCATGGCCGATACTTTGAAGTATGTCTCCGCCTTCGACGCTACCCCGGACGAGACCAGACGGGGGCTGGCGGCCATCATCAAGATCGGGCTCATGCGCTACGTGGGCCTCACGCCCCTGGCCAAGGACATCGCCATCTCCCTGAAGACAGCCGACCGACTCGAGGGGGGAAGGGAGGCAGGGGGGCAGGGTGTCATGGCCACTTCGGAGGACGATCCGTGGGACTTCTGGACCTTCCGGGCCCGTCTGTCCACGAATCTCAGAGGAGAATCCACCTACAAGTCTTCTTCCCTCACCGGTTCCCTGACGGCATCCCGGACCACGGAAGAATGGAAGGCCAGCCTCTACCTGAGTAGCCGCTACAGCGAACAGAAGTTCGACTACGACGACTACGAGACCCTCAGCGTGACCCGGAGCCACAGCTTCTCGGGCCTTTTGGTAAAGAGCATCGACGATCACTGGTCCCTGGGGCTCCGGGGAGGGGCCTCCAGCTCCACCTACTCCAATATCCGCCTGGCCGTAAATGCGGCTCCGGTTCTGGAGTACAACATCTTTCCCTACTCCGAGTCCACCCGCAGGCTATTCACCTTTCAGTACGCCCTGGAGAGCTCATACTTCCAGTACGAAGAAGAGACGGTCTACTTCAAGGAGGAGGAGGGGCTCCTGAGCCATAGGATATCCGGAGCCCTGAGTCTGACCCAGCCCTGGGGGTCTGCGGGGATCTTTTCGGAGGTCGGTCATTACCTGAGGGACATCGACCAGCATCACGCTTCCATCGGGGGGTCTCTAAGCATCCGCCTGGCCCGGGGCTTCTCCTTCTCCGTTCATGGATCCGTGGAACGGATTCAGGACCGGATCTCCGTTCCCCTGCGGTCGGCTTCGGTGGAGGACATTCTCCTTCAGCGGCGCCAGCTCCAGACCGATTACAGTTACTACACATACTTCAGCCTCAATTACACCTTCGGGTCCGTGTTCAACAACGTGGTGAATCCTCGATTTGGCGGGGGCTCGGGAGGAATGATCATCTTCTGAGCCGCCGGCCGGATCGGCCTGCCTCCCTGGTACCACTGTGTCATAAGTCTTTGACCCTGGGCTGGCTGAGGTATTTTTTGGGGCGTTATGCCGAAGCAGGGGAAGGCCACGAGCTGGTTCGAGGGCCAAGGGCCGGTGGCACGCTACCCAGCCCGGCCGATCACCGCGGACGCCGGTGGCACGCCGTGTCCGGCAGGATGGTAACGCGGCGGCTGGGGCTCATAGGGCGCCCTCGAACGGGGGCCCCGGGCGCTGGTTGGCCTCCGCCAACCCGGAACGCGGTGCAGATGCAGGAACGCGGCTCAGATGGCGCCCTCGACCGCCGGACCACAAACCGCGAAGGTCATGGCCCCCGCCAACCCGGAACGCGGCGCGGATGGTGCCCCAGCACCTCGGATTGCGGCGGTGATGGCCTCCGCCAACCCGGAACGCGGTGCAGATGCAGGAACGCGGCGCACATGGCGCAATCGAACCCCAGGACGGCGCTGCGAGGTGGTCCCCGGGGGTGGTCAATTCCACAATCCCGACGACTAATGAGCGGAAAGTGGATTTCACTGCGCTGAGCGAGGTCAAATCCACTAGCCTCCACCGAAAAGGCCGTGCCGAGTGGATTTGACCACTCTCACAGTGGTGAATTCCCCTGAGCTCCTCAACTCCGTCGGCAAAGTGGATTTCACGTCGGGAGTTGATGGGGATTTCCGTCATTCGACCCGCGGATCGCCGACCATCCACGCCCGACGGCGCCCATCGATGCCGGAACCGCCGACAGCGGGCCCCACATCGACCACCGATGGGCCGATTGCCGCCATTCACCCCCCCGCCACCTCCGGCTCGCGCAACCGCCACCAGCGCATCGCGGCGCGCCACCTCCGGCTCGCGCAACCGCCACCTCCGGCTCGCGGAAACCGCCACCTCCGGCTCACGCAACCGCCACCAGGGTGAAGAGCGGCGGGCGCCACCAGCGCATCGCGGCGCTCCCCATTCCTCGGACAGGACTCGGACAGGCTCCCCAGGATGCAGCAGTTCGGAGCAGAGTCCGGGATACCGGGGTGAGACCAACAACGGGGCCCTTCTCGCCATGGAGAGGGCCCCGTTGTTTTCGGGTCGGCGGGGTTCCGGTCCCGCCGGGATCCCGGATACTACCGGAATACCAGCTACTACTACGGGATACCAGCTGCTACTACGGAATACCAGCTACTACTGCGGGATGCCAGCTGCTACTAATAGAACGGGTTGTCCCCGGAACCGTGATCCGTGACGTCGTGGACAGCGGTGATTTCCGGCACCGCCTGCCTGACCATCCGCTCCACCCCCTGCTTAAGCGTCATCCGGGAGAGGGCGCATCCCTGGCAACCACCGCCCATCTCGATGAAGATCTCGGTACCCTGGACGTCCACCAGGACGATCTCCCCACCGTGGGCCGCCACCGCCGGGTTCACCTGGGCGTCCAGCACGTCCTTGATCTTCTCGGCCAGCTCACCCTTGGGGGGGCCTGCCACCTTCAGCTTCCGCTCGGGCGGCCGGATCTCGAAGCCGCTTTCGTTCACCCGCTCCACGAAGTCCACCGTGGCTCCCTCCAGGCGCTTCGCAGTGTCTTCCGAGACGAAAACCGAAAAGTCGTCCATGTCCACCGATATGTCATCCTCGGCCTTGTCGGCTTCGGAGACCAGGGAAAGCTCGAACCGGGCCCCCTCGGGGCCGTCCTGTCGGGCTGTGATCCTGAGGGCCCGCAACTCCCCGCCGCTCTGCTCCACGTAAGAGCGCACCACTTCCTGGGCCCGCTCAGTAACATTCAACTCCATGTCCCATCTCCTTGGATCCTCTGGGTTCCGGGCATCGCCCCGGGTCTCTCCAACCCGTCCTACCCGGGTGTCGAGGCCAGGTTCGACCCTTTCCTCCCCCTTCAATATCCCTGCCTGGACTCCCCACGCAAGTGTGATGCCACAGGAGGATTCGGGTTTCTGCCTTATCCGGGCCGGATAAGGTCTGAGCCGGCCTGAATGGTGGGAACAGACGGTAGTCCGGAGTACCCCCGAAGCCAAAGATGGAGCCCTCGAACCGGTTCGCGACCACCCCCGGAAGATCCTTCGGAGCCGGTTGCTGCAAAGCGGCCCCCCTTCTACCTTTCCGGGCCTTTCGCCACCTTTGTCGTTCCGAGAATTCACCATCCGGGGCTGACTTGCGGGGTCCGGCGTTCTCCGGTACCGCCCCAAAGAGACCAGAATATCCAAACCATGGCCGAAAACGACGTGATGGAAAAGTTGGTGTCCCTCTGCAAGCGGCGGGGCTACATCTTCCAGTCTTCCGAGATCTACGGAGGAACCGGTTCTGTCTGGGACTACGGCCCTCTGGGCATCGAGCTGAAAAAGAACGTGAAGGATCGCTGGTGGAGCACCATGGTGCACCAGCGGGACGACATCGAGGGGATGGACGCCGCCATTCTCATGCACCCGAAGGTCTGGGAGGCCTCCGGGCATGTGGAGGGGTTCACGGATCCCCTGGTGGAGTGCGGAAACTGCCACCGCCGTTTCCGGGCCGACATGCCGGAGGTGGAGGGCGGCCAGTGTCCCGTCTGCGGCACAAAGGACACTTTCAGCGAGGCCCGGCAGTTCAACCTCATGTTCAAGACCTTCATGGGTCCGGTGGAGGATGGGGCTCACCTGGTGTATCTGCGGCCGGAAACGGCCCAGGGATCCTACGTGAACTTCCTGAATGTCCAGACGGCCGCCCGTCAGAAGGTTCCCTTTGGCATCGCACAGATCGGGAAAGCCTTCCGGAACGAGATCACCCCGGGGAACTTCATCTTCCGGACCCGTGAGTTCGAGCAGATGGAGATGCAGTTCTTCGTGGAGCCCGGCACCGACGACGAGTGGTTCGAGCACTGGAAGGAAGCCCGGATGGAGTGGCACATCGGTCTGGGCATCCGGAAGCAGAAGCTCCGCTTCCACGAACACGGCCCCGACGAGTTGGCCCACTACGCCAAGACGGCATTCGACATCGAGTACGAGTATCCCTTCGGGTGGAAGGAATTCGAGGGCATCCACAACCGGACCGACTTCGACCTGGCCCGGCACCAGGAGTACAGCGGCAAGCGGTTGGAATACATCGACGCGCCTTCGGGAAAGCGGTTCATCCCGTACGTCATCGAAACGGCGCTGGGAGTGGACCGGACGGTCCTGGTGGCCCTGGCCGATGCGTACCGGGAAGAAGAGGTGGAGGGGGAAGAGCGGGTGGTCCTGGCCCTGAGCCCGGCCCTGGCCCCCATCAAGACTGCTGTCTTCCCCCTGGTAAAGAAGGACGGCTTGCCGGAAATCGCCCAGACGCTCCACAGGGAGCTTCGGGCCGCCGCCGTGCCTTCCTTCTATGACGCCTCCGGCTCCATCGGCCGCAGATATCGCCGGCAGGACGAGGCCGGGACGCCCTGGTGCATTACCGTGGACGGCCAGACCAACGAAGACCAGACCGTGACCATCCGGGACCGCGACTCCCTGGAGCAGGTCCGGGTGCCGGCGGAGGGGGTCCTCCCCTGGATCAGGGAGAGGTTGTAGGAAAGATCACCCGGTCCTTCGGGCCGGCCCCACTTTTCTTCTGGACGGGAAGTGAGAGCACGCCGTGAACAGACCGCCATCCCTCCACGGATATCTGAATCGCCGCATCTGGATCACCCTCCTGGTCCTCCTGCCACTGGGCGTGGTCTGGGGGTGCGATGGGGGAGGGGGGGAAGGAGAGGCGGTGGCCCCCGCTCCGACACCGGAGGTCTGGCGACTCTCCCAGGAGCCTATCCTGGAGATCGGCGTGTTGGAGGGGGAGGAGGCATACCAGCTCTTCCGGGTCGGAGGGGCCGTACGGTTGGGGGATGGACGGATCGTGGTGGCCAACACGGGAACTCGGCAGATGAGGGTGTTCGGGGCCGACGGCCGTTTCACCCAGTCCTTTGGCGGGGAGGGGGAGGGTCCGGGGGAGTTCCAGTGGCCCAGCAGAATCCGGAAGCTGGGCGGGGATACCCTCATGGTGTGGGACTCGGAGCTCCAGCGTATCACGCTAATGAACGGGGAGGGGTCGGTGCTGGGGGTGGCGCCCCTCAGGGTCTCTTCCACCAACCTCTTTCCCGGGGATGAGTGGGTGACGGGACGAGACTGGGTGGATAGCCCTCTGGCGCCGGAGGATCGGGAGGTCGTGCGACGGGCGGTTGAAGCCCTTCCACCGGTGGATTCGGTAGGGACGCTCCGCTTCGTGAAGGTCACCGACGAGGGATGGATATGGGTGTCCCCCATCCGGCCCCCCGCCGATACGGCCATCACCTGGGCCGTGTATGATCTCGCGGGGAGACAGGCCGCCACCGTGGAAACCCCTCCCCGCTTCCAACCCTTCGAGGTGGGCCCGGACTATGTTCTTGGGAGACACCAGGACTCCATGGATGTGAACTACGTTCGCCTCTACGAGCTGGAGAAGCCCAAGGGGGGCCCCTCTCCGGCGGACTTCCATCCCAGCGTGGCCTTCCACCCCGGAGGCACGGGAACCGCCCAGGCCGGCGGAAGGACCGGCCCCGGGGAAGAGGTCATGAGTGAGATGCGAGCCACCCTCCGGATCCTGGCCACTCACGAGGAGATTCACTATGCCGATCACGGGAGCTACACCCCGGAGTTGGATGCCCTGGGCATCACCCCCCGGCGGGATATGCCGGAAGGGGTGGACGTGTCCATCCCCTTTGCGGGAACCGAGGGGTGGATGGTGACGTTGACGCACCGGGATTCCGGGGCCATGTGCGTCATGTCCTACGGCTATTTTACCCCCATGGGTTGGTCCCCGGGGGCCGTGATCTGTCCTTGACCTTGCGAAATGGCGGCTGTGGGGGCCTAATCCACTCTTCTTCGTCCCCATAGCGTGGAGTCGTCCATGATGCGCCGCAGAATCTTCAACTCCGTCTTCGCCGTATTCTGCCTCACTGGGCTCCTGGCCGGATCCGTTCTCACCCAACCCGTCCTCTCGGCCCAGGAGAAGACCCCACCGCCCCAGGAGTTCGACTGGTACAGGGCCGGGGACATCCCGGCTACTTCTCCCTGGGGTCAGGCTATGGACACGGCCTACGCCCGGGAGATCCTCTCCTGGACGACCATGCCCGAGTACACGAACCCCATGGTGGATCACCTGCCGGCTTCCGCTTCGGTTGTCTCTCCCCGGGACCACTTCGGGTACGCCGTAGGAAAGCCCGGCGTGCTTCATCACGTGGAGGAGATCTACGCGTACTTCCGGGCCCTGTCCGGGTCTACCGACCGGGTTCGCTTCCAGCTTCTGGGACAGACGGAAGAAGGGAACCACCTGGCCCTGGTGCAGGTGGGAAGCGAGGACAATCTGGCCCGTCTGGAGGAAATCAAGGCGGGGCTGAACGCCCTGGCGGACCCCCGGGGTACCGACAGTGCCGAAGCGGAGCGCCTCATCGCTGACATGCCGCTCATCTACACCTTCTATGGCGGTCTCCACTCCCCGGAGACGGGATCCCCGGAGATGGTCATGGAGATGGCCTACCGGCTGGCCGCCTCGGATCACCCCACCATCCGTCAGATCCGGGACCAGCTGGTGGTCTTCATCGTTCCCGTGGCCGAGCCCGACGGCCGGGACCGGGTGGTGGAGTGGCATGCCCGCTACAATGCCGACACCTATTTCATGGATGATTCGAAGGGCGGACCGCCCTACTGGGGCAAGTACATCTTCCACGACAACAACCGGGACGGCCTCCAGCTCACGGCCCGACTGACCCAGGAGCTGGTGAGCCTCTTCCTGGAGTGGAAGTTCCCCGTGGGCCACGATCTCCACGAGTCGGTGCCGTATCTGTACGTGTCTACCGGTACCGGTCCCTACAACCCCACGGTGGATCCCATCACCATCTCCGAGTGGCAGTGGATGTCCAACTTCGAGGTCACTTCCCTCACGGCGAAGGGGATGCCCGGTGTCTGGACCCATGGGTTCTACACCGGCTGGTATCCCGGCTACCTCCTCTGGGTCACCAACACCCGGAACGCCGTGGGCCGCTTCTACGAGACCTTCGGGAATTCCTTCCCCAACACGGTGGAGCGGGAGCTGGGTGAGGGGAGCACCCGAGTGGAGTGGTATCGGCCCAACCCCCCCCGGGACACCACGCTCTGGTCTTTGAGGAACAACACCAACTACATGCAGACCGGGGCCCTGGCGGCTCTCCAGTTGGTGGCCCAGAACCGGGCCATGTTCCTGGAGAACTTCTGGAAGAAGTCCAACAACTCCCTGAACAAGGGGCGGACGCAGGCTCCCTATGCCTATCTGATTCCCGCCGTGCAGGAGCGGAGGGCCGATGTGGGTTACATGGTGAACCTCCTTCAGCGGCAGGGGCTGGAAATCCACCGGGCAAAAGAGGATGGAACCTTCGGGGAAGTGGAGGTGCTCGAGGGAGACTTCGTTCTCCGCATGGACCAGCCGTACCGGAACTACGCCTACACCCTCATGGAGAGGCAGGATTTCCCCGAGGACGCCCCGGCTCCCTACGACGACGTGGCCTGGACCTACCCCTACATGTTCAACGTGGAGGCCCACCCGGTCGACGATGCCGCGGTCCAGTCGGAGCTGGAGATGGAGACCCTCGCCGGCCCCGTGACCCTGGAAGGCCGGGTCCACGGCAGAAGAGGGGACTCCTACCTGGTGAGGCCCAGCTCCAGTGCCCACCTCATGAGGGCCCGCCTGGCCCTCGGCGCCATCCCGGTCCGGGTGGCCAACGGGGAAGTGGCAGTGAACGACGAGATCACCCTGGCCCCCGGGGCCTGGATCCTGGAGGCCGATGCCGCCGGTGTGGACGTGGCGTCCTGGGTCAGGGAACACGGCTTCGACGCCTTCCGGGTGTCGGAGGATCTCCTGGACGGGGTGCCCACCCATGAGATGGATCTTCCCCGTATCGCCCTTCTGCACACCTGGACCCGGACCCAGGACGAGGGGTGGGCCCGCTTCACCCTGGATCAGCAGGGAGTGGCATACGATTACGTCGGGGAGGACAAGATTGGATCCATGGGAGATCTCAGGTCCCGTTACGACGTCATCCTCTTTCCCCACCAGGGGGCGAGGAACACGGCCAAGCGCATCTTCCAGGGCCGGGACCCGGAAGACGGGCCCATGCCCTACACCCGGACCCCCGAGTATCCCACCCACGGCTTCCCCGATGCCACCGAAGACATGACCGGGGGCATGGGCTTTGAAGGCCTCATGGCCCTGCGCGATTTCGTGGAAGCCGGCGGTACGCTCCTGGCCGTCGGATCGGCGGCCACAGTTCCCGTCGACTTCGGGTTCTCCAGAGATGTGAATCTCCGGGACCCCGGGAGCATCTTCATCCCCGGGTCTCTCCTGAAGGGAGAGGTGGCCGACGCCACCGACCCCCTCACCTACGGCTACGGGGAGACCCTGCCCCTTTACCACCAGTACGGACCGTACTTCTCCGTGAGTGACGATGCCGAAGATCGCATCGCCGTCACCTACGCCTCGGGCGAAGGAATGCTTCTGAGCGGAATCGCCCGGGGAGCCGGAGATCTGGGTGGGCAGCCGGCGTTGTTCAGCGAACAGATCGGCGAGGGCTTCCTGGTTCTCTATGGGTTCGACGCCCTCCACCGGCACCAGAACCACGGGAACCATGCTCTGGTCTGGAACGCAATCCTGAACTGGAACGATCTGGGCCGAGAATAGGCGGCTCCGGCGGGAGGGTTTCCGGGATCTGGGGGAAGCCATGGCTGCCGCCGGCGCCCCGGGGTCTGCCCGGAAAGTGGGGACACCGCGTGACGCCGGGTTGTTTTTTCCGTAGGATGGGCCCCGGAAGCCGGTAGCGACCGTAACAAAGAACCGAGGGAGGCACCCGGTGGCGGCATCGAAGAGCGAAGTCTTCAGCTCCCGGTGGGGAATGCTCCTGGCCATGCTGGGCATGGCCGTGGGCACCGGCAATATCTGGCGATTTCCCCGCATCGCCGCGTCCAACGGGGGCGGCTCCTTCCTGGTGGCCTGGGCCGTCTTTCTCCTCCTCTGGTCCGTGCCCCTGCTCCTCCTGGAGTTCGGCATGGGAAAAGGCACCCGGAAGGGGACCATCGGTGCTTTTGCCAAGACCATGGGGCCAAAGTTCGGGTGGATGGGGGCGTGGGTGGCCTGGACCGCCACCGCCATCATGTTCTACTACTCGGTGGTCATGGGGTGGACCATCCGGTTCTTCTGGGCCACCCTGACCCGGGAGATTCCCACGGAGGTGCCCGGCGCCTTCTGGGAGGGCTTCGCCGGCACCAACTCAGCCCTTCTCACCCACCTGATTGCCATGGTCCTGGGGGTGTTCGTGGTCTCCAGAGGCGTGAAGGGCATCGAGAAGGCCGCCAAGTTCCTCATTCCCTCCCTCATCATCCTGGTCATCGTCCTGGCGCTGAAGGCCCTGACCCTTCCCGGGGCCAGCCGGGGACTGGCCTTTCTTTTCACTCCGGATTTTTCGGATCTGGCCAACTACCGTATCTGGCTGGAGGCCCTGACCCAGAACGCCTGGGACACGGGTGCGGGATGGGGCCTGGCCCTCACCTACGCCGTGTACATGCGGACCCGAGAGGACACGGCGCTGAATGCTTTCGTTCTGGGCTTCGGGAACAACTCCATGTCCCTGCTGGCGGGGATCATGGTTCTCTGCACCGTCTTCTCCGTCATGCCTGATGCCGCCGACATCATCGTGGGAGCCGGAAACGAGGGACTCACCTTCATCTGGGTTCCCCAGCTTTTCGCCCAGATTCCCTGGGGCCAGTTCTTCATGGCCATCTTCTTCCTGGCCCTGATCTTCGCCGCCTGGAGCAGTCTGGTGAGCATGATCGAGCTGGCCAGCCGCATCCTCCAGGACATGGGGCTGGCCCGGGGGCGGGCCATCGCCGTTGTTGGGATCGCCGGCCTCCTCTGCGGGGTGCCCAGCGCCCTGAACATGGCCGTGTTCCAGAACCAGGACTTCGTCTGGGGCGTGGGGCTCATGCTTTCGGGCTTCTTCTTCGCTCTGGCGGTTCTCCGCTACGGCGTCACACAGTGGCGGCAGGACTTCATCAACACCGGCGACTCGGACATCCACATCGGCGGGTGGTGGGATTGGGCCATCCGGTTGGTGGTTTTGGAGGCCGTCGTGCTCATCGTCTGGTGGTTCTGGCAGGTCAGGGGCGAGGGTTGGGTAGCCAACCTGAATCCCCTGGAGACGTTCAGCATCGGAAGCACCCTGGTCCAGTGGGCCGTGGTCCTGGCCGTTCTCCTGGCCGCGAACCGGTTCCTGGTGAGAAAGACCCTGGGGGATGAAGTTTGACACCTTTTCCCGCAGGGCCCACGAGGCCTTCGAGTCCATTCCGGAGGAATTCCGGGAGGGGGTGGACGGTCTCGTCATCCGGCCGGAGAAGGTGCCCCATCCCACCTACGCAGACGTCCACACACTGGGCCAATGCATCACAGAGCCCTACCCGTCGGATTGGTCCGGTCCCGAGACCCTCCGCTCCGTGGTGGTTCTCTACCACGGGTCATTCAGGGCCCTGGCGGCCCAGGATCCGGACTTCGACTGGGAGGAGGAGCTCTGGGAGACCCTCACACATGAGCTCAGGCACCATCTGGAGAGCCTTGCGGATGAGGATGACCTGGAGGGGGTGGACTATGCCATGGAAGAAGCCTTCCACCGGGCTGAAGGCCAGGACTTCGATCCCTTCTACTATCAGTCCGGACTGGAGATCGCCCCGGGCCTCTTCCAGGTAGAGTACGACTTCTTTCTGGAGCAGGAGTGGTCCCGGGAGGATTTCCAGGGGGCTCGACACATCGACTTCGAGTGGCACGGCCAGGGGTACCGGGTGTCCCGGCCCCCACTCCTGGGCGACATCCACTACCTCTGGGTGACGGGGGTGGAAGTGGGCCCGGGAGCCCTTCAGCTCGTTCTCATCCGGCGCCGTGGCTTGCTGGAACGGCTGAGGGGTGTCGGAAAGGGGAAGGAGCTGGACCTCCGGGAGTCGGAGGCGGCGGCGGAGAGGGTCGCCGCCGCCCCTTGAGGCCAGCCCCGTTGCAGAACCGCCGCTGACCTCCCGTCGCAGCACCCTGCTACTGGACGCCTGAAGCTTGTTGCGCCTCGTACACCACCTTCCCTCCCACGACGGTGTAAGCCACCGGAGCCTTCATGATCTCGTCTTCCGGGGCCACGGTGAAGTCCTCCTCATAGAGGACCATGTCCGCCAGG
>CAZSDD010000029.1:29684-32263 GCA_964605505.1 uncultured Gemmatimonadaceae bacterium | reverse complement strand
TGGGCGCAGCGGTTCCTGGTTCAGCGGCGTCGGCGGTTCCTGGTTCAGCGGCGTCGGCGGTTCGTGGTTCGACGCTCCGACGCTCCCTCTTGTAGCCGGTCCAACGATTTCGGTTCCGCCGGCCCCGTCTCCGGCGATTCCGATTCCGGTGATCTCGGTTCCGCCGGCCCCGTTCCGACGATACCGATTCCGACGATTCCGATTCCGGCGATTCCCGCGGCTGCCGCTTCAGCGGCTCCGGCTCCTACCGGCCTCCCGTCGCGGCGTCGGCCTCGGCTTCGGTCCGGAAGAGCCTGTGGGTTATGAATTCCTGCACGATGCGATCGGCGTCGTAGACCTTGTCCATGGCCTCACGAATGGCCCGGACATCCACCATGATGTTCCGGCCCCGCTCCGGAAGATAGATGAAGTCCCGGCTGAGCCCCTCGATGTTCCGATCGAAGTTGAGCCCCACGATCTCCAGCTCCGGGGTCACCGCCGGGGAGCCCGAATTGCCCCCATAGGTGTCGGCGGTGGAGATGAAGTTCAGCGGCGTGGCGAGATCCAGCTCCGGATGGGGCGGAACCCAGCGGTCCGGGAGGTTCCAGTCCGTGTCCGCTCCGTAGGAGTGGAAGTGGTCGTAGAGGCCGAAGAAGGTGGTGTAGACGGGAGCTCTGGTTCCGTTGTACTCGTAGGGCCTCACCACGCCGTCGGTGATGCGGGGAGACCGGGATGCGTCCGGGGGCACGTCGGCGCCGTAGACGGCGTATCGGGCCCGGCCCAGGTCCGCCGCCAGCTCCCCCTCACGGGATACCAGCGGTCCGTAGACCTGCTGGAAGGCCAGGTAGGCAGGGATGATGGCCCGGGTCAGGACCAGGGCCGGGTCGTCCTCCGGGATGCCCCCTCCGTCCAGTGCCTCCTCCGCCCGGGCGAGGCTTGCCAGGACAGAACGGTTCCTGAGGCGGGAGACCGCTCCCTCCACACTCCTGCCGCCCAGGGCCGCTTCCGTGACGGGGTGGCCCTGGCCCAGGTTCCGGAGGAAATCTTCCAGCCGCTCCGCCAGGAGCGCCTCCTCGAGATCTGCGGGAAGATCTTCGATCTCCAGGAGAGCGGCCTCCATGGCTTCCACGGTATCGGCCGGGGCACCCATCTCCTGCACGGCCTGGAGGGTGGCCGCCGAAAGGGCCCTTCTCAGGAGGGCCGACTCCGAGGAGCTGCTGCCCAGGCTGACAAAGGCGGCGTATTCGTCCGCCACTTCCCGCTTTTCTTCCTGGATGTCCGCAATGCGGGGAATCAGGTCGCCATACTCTTCCGACAGTTCCGGGGTGGCGGCCAGGGCGGCCTGGAACCTGGCTTCCCCGTCGGCTTTCCGGGTCATGATGACCGGGTCCTTCAGGGCTTCCAGGCGGCCCGCGCTCGCCTTCAGGGAATTGGAGAGGCCGAACATCCGGTTCCTGAGGTCCATGCTGTCGCCCTGTGCCCGGTTCTCTTCGTAGAAGGTCCTCATGGCGGCCAGGCGGGTCTCCAGGAAGGACTTCTGGGCCGCCACCGAGACGTCCCGCTGGAATTCCAGCTGGGCCACGGTGTTCAGGCGGTTGGTGGGCCCGGGATTCCCGATGACGAAGACCACGTCCCCCTCCTCCACCCCGCCCTGGCTCCAGTTGAACCAGTGCTGGTTGCCGAGAGGCTCCCCGTCGGAGCCGTAGACCCGGAGGAACCCGAAGTCCAGCGCGTAGCGGGGATAGGTGAAGTTGTCCCCGTCCCCGCCGAAGAAGCCCAGCTGCAGCTCGGCGGCGGCAACCATACGTACATCTGTGTATCGGCGATACGTATAGGCCGAGTAACGCCCACCGTTGTAGAGGGGCGTGACCTCCACCCGCACCGTACCCTCCCCCCCCTGGTGCCGGGCCCGGATCCGCTCTTCGATCTCCCCTGTGACCCGAGCCCGGATCTCGTCCCGCTGCGCGTCGGTGGCGGCCTGGTCCGTGGCGCCGAAGATCTCGTCGCTGACGTCCTCGGCGGCGATGAGCTGGTCCACGTAATAGTCGGGGATGGGGCGCTCCTCCTCCATGGCGGCGGCGTAGAACCCGTCGTCCAGCAGGCTCTCCCCCTCCCGGGTCACCCGCGCCACGGCGCCACGGATGCAATGGTGATTGGTCACCACCAGCCCGTGGGGAGAGACGAAGGCGGCGGAGCATCCGGGGATCCGGAGAGCCGCCAGGCGGGCGCTTTCGAACCACCCGGGATCGGCGGAGAAGCCGTAGGTCTCCGTGAAGTACTCCGTGGGGGCGTTCTCGAAGGTCCACATCTTTCCCATGTCGAAGCGGCCGGCCTGGACCGTGTCCAGGTCGACGGCCACCGCCTGGCCGGAAGCGGGGTGGGGGGCGGACGCCGAGAGGAGAACCAGGGCCAGAAGGGCCCCGGAGGGGGCGCGGCCATGGCGGATCGGGCGCTCGGCCCGGGAATTCAGTTGCGTCATCATGAGGGTTCTGCGTGTTTTGGATGGAGCGTGCCGGGGCCGGGCCCCGGGATCGGTATGGGACTACATTAGGGCGTCGGCCCTCCGGAGGCAGCCCCTTTGGTTCCCGGCCCTTCCGGGA